>JAUNTP010000016.1 GCA_030538585.1 Mobilicoccus sp.
GGAAACCCACCGGCCGATCTCGTGGACGGGCGGCATGAGCGCATCGGTGGCCGTCGGCCCGCGCCCGGCACGCACGACTGTCGAGCGCAGTGACGACGCGGATCGCGTCGACGAGGCGCCGGAGGTCGAGGACACCGAGACCACGCGTGAGCGAGCCCGGTCCACGACCACAGCGCGTCCCACGCTCGCATCGACGATTCAGGCGATCCTCAGCCCCGCGCCGGAGCGCACGGCCGCCCCGCGCGCGTCGGAGGCACCCGCGCGGGCTGCTGCCACGCCTGCTGCGGCGCGGCCTGCCGAAAGCACTCCCACCCGCGCGAGCACCACACGGACAGCCGAGCGGACATCCGAGCGGGCAACCGCCGCGCCGACCCCGGCCGAGGAGGTCGAGACGCCTCAGGCGCCCTCGTCCGCGCAGACCGCGACGGCCACGCCGGTACCCGTGCCGACGTCAGCCGTGACCCCCTCGGCCCTGGCGACGACACCGCCCCCGGCCCAGCCCGAACGGCCGGCGACGCCGCCGACGCGTACGCCGTTCACCCACCGCCCCGTGCCCGCCGAGTCACCGGCCCAGGTACCGGCACCGTTGCCGTCGCGGCGGTACGACCGCATCCCGTCCGCCGGTAGCCCCGCGACGGCAGCCCCGCGCGGTCCCGTGTTGCCGCGCCGCGCGGCCGAGCGGGAGTGGCCGAGCGGCCTGTACCTCGACTCGGCCGACGACCTCACGCTCGCCGAGGAGCGCGGGCGCGCGGCCGACGTCTACGTCGTGCCCGTGGACGGGGCGTCCTGGGAGTCGATCACCGCAGTCACGACCCCGGTGCCGCTGCCCACGGGGCCAGAACGGCTCGTCCTGTCGACGCCGCTCGTGCCGGAGACGGGCACCACGTGGGCGCAGTGCGCGATGGGCGAGTACGAGACGCACTGGACCCAGTTCGGCGCCAAGCTCGCGGCCCTGCCCGCGGCCCCGATCGTCGATCTCGGCCCCGCGATGAACGAGATGAGCGCGGAGGAGGTCAGTCCCGCGGCGTACGCCGCCTGCTTCGCCGAGGTGTCCCGCACGATCAAGAAGGCCGCCCCCGAGGTCGCCATCCAGTGGACCCCCGTGCTCGGTGACCAGGCCGGGATGTCCGGCGACGATGTGCTCTCGGCGTGGCCGGGACGGGCCTACGTCGACGTCATCGGCATCGATGCCCGCGCCCGTGGCCTCACGTGGTCGCAGACGGTCAACGGCGAGTACGGCCTCAACTACTGGGCCTCGTTCGCCGACCGTCAGGGCAAGCGCATCGCCGTGACCCGATGGGGCGTACACCCGGAGACCCCGACCGACCGCGGGGTCAACGAGGCCTACGTCCGGCACGTGCACGACTGGATCGCGACGATCGCCGCGAAGGCCGCCCTCGCCTATGAGGCGTACTCCGAAACGGAGGACACTCCCTCCGATGCCGCTGCCGCGTACCGCGACCTCTACTGAGCCCCTGCGCGTCGTCCTGGTCGATCTGGACGGCGAGGAGGAGGCCCGCATCGACGGTGAGCCCATCGAGCGTGCCGAGGGTGAGACCGCCCGCCAAGCAGCCCTCCGGCAGGTCATGACGGGCGCGCCGCGGGAGGTCGACATCGTCACCCCTTCCGGGGTGGTGCTGCACACGCGCGTCGTGCAGGGGCGGGTCGACGTGCTCGGCCAGAGCACGCTCCCTGTCGAGGTGGACGAGAGGTCCACCGTGTCGCCTGAGACGCCACGGACGGAGGCGGCATCGAGGGCTGTCGAGGTCCCGAGCTCGGCCCCGCAGACACCGCCCGGGAGCGCCGGGCCGGCCGCGACGGACGACGTCTGGGCAGAGCGCGACTTCGCGTGGCCGGTGCCCGACACCGGCGGCTCGGACCGCTTCGCGGGGTCGATCCGCCGGCTGCGCGCCCCGCTGCCCCGCTGGTCGCTCGGTCGCCTCCTGCCCCGACGGACGTCCGCCGCCCCACCCTCGGAGGTCGTCGACCGCACCGAGCACGAACGACCGGACCTCACCGCGGTCCCCGAGACGGGCGGCGCCGACACGCCTGAGGTCGCCGACGGGCCGGACCCAGCAGACCGGCCCGCTGAGCCGCACGTCGACGACGAGGCACCGACGACCACCCCGCCCGAGCGGGTGGCGATCGTCGTGGACAACCCCCCGGCGCAGGATCGATCGGGGCAGGCGGCCGCAGCGTCCGACCACGGCGCCGGGTCGAGGGTCCACCGACCCCGCCCGGTAGCCCGTCGATGGGTGAGGGCCGCCGGTTCGCGGCGCGCGGTCGCTGTCCTCGCCGCCCTCCTGGTCCTGGCTGCGATCGGCATCGGCGCCGCCCAGCTTCTGCGCGAGGATCCGCCCCCCACCGTGACGGTGGCGGCGGGGGGCGTGTTCCCCGGCACCCCGCCCCAGGGGTGGTCGGCGCAGGCGGCGTGGTCCTCCCCACCCCTGCTCACCGACACCCCGGTCACGATGGTGGGCACCGACGAGGGGGTCGCCTTCATCACGGCCGAGGGTGCCCTCTCCGTCGTCGACGCCGCCTCCGGGGCGACCCGGTGGGCCATGGCCCTTCCGGACGGAGACGTCACGGCCGGCCCCGAGGCGACCGTGGTGCACGGGGTCGCCGCCGTCGCGGTGGCCGTCGGTGACCGCGCCGTGGCACGCGCCGCCGACGACGGCCGGATGCTCATCGACGCACGCATCCCGCCGACCGCAGAGATGGTGCTCTCCGGGCCCACCCCGTTCCTCCGCGACGGGTCGCGAGCAGGCCTGTTCGACGGGCGGGACGTCGCCTGGATCGACCTACCCGCGGGAGCGACCGCGCTGGCCGCCCGCGGTGACGGCACCCTGTTGGCGGGTGGCCCGGCGGGATGGTGGCACCTGCGGCAGGAGACCCTGCCCGCCGACGCGACCCCGTGGGAGCAGATCGGGTCCCCGACCACGCGACCGACGTCACCACCGGTGATGGTAGGCGCTCTCGGCACCTTCGTCCTCGTCGTCCACCCCGACGACACCGAGCCGCGCCTCGTCGTCCACGAGGATGGCCGCCCGTTGCGGGCCAGCTTCCAGAGCGGCTACATCCCGGGCCGCAACCCGGTGTGGGCCCCGTCCCCCAGCGAGACGTGGGGCATCCTCGGCCGGTCACTCGTCGACCTGCAGTCCGGCGCCGTCACCGACCTCGGGGACTGGCAGACCGTCCTCGTCGCGAACGAGCACGCCTACGGGCTCATCGGTGACCAGCTCGCCCTCGTTCGCTCCGGTGGAACACCCGAGCCGGTCAGCGTGCAGACCTCCCTCGTCGAGGCGACCGGTACTGCCGGCGGGCTGGCCCGCGTCGACTCGGGCGGGTCGCACACGGTCTGGATGCTGCCGCCCGCGCCCTGATGAGCGCCCCTGCGGTGTCGTTCCGGGGTGTGGGAGGGGCTACGGTAGGCGTCCTGGTGAGACCCGGCCCGCAGTCCTGACTGCACCGCCTGAGAAGGGAGATGAGCGCAGTGGCCCTGACGACGGACACGATCTCCGACGACGTACGCGACCTGGTGTCCGAGTGGTCGCAGCTGCCCTACCCGCTGGAGGCTGCCGTTCTTGCGGAGGCCAACCAGCCCGGCGACACGGTGCGCCGAGCTGCCGACCTCATCCACCGCCGCCCCCCGGGCGGGGCCGACTCGACCCGATCGGTGTGGGTGGTGGCCCGTCTCGTCGCGGACGATGAGCGCGTGCGACTGCGCGGCTGGTGCTGGTACGCGACGCGCGCGGCCGCGATGGCCGCGGGCACGCAACAGTCACTGCTCCACGAGGTCAGCGTGCCGCGGTCCGTGCGATGCGACGGGGTGGAGTCCTACCTCGCCCGGTACTACCGCTGCGGGCCCTGCGGCGACGACGCGGCGGCGTCAGGCCAGATCCGCTGAGGCGTGGACACTCGCCCGGTAGCGGGCGGGTGTCGAGCCGAACCGGCGGGAGAACACCGCGCTGAACGCGAACGGGTCGGAGAACCCGGTGTCCTTGGCGATGGTCCGCACCGACGCGGTGCTTTCACGCAGCAGACGCGCGGCCCGGTCGAGGCGGCACTGCTGCAGGTAGCGCATCGGCGGCTCGCCGACCAGCAGGTGGAAGCGCCGTGAGAGGGTCGAACGGCTCGTTCCGACGACGTCGGCGAGTTCGCCGAGCGTCCACGGGTGCGCGGGGTTCTCGTGGAGCAGCTGCAGGGTGACGCCGACGATGGGGTCGAGGCCGGCCCGCAACCACCCGTGGGCGTCGTCGCGGGTACTCCACAAGCGCACGGCGTCGACGAAGAGCAGATCGAGAAGGCGGGCGATGACGCTGCTGCGCGCCGGGGACAGCGAGGTGCTCTCCGCACGTAGCAGGGGCCACGCGTCGCTGTCGCTCACCGTGGCGAGCGGCTCGTCGACGGGCAGGCCGGTGACGATCGTGCCGGCCATCGACTCATCGAGCGGGTATCGGCGCACCAACACCTGCGACCGATCCGGGCGGGCGCCGGCGACACGTACCGGTCCGGGCTCCACACGGGTCGCCTGCGGGTCATCGATCACCGAGTGCCCGAGCACGTGGGGGACGTCGGGCCACAACACCGCCACCTGACCGGTCGACACCCGCATCGGGGGGCGCCACGGGCGACGGATCCAGACGTCCTCGTCGAGCACGGTGAGGATCTGCAGCGCGGACTCGGGCTCGAGCACCATGGTCCACGGACCGTCGACCCAGACTTCCGACGTCCGATCGTGGTCGGCGTCGAGCAGGGCAGAGAGGGGGTCCACGCCCTCACGCTAGACCCGTCCGAGCCCGTTCCCGGGCAGCCCCGCGGGGCGGGCGCGGGATGTCCGTTGCCGTGCCGAAGTTCGCGCGACACGGTCAGTCCACGATGTGGGCACCCTGCAGTCGCGCGTCGAGATCGGCGAGAAAGCGGCGAACGGCGGGTCGGGTGATGGCACCGTCGCGGTACAGGGCATGGACCCGTCGGTAGGGGGCATCGCCCTCGACGGGCAGGTTGCGGACCTCCGCGGGCAGGCGCCCTAGGGCCAATCGCGGCAGGAATCCGCTGCACAGCCCCGCCGCGATGAGAGAGACCTGGGCGGTGAGTTCGTCGACGCGGTAGTCGATGCGGGGGCGTCGTCCGATGTCACCGAGGTGTCTGACGAGCCAGTTGCGGCAGAAGTCCTCGAGGTCGTCGGTGACCCAGATGTCGTCGGCGAGGTCGGCGAGCGCGACCGAGTCCCGTTGGGCCAGCGGGTGATCGACGTGCAGGAGGATCTCCACCGGGTCGTCGCCGATGACGGTGGACCCGATGCCGGCGGTGGTGGTGGGTGGGGAGTCGCCCCACCGGTGCACGATGGCGATGTCGACGTGACCGCCGACGACGGCGTCGTGGGCCCGCTCGGGAAACATCTCGCTCAGACGCACGTGGAGGTCGGGGGCCTCGCGGCGCAGCGCCGCGAGCGCGGGAGCGACGAAGGCCTCGATGGCGCTGGGGAAGCATCCGAGCCGCAGGGATCCGGTGAGCTCACCGCGCATGTCCTCCAGGCGTGCGGTCGCGCGGTCGGTGGCGGCGCGGATCTCTTCGGCGGCGTCGACGAGCACGCGGGCGGCGTCGGTGAGCAGGACACCCCGACCGGCACGCTCGAGCAGTGGTGTGCCGACCTCACGCTCGAGTTTGCCGATCTGTTGGCTGACGGCCGAGGACGTCAGGCCGAGTTCGATGGCGGCGTCGAGCACGGACCCGTGCACGTGGACGGCGTGGAGACACTGCAGGCGGCGCGCATCGAACATGAAGAAATACTACACGGTAAGGCGCAGGAGATGTCACTTGTGCTAACTAATTGAACAGTGGACACTAGGTGATGTCGCCACGCGACGCGGCCCCGACCAGGGCCTTCCACGACCTGCTGACAGTGCGGTCACTCGATCGTGGCGCTGCCATCGAGCAGCGATCACCCGACATTTCTTCCCGAGGGGGTTCCTTCATGCTGTTCGTCATCGCTCTTGTTTCCTTCGCTCTTCCGCTCATCGCCCTGACGATGCTGGGGACCCGCCTCGCCGCGCAGGGCGAGCCGGCCACGCTGCGTCACGACTTCAGCCGCGCCGGTCACCTCATGGCCACGGCCGACGTGCGTCGCGCCGGCGAGTTCCAGAGCATCCAGACCCGCTGAGCGGGGTGTCCCGGGCATCCTGGGACACGTGACCCCTTTCGACTCACCGCCCCATGTCATCGCACATCGGGGCGGTGCTCTCGTTCCGGGCAACGTCGGTCGCGAGAACACCCTCGTCGCGTTCGTCGCGGCCGCGGCGCTCGGGGTGCGGCACCTGGAGACCGACGTCCACGCGACCGCCGACGGCGACCTCGTCGCCGCGCACGACGCGACCCTCGACCGGGTGAGTGACCGGACCGGCCCGATCGCGACGGCGACGACGGCCGACGTGCTCGCCGCCCGGGTGGGTGGTGAGCCGATCCCCCTGCTCCCCGAGCTGGTGGCGGCCCTGCCCGACGCCGTGTTCACGATCGACATCAAGGCGCGCGGCGCCACCGTCCCCTTGGCGCGGCTGCTGCGGCGCGCGGACCTCGCGAGGCGCGTGTGTGTCGGATCGTTCTCCGAACTGCGCTTGTGGACGTTCCGCATCCTCACGCGCAGACGGGTGCCCACCTCGGCGGGCAGGATCGGCATCGCCCTGCTGCGCTACACCCCCTTCTGGGCGCTGCTGCGGACCCCGGGTGTCGCCTACCAGGTGCCTCTGAGCCATCAGGTGGGGCCGCTGCGGCTGCTGATCGTCACGCCCACGTTCGTGAAGCGGGCGCATCGGCTCGGCAAGCAGGTCCACGTGTGGACCGTCGACGACCCCGACCAGATGCACGCCCTGCTCGACCTCGGCGTCGACGGCATCATCACCGACCGCCCCGACCTCGCGCTCCAGGTACTCGCCGACCGTCGTCCCACATCCTGAAACGTGCGGGTCGAGCGGTGGCACGGCCCGGTTACCGTGAGAGACACCATCCAGACCGGCTGAGGGACAGGCCCGATGACGCCGGGGCAACCGGCCCGCGATCCCCGCGGGAGCACGGTGCCAACTCCTGCGGCAGGGTTCGCCCGCCGGAAGATGGGTCGCTCCCCACCAGGGGAGTTCCACCTCCGCCGCAGGATGCGGCATCGCCGGTCACGACACCGACGAGGCGAGGTAACGATGAGCGAGATCTCCCGCACCACCGAGGGTCTGCGGACCGGGCTGGGCGTCGACCCCACCCACGGCGCGGTGGTGCCGCCGGTCTACACGTCGACGACGTACCTCTTTCGCGAGCTCGGCGAGACCCCGCCGTACGACTACACCCGCTGCGGCAACCCGACGCGTGACCAGCTCGGTCACGCCATCGCCACCCTCGAGGGCGGCGTGGGGCCGGCGACGATCACGGCCACCGGCATGGGCGCGATCACGAACATCCTCTACGTGCTGGTCGAGCGCGGCGGTGTCGTCGTCGTGCCGCACGACTGTTACGGGGGCTCGTGGCGCCTGTTCGACTCCCTGCACCAGCGCGGCGACATCACGATGCTCACCGTCGACCTCGGTGACGAGGCGCAGGTGAAGGACGCCCTCGCACAGAACCCGGCGCTGGTGTGGATCGAGACCCCCAGCAACCCGCTGCTGCGCCTCACCGACATCGAGGCGGTGACGAGCGCTGCGCACGCGGTCGGCGCGAAGGTCGTCGCCGACAACACGTTCTGCTCCCCGCTGGTGCAGCGTCCGTTCGATTTCGGCGTCGACACGGTTGTGCACTCGACGACGAAGTACATCAACGGGCACAGCGACGTCGTCGGCGGCGCTGTGGTGTGCGCGACCGAGGAGATGAACGAGCAGGTCGCGTGGTGGGCGAATGTGCTCGGCCTCACCGGCAGCCCGGCGGACGCCGCCCAGGTGTTGCGCGGCCTGCGCACTCTGGCGGTGCGTCTGGAGGCGCACCAGCGCAACGCTGCCGCTGTGGCGGAGCTGTTCGCCTCCCACGACGCGGTCTCCCACGTGTACTACCCGGGCCTTCCCGATCACCCCCAGCACGAGCTGGCCTCTCGTCAGCAGCGGGGGTTCGGCGGCATGGTGAGCTGCGAGTTGGCGGGTGGCTACGAGGCGGTGCGCAGGTTCGTGAGCGGCCTGCAGATCTTCTCTCTCGCCGAGTCGTTGGGCGGGGTGGAGTCGCTCGTGGCGCACCCGCCGACGATGACGCACGCCGCGATGAGCGAGGAGGCGCGCGAGGTCGCCGGCATCCGCGAGGGCCTGCTGCGGTTCTCGATCGGCATCGACGCAACGGACGACATCCTCACCGACCTGAAGGCGGCCCTCGACCGAGCCCTCTGACCCGAACCCTGGCTCAGACACACGGAGACCGTGTGCTTTGACACGGTCCCCGTGCATGACGCGTCCCGATCCGCCGAGACCCGCCGAACCGACGGTCTCGGCGCTCTGGGGTGGGGCGAGTGGACCATCGCGGGACCACCCCGCCGTCGCCGTCCCCCGCACCGTTGGTCGAGGAGGGAGCGCAGCGACCGTCTCGAGACCACCCTGCCTCACAGGAGTGACCCGATCCCGGGTCACGGTCCGTAGCCAGACTCACCCTGGGGCGAGAGGCACACCTGAGCAACAAAAGCTCACCGTCGACGGTGAGTCTTTCGCCGCAAGGTGAGCTGTTCGTCCGAGGGTGAGTGCGGCACTGGCGGGTGAGCTCCGGGCTCGCAGGTGTGCACCTCGCTCTGGGGTGAGCGTGGGTCACGCGAAGGCGCGGGCGGTCCTGGTCAACCACGTGAGGGCGTCGGGAACGAGGGGTTTCCAGGCGCCGACACGGTGGCCGACATCGGGGGTGTCCCAGTGCGTCACCGACAGTGGCGGCCTGGTCGCGGCGAGGAGGTCGTCGCTGCTCGGGGCTGCGTAGTGATCACGAGCGGAGTACTGCACGAGCAGGGCGACGGCAGGCGGGTCATCTCGCGCGAGCAGCGGCAGGTCATAGGGTCCGCCCTCGGGCGGGAACGGCTCGTAATGACTGGAGAACAGCGGGCGGGTGTAGCCGCCGAGGGAGATGGCCGCCGCATACGTCGACGGGTGTCGCATCGCGGCCATGGTCGCGCACCAGCCACCGGCGCTATAGCCGAAGGTCGCCCACGAGCCGCGGTCCGGAGTCGCCCCCAGGGTGGCGACCGCCCACGCGGGGATGTCGGTCGTCAGCCAGGTCTCCATCGCACCTGCAGGCCCGTCGACGCACTCGGTGTCGAGTTCGCCGGGTGACCAGTCGGGGACGAGGACGATGGGGTCGTTGAGATACTCGTCGACCTGCGCTCCGATGGCGAGGTTGACGTAGGCGCTCTGCGCCGAGACGGGGTAACCGTGGAACACCTGCACCACGGTGGTGTCCCCGCCGCGCTGGTCTGCACCGTCCGGGACCCGCGCGTAGACGGTGCCGGTGTAGCCGCTCGCCGGGCCGGTGACGCGGTAGGCGACGAGGTCGGTGTGCGGGTCCGGTGTCGGCGGGTCAGAGGCGACGACGGCCGCGTCCCGTGGCCCCCACGGACCGAGGTCGGCTGATGCGGCGTCGGCGGGGGAGGATCCGAGCTCGCGCATCTCGCCGCCGGACGGCTCAGTGAACACCGAGCCGAGGTCACGCCACGACACGAACCACAGCCCCGACCGGTTGACGCTCACCCCGACCGCGAGCGCGACGAGCACGACGACGAGCAGTTGTGCCAGGACCCGCGCGATGACGGCACCGACGCCGCGCCCGGCGAGACGCGCCCACCCGATGGTGACGGCCGCGACGGCGAGGACGGCGACGACCCACGCCAGGGTCATCGTGCCGATCCCGGTGATCCCGAACGCATCCGCCACCCCGCCAGGCTACGGGCGATCCACACCAGGCACGACACGACGCTCCCCGCGATCCCCCGCCGTTGGTCGGAGGAGCGCAGCGACGTCTGCAAGACCATTTCGCACAGCCATCCCGCCAGATGGTCTCGAGACGCTTCGCTCCTCGACCAACGAGGCCGCCCGCCGTTGGTCGAGGAGGAGCGCAGCGACGTCTCGAGACCACCCCGCACAGCCGTCCCTTCAGCGCAGATGGTCTGGACCGTCGAGGTCGCGGTCGACCCCCGGCATGCCTCCAGCAGGCCGGGGTTCAATGGAGGCATGGACTCAGAGCATGGGGGTGCCTCCGCGGCTTTCGAGCAGCAGGTGCGCGAGAGCTGCATGAAGGCCGAGCGCCTGGCCACGCAGTTGGCGAACGGTGACGGCGACGCGCTGCGTTCGGTGCGGCGCGCGTGGATCGAGGCCGAGTTGCCGTCGCGCTGCATGGAGGCGTGGCAGACGATATGGGAGGCCGTGAGAACTGCCGGGCCGACGGCGCCCGTCATGACGGCGACCGAGCGTCGCCGGTACGCGGCCATGCCCGACCCGGTGACGCTGTTCCGCGGGTGCAGTCCCGGCGGGGAATACGGCTGGTCGTGGACCCTGGATCGAGAGGTCGCGATCGACTTCGCCCATCGGTACGAGGAGGACACGGCGCCGGGCGACGCAGCACTCCTGTGCACCGTGACAGTGCCCACCTCGCTGGTGATCGCCTACCTCCGCATCGGCGGTGAGGACGAGGTCATCATCGACCCGTGCTCTCTCAGCGACGTGGGGCTGTCGATCGAGACTCTGTCGCAGTAGCACCCCAGACCGGGAGCGAAGGCGGGCGTTCCCTCACGGATTGCCGGCACCGGCAGGCGTGACCTCCGGGGGGCGGCGGTTCTCGTTGTTTCGCGCCGACGCCTCGTCGCCGAGGGTGGTGAGGGTGTCGACGACGTCGGAGTCCAGGCGTTCCTTCGCGTCGTGGCCGAGGACGGTCTCACGGCTCGTGCCCGAGGGCAGGAGGCGCGCCATGACACCCATCGCGGCACCGACCAGTCCGGGCGCGACACCGTGGGCCCGCACCGCGACCTGGGTGAGCGGCGACAACATCACCAGCCCCCGCCCCTGCAGCACCCCCGCGACCATCGCCTTCGCGGCGCGGTCGGCGTTCATCGACACCCCCGGCAGCGACGCGCCGGGCGCGAACCAGGCGTACTCGACCCCCGCATCACCGACGAACGTCGCCTGCACATGCGACCCGGTCCGCATGAGACCCGGGACGATCGTGGTCGCCGTGACGCCCGTTCCCGCCAGCTCCGCCCCGAGCCCGCGCGTGTACCCCACCGCCCCGAACTTCGCCGTCGAGTACGGCACGAGGTGCGGCACGCTGACCATCCCTCCGACCGAGGTGACCACCCCGAGGCGACCACGCCCCCGTTCCCGCATCCGCGGCAGGACCGCCTGCGTGACGTTGATCGGCCCCCACAGCATCGTGTCGATCGCCTGCTCGTAGTGCGCCCGGTCGAAACAGTCCTCCGGACCCACCTGGATGACACCGGCGACGTGAATGGCCACCTCGATCCGGCCGAGGTCGCGCTCGATCTCCTCGACGACGGCCTCGATGCGCTCGTGATCCCGCACGTCGGCGACGTACGTGGCGAGGTCGACGCCCCAGCCACGCATCGTCTCCCGGGCACCGGCGAGGGCGTCGACGTCACGGCTCAGGCCGGCCACGGCGAACCCGCACTCCGCGAGTTCATGCGCGACGAGAAGCCCGAGCCCTCGCGAGGCTCCGGCGACGAGGGCGACGGGTCGGCTACGGCCAGTAGGGGTCTCCATGAAGCACCCTTACCCGCGCTGGCACGAGAAATGCGAGGTGTGCGCGGAATGTCCGCTCGCGCATCGGGTAACTGGACCACGGGCGGGCCGATTCGCCCCGGACGAGGAGCACGACATGTTGGCACTGACCTGGCAAGGCACCGAGAACGTCAGCGTCGAGGAGGTGCCCGACCCGCGGATCGAACAGCCTACGGACGCGATCATCCGCGTCACCTCGACCGCGATCTGCGGCTCCGACCTGCACCTCTACAAGGTGTTGGGCCCGTTCCTCAGTCCTGGTGACATCCTCGGCCACGAGGCCATGGGCATCGTCGAAGAGGTCGGACCGGACGCTGCCTCGCACCTCAAGGTCGGCGACCGCGTCGTCGTCCCGTTCAACATCTCGTGCGGTCACTGCTGGATGTGCACGAACGACCTGCAGAGCCAATGCGAGACCACCCGCGACACCGAGCAGGACATGGGCGCCGCACTGTTCGGTTACACCAGCCTGTACGGCCAGGTACCCGGCGGGCAGGCGCAGTACCTGCGGGTGCCGCAGGCCCAGTACGGTCCGATCGTCGTGCCCGCCGACGGCCCTGACGACCGCTACCTCTACCTCTCGGACGTGCTGCCGACCTCCTGGCAGGCGGTGAAGTACGCCGAGGTCGGCGAAGGCAGCACGGTCGCCGTCCTCGGGCTCGGACCCATCGGGCAGATGTGTTCGCGCATCGCCCGCTACCTGGGCGCCGAGCGCGTCATCGGCGTCGACATGGTGGATGAACGTCTCGCGACCGCCGCCGCACACGGGGTGACGACGCTCGATCTGCGCACGGTCGACGGCGATGTCGCGGACGCCATCAGGGACCTCACCCACGGCCGCGGCGCCGACGCCACCATCGACGCTGTCGGGATGGAGGCCCACGGCAACCCGGTCGCCGAACAGGCCATCAACCTCGCCGGCAAACTCCCGGGGCCGCTGGCGCGCGCAGCCGTGAAGTCGGCGGGCATCGACCGGCTCGACGCCCTCCACGCATGCATCGACGCCACCCGCCGCGGCGGAGTCGTGTCGGTGTCAGGCGTCTACGGCGGCGCCGTGAACCCCATGCCGCTCATGACGATGTTCGACCGGCAGCTCACCATGCGCTTCGGCCAGGCCAACGTGCGCCGCTGGACCGACGAGATCACCCGCATCCTCGGCGAGGAAGGCGACGTCTTCGGGTGCGAAGGCCTCGCCACCCACCACCTGCCGCTCACCGACGCCCCGGCCGCCTACGAGATGTTCCAGAAGAAGGAGGACGGCTGCCTCAAGGTGGTTCTCCAGCCCTGAGGTCACAGCCCCGACGACCACCCGTTGGTCGGGGAGCGGAGCGTCTCGAGACCATCGCGACCTGGCGGAGTGACCTGCGGGATGGTCTCGAGACGTCGCTTCGCTCCTCCTCGACCAACGGGGGGGTGGCGCTCCTCATCGACCAACGGGGGTGAGGTGGACACGACGAGGCCGACCCCGCCTTGTGGCGGGGTCGGCCTTCGTGATGTGTCGGGTCAGCCGACCAGGGGGGTGGCGCTGCGGGCCGCGTCGAAGCGGGCCTGCGCGTCCTCCCAGTTGACGACGTTCCACCAGGCCTTGACGTAGTCCGGCTTCACGTTCTGGTAGTCCAGGTAGAAGGCGTGCTCCCACATGTCCAGCATGACGACGGGGACGATGCCGGCGGTGATGTTGCCGTGCTGGTCCTCCATCTGCTCGATGACGAGACGCTGCCCGATCTGGTCGTAGCCGAGCACGGCCCAGCCGGAGCCCTGGATCGTCGTCGCGACGCCCGTGAAGTGGCTCTGGAAGCCGTCGAAGCCGCCGAAGAACTCGTCGATCGCCGAGGCCAGCTCGCCGGTCGGCTTGTCGCCGCCGTTGGGCGAGAGGTTCTTCCAGAAGATCGAGTGGTTGGTGTGGCCGCCCAGGTTGAAGGCCAGGTTGCGCGAGAGCAGGAGAGCCTTGTCGGCGATCGTGCCGTCGGCGCGCGCCTCCTCCATCTTCTCGAGCGCGGTGTTCGCGGCCTTCACGTAGGTCGCGTGGTGCTTGTCGTGGTGCAGCTCCATGATCTTGCCGCTGATGTGGGGCTCGAGAGCCGCGTAGTCGTACGGAAGGTCCGGAAGGGTGTACTCCGCCATGGGATTCCTCTCCTCGCTGCGTCGGTTGCGCGACGTCTGTCGCTCAACCGTGACCTTATCCAACAGCGACGTTCCCTAATCCTCCGCCCGTCCGGATCCCGAGACCACATCGCGGCCGGACGCTCGACAGCGGCGTGACGGGGCTCGATGCTGCACCTATGGCCGAACACCTCACCGTCGCCCGCGAGGGCGCGACGACGACGATCACCCTGTCCCGCCCCGAGAAGCGCAACGCCCTGTCGCACGACGTCATGGTCGAGCTGCGCGACGCCCTGCGGGAGGCGGGCCGCAGCGACACCCTCGCGGTGGTGCTCGCCGCCGAGGGACCCGTGTTCTCCGCGGGGCACAACTTCGCCGACATGGCGGGCGCCGACCTGCAGGCGACGCGCGCCCTGTTCGCGCTCTGCTGCGAGCTCATGGAGACGGTGCAGGCGATCCCGCAACCCGTCATCGCCAAGGTGCACGCCCTCGCCACGGCGGCCGGGTGCCAGCTCGTCGCGACCTGCGACCTCGCGGTCGCGGCAGAGTCGGCCGGGTTCGCTCTCCCCGGCGGCAAGGGTGGCCTGTTCTGCACGACGCCCCTGGTCGCGGTCTCCCGCAACGTCAGCCGCAAGCGCGCGTTCGAGCTCGCCCTCACCGGCGACCCCATCGACGCCGCGACGGCTGCCGACTGGGGCCTGATCAACCACGTCGTCCCGGACGCCGAGCTCGACGATGCGGTCGCCGACCTCGTCGCGCGCGTGACCCGCGGCAGCGCGTACGGGCGCAGTATGGGCAAGGCCGCGTTCTACGCCCAGGTCGGTCTCGATCAGCGGCAGGCGTACGCCGTGGCCCTCGAGTCGATGGCGGCCGGCGCCGTCACCGCGGACGCGCAGGAGGGCATCGCGGCGTTCCTCGCCAAGCGCAAGCCGGAGTTCACCAGCAAGCCCTGATCAGCGGACCACGGACCACAGCCGGTCTCAGCGCCGCCCCGACGGCGCGAGCTGGGTGCCGGCCGCGAGAGCGCCGAGACCCAGGCCGAGCATGGTGCGCGGTGCCCGCATGCCACGGGCACGCAGGCGGGCGGCACCGGCGTCGAGGGCGGTGTTCTCGACGGTCGCGTACACCGACATCCCGATCAGGGTGATGAGCAGGATCGCCGCCCGCTGGGTCGGGTCGTCCATCGCCCGGCTGAGGGAGGCCATGCGCTCGTCCCGCTTGGGGCGCGGCGTGGGCTCGTCGTCGAGGACGGCGACCCCGACGGCGGATCCGGCGATGAGCGCGCCACGCAGGGCGAGGCGGGTCCAGCGGCCCTCCACGACCTCGGGGAGGGCCGCCCAGGCGGCCACCGTGCCGCCGGCGAGCACGGCCATGGGGATGCGGTCCTTGATGGTCTCAGGGCGTGTGTCGTCGATCACGGGCACCACCGTAGTGCCCAGCCGGAGGGTGGTGGATCTCGCGGGCGGCAGCACGACGGCTGCCGTAGGGTCAGAGGATCATCCCGTCGACGTCGAGGCCAGGCTCATGACCGACTCCTCCAGCGATCACCTCGCCCGGATCGGTTCGCGTGTGCGCGAGGAGCGTCGCGACCAGGGCTTGTCGGTCACGGCGCTGTCCCACCGCAGCGGCATCGGCCGCACGACCCTCTCCGACCTGGAGAGCGCGGCACGCACCCCCACCTTGGAGACGCTGGCGAAGATCGCCTCCGGCCTGGGGGTGGCGATGCCGGAGCTGCTCGAGCGGCGGCCTCCCGAGGCGCTCACGCGGTTCGAGGACGACGTCGTCTCGGCGGAGGCGCTCGGGTTGTGGGTCGATGAAGCGGGCGCGCAGGTGGAGACGTACCGCATCCGCATCGACGGTTCGGTGCGGCGGGATCGTGGGCCGCGTGGTGCCCGCGGGTATCTCACGGTCGTGGCGGGCACCGTCAAGGCGGGGGCGGCGGCCACCCCTCGGTCGGTGTCGGTCGGGGGCCAGTTGGCCTACCCCGCCGATCAGCCGCACGTCTTCGCGGGCAGCGCCGAGGCAGTTCTCGTCGTGCGTTACCCGGCCGACTGAGGCCGGCGAGGGACGCGACCGCGCACGCTGAACCCGCCATCGAGCTGCTCGACCTCCAGGTCGCCGCCGACGGCTTCGAGCCGCTCTCGCACCGTGCGGAGACCCCGCCCCTCGCGGTACTCCTCACCGACGAAGACGGCCTCACCGAAGCGCTCGTCGAGTTCGGCTGCGTCCAGGCTCTGATGGATCTCGTCGTCGATGGCGATGACGACGTCGGCGCTCTCCCACGTGATCTCGACGGTGGCGACCGCACCGGGACCGGCGTGCCGCACCGTATTCGTCAGCGCCTCCTGCGCCGTGCGGTAGAGGGCGAGCTGGGACGCGACCGGCAGCTCGCCTCGCTCCCCCTCGATCGACAGGGACACGACGAGCCCTTCGCCGCGGGCGGCGTCGATGAGCTTCGGCAGGTCTTCCAGTTGCGGTTGCGGGGAGAGGGCGTGCTCAGCGGCGAGGACGGGCGCACGCGTGTCGTGGGCGAGAACCTCCTCGGGGTCCGGGTCGTCGAGGAGGCCCAGGAGGGTGTGGACCCGCCCGAGGGCCTCCTCCCCCTGGGCGGTGATGTCGGCGAGAGCCTCGTCGGCGAGGGCCGGGGCACGGCGGGCGGCGCGACGCCCCTCGCGGGCGGAGGTGAGGATGTCGTCGAGGAGGTCGGCGACGGTGCCGTGGATCTCCCGCGCCATGCGGGTCTGTTGCGCGGTGACGGCAGCGTCGAGGTGGGCGGCGTCCCGTTCACCCGCGAGGTGGCTCCACCGGCCGGTGAGGTCGTCGTGAACGCGGGAGAGGGCCCGCCAGCGGCCGCAGGCGTAGGCCAACAGCAGGAGCGCGAGCCCGGCGAGCGCCACGCTGACCCGCCAGGCGACGAGGCCCGCGACGGGATCGAGGAACCAGGGGACGCCGTTCCAGAGGATGGCGACGACCTCGGCCACCCCGGCGGCACCGACGGCGAGCGCCACCCACCGGTAGGTGCTCGCGTGGGCCGCGACGGAGTAGACCGCGACCCCGAAGAGCCACGCGCTCGGCAGCAGCACCGGCGGGAAGGGCCCGGGCAGGCCGGTCGCGTGGGTGCCGAGCCACGGCGCGGCGAGGAGGACGAACGCGGTCAGCGCGGTCGCGCCGTACGTGATCCACGGCCGGGTCGAGCGCACGACGAGCGACAGATGGGCAACGGCGCAGGCGGCGATGAGCGCCTCCGACCAGCCGGGTACCTCCGCCCGCCACACCCACCACGTGGACAGGGCGAACAGTGGCAGGCTCGCGGCGAGGACCAGGAGGTCCTCGCGACGCAGGTGGCTGAGGGCACGCACCGATTCAGGCTACGCAGCACCCCGGGTGTCCCCGAAGCGCTGTTGCACCGAAGCGCCTACTGCCCCAAGCGGTGCGGGCGTGGTGAACGTGGTCAGAGTTCGAAGGGCGAAGGGTCGCCGGCGCCGTAGCGCAGCACCTCGGCGACGCCGGTCGACAGGTCGACGACGGTCGTCGGTTCGAGGCCGCACTCGCCGGTGTCGAGGACGATGTCGACGAGGTGGTCGAGGTCGTCCTTGACGAGCCAGCCCTCCGTCATCGGCGCGTCCTGGCCCGGCATGATGAGCGTCGTCGTCAGCAGCGGCTCACCGAGCTCCTCGAGCAGCAGGGGCGCGAGCCGGTCTTCGGGGATGCGGACCCCGACTGTGCGCTTCTTGGGGTGCGCGAGGCGCCGCGGCACCTCGGGAGTGGCGGGCAGGATGAACGTGTACGGCCCAGGGGTGTTGGCCTTGACGGCCCGGAACACGGCGTTGGACACGTCGACGACCTGCCCGAGCTGGCTGAAGTCCTTGCACAGCAGCGTGTAGTGGTGGTCTTCGCGCAGATGCCGGATGCGCTGCATGCGCTCACGGCCCTCGATGTTCTCGATCGTGCAGCCCAGCGCGTACCCCGAGCTCGTCGGGTACGCGATGAGGGCGCCTTCGCGCAGCCGCTCCACCGTGCGGGAGATGATCCGCGGCTGCGGATCGACCGGGTGGACGTCCTCGTACCGAGCCATGACGACCCCTTCCTGCGCTGATCAGCCCACTGTAGGCGCCTCCACCGATCCGTGCGCTACTGCCCGGTGGCTTGCGGCGGCGGCTGTATCGACAGGTCGAGGCCGTACACGAAGCCGTCGAACAGCCAGTCGTCGCTGGAGTCGACGGTGTGCATCTCGACGATGTGCCCTCCCTCGTCTACCCAGACGTCCACATGGCGTTCGCCGCCACCCCGTTCCTGGTCAATCGTGGGAGGCACCATGAAGCGCTGCTTGGGCGTGGTCGTCACATCGATCGGTCATGACCGTGCCTTCCTGCTCGGAACCTGGTCGCGGAGCGCCGCGAGACCGCGGGAGGCGTGCGTGCGCACCGCGCCGGGGGTGATGTGCAGGAGGGAGGCGATGTCCGCGTCGGGCAGGTCCTCGTAATAGCGCAGGACGAGCACGGCGCGTTGGCGCGGCGGCAGCGTCGCGAGCCACGCCCAGGCGTCGTCGGTGTCGGAGCCGCTCTCGACCGGGGTCGCGTCGACCTCAGGGAGCGTCATCGTCACGACTTCGCGAGAGCGCCGACGCCGCCGGTTCAGGTGATGGTTGAGCAGCGTGCGACGCGCGTAGGCGTGCGGGGTCTGCGCCGACTCCATCGTCGACCAGTGGCGCAGCAGACTCGCGAACTCTCCTGCACGAGGTCCTCGGCGTCGCCGGGGTTCCCGGTGAGCATGAGAGCCAGGCGCAGCAGAGCCGTACCGCGGTCCGCGACGTACTCCTCGGGGTCATCGCCACCTCCTACCCCTGTGATTCAGTGGGGGCGTCGAGCGCATCGCGAGGCGGACGTGATCTGTGTCACAGTCATTCGAGCAGCGACGCATCTCGAAACCACCGGCGAGGCTCTCCCCCGACCTCACCATGGTTTCGAGACGTCGCTTCGCTCCTCCTCAACCAACGAGGGCGGGGCGGCTGACGTGGGTGCGTGGACGAGGCCGTCCTCACCGACGACGACGGCCTGACCGACCGGCTGATCAGCGGCGAGCAGCGCCCACATCGGTTCCTCGTCGGCGGTCGCGGCGACGAAACGCTCGCCAGAGGGCAGCCGCCCCACGACGATGCCGCGCCGCGCGCCGTCGCGGGCGTGCAGCACGGTCCACGTCTCGATGACGGCCTCCCCGCGCGGTGCGTCGGTGACCGTCGGGGCGGGCCAGGAGGCCACCTCGGCAGCGAGGTCGGCATCGCGTCCGGGCTGCCACGGCGCCGGGGTCGTCGACCAGATCCCCATCGACTGACTCGACAGAATGCCGCCATTACCCGTGACCAGGCCCCGCGCACCCGGGCGCTCCCGCAGGCGCGCCACCATCTCGGCGAGGGAGTGCATCGCGTAGTTGTTGCCCGGCCCACCGAAGAACGGCAGGCCGCCGGTCACCGTGAACCCGCGCGGGTCGTCCGCGGCGAGGCCGAGTGCGTCGGCGACGACGCTGACGGCGATGGGAAAGCACGAGTAGATGTCGAGGAGGTCGAGGTCGCCGGCCGTGACGCTCGCTTCTTCCAGCACGGCCGCGGCGGCGATCTCGGCGGCGCGGGAGGTCGCGAGGTCCTCGCGCTCCATCAGTGGGCGTTCGGCGACGTCGACGTGCCCGTGGCAGAACACGAGCCGGGACTCCTCGATCCCGACCTCACGCGCCAGACCGAGTGAGGTGAGCACGACGGCAGCACCCTGGTCGACCTGGTCGCGTGCGACGAGGAACCGCGGGTAGGGCTCGGCGATCATCCGGTTGCGGTCGGTGACGGTGACGAGCTCGTCCGCCGACCGCACCTGGCGCACCGCGGCGAGCGGGTTCGCTGCGGCGACCTCGGTGAACGGGGCGAACAATTCCCCCATCCGCTGCGCGTGCTCGTCACGCGTGACCCCCAGGGAGGCACGTCGGGCGTTCTCGAACAGGGCGTAGGCAGCAGGCGCGTGAGAGAGGCCGAGCGCCGCCTGCTGCGGTGAGGTCATGTCGGTCAGCCCGGGCCCGCGGTCCTCGATCGTGCCACCGACCTGATCCGACCAGTCGGGCCGTTCCTCTCGCGGCCGAGTGAGCCAATGCCGCGCCGACGAGAGCGCTTCGGCGCCCGCGAGCAACACGGCCTGCGCCCGACCGGCGGCGATCTCACCAGCGAACTCGACGGCCAGATGATGGGGTGACTGCCCCCCGCCGACCTCGAGGATCGCCCGGCGCGGGTCCGCCCCAACGCGGCGCGCCACCGCGCGGGGCACGTTGTCGGCCCGCCCCAGCGGTGTCGGTTCCTCCAGACCGCTGTCCTCGAACTGACGCACCACCGCCACGACGTCGATCGCCGCGGTCAACGCCTCGGCGACACCGGGGCCGGCATCGTCGAGAGCGCGCTCGGCCGCCGCCGCCGCGAGCGCCACCGGACCGCCCACGATGGCGTCGGCCTCCCCGAGACGCCGGGCCACCTGACCGACACCGACGATCACCGGTGTGGACTCGTCGATCTCACCCATGGCCGCAGCGTAGGCCCGGTCGAGGTTCGCGTGCGGGCCGACTAACCTCGAGGATCATGAACGACTCCCCTGCCCCCGCTGCCCCTGACGAGGTCGTCCTGCTCGACGACGACGGCCGCGCGATCGGCACGGCCGACCGGGTGGGGGTCCACACGAGTGACACCCCGTTGCACCTGGCCTTCTCCTTTCACGCCATCGACGGCGACCGGACCCTGCTGACCCGTCGCGACGTCGGCAAGAAGACCTGGCCCGGCGTGTGGTCCAACACCGCGTGCGGCCACCCACGGCCCGGGGAGTCGATCGAGGACGCCGTGCGCCGCCGGGTCGCCGAGGAGATGGGCGCCCCCGTCGGCGAGCTCCGCTGCGTCCTGCCCGACTTCCGCTATCGGGCCGTCGACGCGAGCGGCGTCGTGGAGAACGAGATCTGCCCGGTCTTCGTCGGCACCCTCGAGGGCGTTCCCGCCCCCGACCCCACCGAGGTCATGGACCACGCCTGGGTCGACTCCGATGCCGTGCTGTCCGCCGCACGCCGCACTCCGCTGCTCCTCTCGCCCTGGTCGGTGCTGCAATTCACCGCCCTCGCGGGCGGCTGACCGGCGGGTACCCACATCTGCGGGTGCCGCTCCTAGGGTCTCCTCAACGGAAAGGAGCGCCCATGACCGACGCCACCCGCCGCGCCGTGTCCGACGACCTGGACACCCTGCGACGGTCCTTGAAGCCCGGGGATCTCTCGCCCGCGCTCGCACGTCTGCTCGCCGCGTGCAGCGGCGCCCTGTCCGGCGACACGTCGGGTGCGCAGTGAACGACACCCACCGCGACCTCACCCGCCTCGCCGAAGCCCTCGGGGAGTGCGCGGCACGTCTGGCCCACGACGAGGACCCGGCGTCCCGCGCCGACGAGGTGCGCCGCGTCCTGCACGCCACGGCGGCGGATCTGTCGCGTCACGCCGCGGCGATGCGCCGCCTCGACGACGAGAGCGATCTGCTGCGTCGCCGCCGCCCCCCGCAGGCGGAGCTGCGGGAGCTCACCGCGCGGCGCGACCGTGAAATCGCGCGCGTCACCGCCGGGATCGACGCGTCGACGCGCGCCCTCCTGCCGGGCGGCGATCACCTCGACCCGGCCGTCATCCTGCGCCGGCTCGGCGTGGCGACCCGCCCGTTCTCGTGGGCGGTGGACCGTCCCGAGCGGGTGCGTGCTCTCGCTGCCCTGCTCCGGCGCGGCAGCCATGCGCGCCGTCCGTTCGCCCACACTCGCGGCGGCGCCGTCGTCATCACGGTGTTGCCGCGCCGTCACCGCCTCGCCCGCCTGCACCGTCGACTCCGCGGAGCCCGCATCGACCAGACCACTCCGGAAGTGACCGCATGACGCACGCCCCCGGCACGCCCGCCGACCTCAGCCATCCCTTGACCGACTGGCCGGACTCGCTCGTGCACGTCGTCGACCTCACCGACGAGGAGCTGTACGGGCTCGACGGACCGGACGCGGACCAGGTGGCGCCCACCCCGTGGCTGAGCGGACGACCGGCCGAGATGGCGGACCTCGCGGCCGAGGTGGGGCTGCGGAGCCTGCTCACCCACGGCCGCGCCGAGGTGCGGGACGACGGCGCGGTCCACGCGGCCGATCTCTCCGCCGTGCTCGACCTGCGGCACGACGCACGCGCCATCGTGTACGCCGACCACTCGCTGCCCTCGACGCAGGAGACCAAGCTGCTGTACATCCACCCTCACGTCGTGCTGACGGAGGGCGTCAACGCGGCGGGCGTCCACCGCTTCGAGGTGGGGTCGCTCACCTCGGCGCTCGCCGACCTGCTGCCCTGGTGTCACCCGCGGGAGGACGATGGCACTTCGGGACGCCTCGACGGTGACGACCTCCCCGACGAGCTCGAGGGGCTGCAGGCCGTGGTGTGTGTCGACGCGGTGGGTCTGCGGGAGGACGAGGAGGTGGAGACCCGCTCGGTGACGTTCTTCCGGTTGGCCGACGGCTCGGTCGTCGAGCACGTCGACGGGTCTTCCGAGAACCTCGACCTGCGAGCAAGGACCGATGCTCAGATCGACGATCTCGTGACGGCGTGCATCACCGAGGCGATGGCCTCGGCCTGACCCTCACCCCCCGGTCGCTGCCTGAATCCACCCGGAGGCGGCGATCCCCAGGGTGACGGCGGTGAGGGAGCCGAGCACGGTGAGGGTGACGATGAGCGCCGCCTCGCGGCGACGTCCCGTCTCCGCGCTGAGCCAGGCGTCGGCGGCCATCGTCGAATAGGTCGTGAGCGCCCCCGCCAGGCCGAGACCGAGCAGGAGGACCACCTCGGCCGTGGCCCACCCGACGAGGACGCCGAGCAGGAACGAGCCGGCGACGTTGGCGATGAGGATCGCCCACGGGAAGGTGGTCGTCATCGACCGCGCCAGCGCGTGACGGATCACCGCGCCGACGGCGCCGCCGAGCGCGACGAGGAGGACCGCGCTCATGACCCACCTCCGCCGGTGGGGGTGGTGAGTCGGCGCATGCCGCGACATCCGAGACCCGTCGCCATCACGGCGAGCGCGGGCATCGCCACGAGGTAGCCGAGGCCCGCGAGCGGGTCGCGGACGAGCAGGTCGTGGCTGAGGAGGGCGGCGGTCGAGACCGTCGTGAACCCCCCGAGCACCCCCGTGCCGAGGAACGCCCGCCAGCGCGTGGACGCACCGCTCGCGATGAGCACGCCCATGAGCAGGCATCCGAGCGTGTTCACTCCCAGGATGACGAGCGGGGCCGGCTGGCCCATCGACACACCGACCACATGCCGGACGGTAGCGCCGATCGCGCCGCCCCCAGCGACGAGCACCGCCGTTGCCCCGACGCCTCCTGAACCTCTCACGACGCCATCGTCGCAGCTCAGAGGGGCACTGGTCAGTCGCGTTCAGCACGCGGTGGGAGGCGAGGCGGCCGGCGTGGGAGCGCCGGTGCGCGGCGCACATATCACAGCCGAGAGCGGGATTTGACAGATTCATGACCTTCCTACTTGCGCCCACCCGGGGGTGTGTGCGTAACCTGGTGTTCACCAAACGTTCACTTTGAGAGAGGAGGCGACATGAGCCTCATGTCAGACATGACGACCGCGCGCCTCACGGAGGACCTGGCCTACCGCTTCGAGTCCGTGTTCACCGCCGACGAGGTCGCCGAGACCGTGGAGCGCATCCGCGCCGAGCTCGAGCCCACGTCCCGCCACCCGGAGTTCCTGCCCGTCCTCATCGAGCGCGCCACTCGTGACGACCTCAACGCCCGCGCCCGCGCCCGCGGCCGCCGCGACACCCCCGAGCTCCTGTTCGTGTGCCAGCACAACGAGGGCCGCTCCCAGATGGCAGCGGCCCTGGCCGAGCACCTGTCCGAGGGGCGCGTGCACGTCCGCTCCGCGGGCGCCACACCGACGGGGCTACTCAACGCCGCCGTCATCGAGGTCCTGGCCGAGCGCGGCATCGACCTCGAGACCGCCTACCCGACGCCGATCCGTGACGACGTGCTCGCCGCGGCCGACGTCACGGTCACCATGGGATCGGACCTGCCCGCCATGCCCGGCCGTCACCAGGTGACGTGGGAGATCGCCGACCCGCACCACCGCAGCGTCGATGAGGTCCGCGCGATCCGTGAGGACATCGAGCAGCACGTCATCGAGTTGCTCACCGACCTCGGCATCGAGATCAGCCCCGACGCGGTCCGTCCCGTCGCGGCCTGACCCGCCCTCGCACGACACCCCCGGCCGGTTTTCGGCCGGGGGTGTCGACGTGCGTGATCCCTCAGCGACTGAGACGATGGACGCCCCGATCCGAGGAGTCCGCGTGCCGTCATCGACGCCATCCAGCCCATCGACCTCCACGACATCGACTACGCCGCACGAGGCGCACGGGTCGCCCGTGCTCGGTGATCGCGTTCGGCAAGTGGGGGTCACCCTCGCGATGGCGCTCTGCATCGTCGGGTTCCTCGTCGGCACCGGCGTGCTCGGTACCGAGGTCGCCGAGAGCGGTGACGGTGCCCTCGCCGACGACGCCACCCTGCTGGCCCCCGACGGCCCGGCCTTCTCGATCTGGTCGGTCATCTACGCCGGACTGCTCGCCTACACGATCTGGCAGTGGCTACCCGCCCAGACCACCGCGCCGCGCCACCGGGCGATCGGCTGGTGGGTGGTGGCCTCGATGGTGCTCAACGCCGGGTGGTTGTTCGTCATCCAGACCGACGCCCTCTGGCTCAGCGTCGTCGTCATCGTCGCGCTGCTCGTCGCGGTCATCCGTATCGTCATGCTGCTCGAGCGCCATCCCCGCGACGGTCTCGGCGAGACGATCGTCACCGACGGCACCTTCGGGCTCTATCTCGGGTGGACCTGCGTCGCCGTGTGCCCCAACGTCGCGGGCACGTTGGGCAGCGCAGGCGTCCGCCTCGAGGGAGCGGTGGAGGAGGGTGCGGCCGTTGCCGTCATCGCGGCGGTCACCGCTATCGGCGTCGCCCTGGCCTTCCGCTTCGGGGCTCGCTGGGCCGTCGCGATCGCGATCGCCTGGGGGCTGGGCTGGATCACCTACGGCCGCATCGCCAGTGAGCCGGAGTCCACTGTGACCGCCGTGGCGGCGGGCGTCGCCGCCCTCGTTGTGCTGCTGGCGACCGCGTTCGCCCGCAGCAGGCAGTCCGCGGCCTGAGACGGGCCTCGCATCCTCAGCGGACGCGAGGCCCCAGGCCACCTCGACGGTGCCCCTTGCCGGTGAATTTTCGGCGGCTCAGCGCCCTGTGGGGGCATCCCCAGGCGTGCGCGGGTCCCCCGCACGGTCGGTGCCCTCCAGGCCATGGCCGTCTCGGGCGTCGCCACGAGACGGTTCCGCCGTGCGCTGCTCCTCCACGTGCGCCTCCTCCCGCGAGACGTCCACGGTGACCCGCTCGGTGTCAGTCACGACTCCCCGGCTCACTCGCACCCGCTCCACGGCCACGACTTCCATCGTCACCACCGGACGCTCCGCGTACAGGGTGATCTCCACGTCGCCGGAGTCGAGGTGACGCACCGAGCTCTCGCCGGCGGCCCGCTGGTCATCCGCGCGGTCGCGAGACTCGGGGGCGTCATGGCCGGCCTCGGCGGCGCGAGGCTCGTCGAACGCCTCCTCGAGGATCTCGATCTCCTCGCGACGGATCGTCACCGGCACCGAGATCTCCTCGGTGACGACACGCTTGCGCAGACGGACGACCCCCGTCGCGACCTTCTCGGTGTAGACCTCGACCTCTTCGCCGTGCAACACCATCGACGGCCGCCGGTCATCCGCGGCACGCGGGTCGTGACGGTCGTCGTAGCGGTCGGACTGTGTCATGACGCTCTCCTTCGTCGGCTTGCCTCGACGCTCAGAGTCACACGAGCCGCGCCCGCCCGCGACCCGACGCTCATGCCCGAGCCGGGATCGGGTATGGGAGCACCACACAGCCGCACCACCCCCGGAGGCGAAACATGAGTCAGGACACCACGAACGACGAAGGCCGCGAGAAAATCGCCGCCATCATCAAGAACACGCGCATCGCGTCGCTCACGCACGTCGACGGGCAGGGCCGACTCCTGTCCAAGCCCATGGCCACCCAGGACGTCGACTTCGACGGCACCGTCTACTTCATCGCCGCGCGCAACTCCGACCAGGTCCAGGCGATGCAGCAGAACCCCGCCGTCAACGTCGCCTACTCCGGCAAGGGCGAGTGGGTCTCGCTCGTGGGCACCGCCCGCATCGAGGACGACCGCCAGAAGCTCGAAGAGCTGTGGGGCACGTTCACCGACGCGTTCATGGACGGCGGCCCCGAAGACCCCAACAACATCCTCATCGTCGTCGACGGGGACACCGCCGAATACTGGGAATCCCCCGGCAGCAGCACGATCATGCGCGTCGCGGCGTTCGCCAAGGGCCTCGCCGGCGGCACACGCCCCGAAGGCGACAACGAGGTCGTCGACCTCACCTCCCCCGCCCGCCGAAACCGCACGTTGCAACATCCGGTTTCGGCGGTCGACGGCTCGCGTGTGCCGCACGTCGCCGAGACCGCACGTTCGAACGTGCGGTCTCGGCGGTGAGTGGACTGTGTCAGTCCGACATGTCGGCGAGAGCTTCTTCGACCGCCTCATCGAAACTCACCCGACCACCAGGCGGGTCCGGGATGTAGTCCTCGATGTCCTTCTCCGAACACACGCACTCGTGGATGAGGCTGCCGACCAACGGCCGCGCCAGACCCGCATCGACCGGGGTGACGAACCCCACCCAGTAGCTCGCCAGGGTTGGGGTGAACACCGGCACGGGGATGATGACGCGCCGCATGTTGCCCGCCACCTTCGTGTAGCGGTGAATCATCTGCGTGTACGTGAGGACGTCGGGCCCGCCGATGTCGAACGTGCGGTTGACCTCGCTCGGCATCGACGCGCTGCCCACCAGGTAGTAGACGGCGTCGTCCACCGAGATCGGCTGGATCCGGTTGCGCAGCCACTTGGGCGCGATCATCAACGGCAGCCGCTCCGCGAGCGCGTGCAACATCTGAAAGCTCGCCGACCCGGCACCCAGCACGATGCCCGCCTGCAGGCAGGTGGCCGGCACGTCGCAATCGAGAAACACCTGCCCCACCTCGACGCGGGAGCGCAGGTGCGGCGACAGCTTCTGCGGGTCACCGTCGGGGTGCAGGCCGCCCAGGTAGACGATGCGCGACACCCCGGCGCGCTCCGCAGCCGCCGCGAACGTCTGGGCGAGCTCACGGTCACGCCGCTCGAAGTCGCCGGAGGAGTCCATGGAGTGCAGCAGGTAGTAGGCGACGTCCACGTCGGCGAGGGCCTCGTCGAGATCCCTGGCCGCGGTCGCGTCACCCTCGACGACCTCGATCGACTCGCGCCACGGCTCGTCCTTCAGCTTGTCCGCCGAGCGGGTCAACGCTCGCACCGACCATCCTTCGTCGAGCAGGGGCTGCACGAGCTGCCCCCCGATGTACCCACTGACTCCCGTGACCAACGCGCGGCCTTGTGCTGACGTCATGACGAAACTGTGTCACTGCCGCGGGCTCTCCGCAGCCCGAACGGGGCTCAGCCGAAGACGTCGAGCATCCAGGGGAGCAGGAGCAGCATCGCTGAGGACCACAGGCAGTGCACGATGATGGGTCCGAGGATCCCGCCGGTGACGCGCCGCTGCAGCCCGCAGAGCAACCCCAGCATGGCCGCGGCGAGGACCAGCAGCGGGACCCCCGTGCCGATCGTCGTCACCGTGTAGAGCACCGTCGAGATGAGCACCGGGTAGTTCCGGCCGATCGCCGCGTACAGGCCACCGCGGAAGAACAGCTCCTCCCCGATGCCGTTGACGACCGTGATGAACCAGACGATCCACAGGTTGCCGACGCTCGCGTGCAGGAGGAGATCGTCGACGGGACCGCGCAGGAACGGGATCTGCGCCACGACGATGGCGCCCGCGAGAAAGACCGCGATGATGACCGCAGCCAGGGCGAGCGACTGCACGACGGGGTGGCCCGTCTTGCCCTCTCTGGTCCAGGTGCGTCCCACGTGCAACGGCCCGGAGAGGACGGAGCCGACGGTCCACACGACGGCCAACGCCAGGGTCCAGCCGTAGAAGGCCGGGTCGCCGGCGGGGATACGCAGGCTGTAGGCGAGGATCCCCGTCCCGATGAGAAAGGTGATGCCCGCGATGATGCGCCGACGACGAAACGCCGCATCGGACTGCTGGTGATCCCGCGGCACGGGTGTGACGAGGGCGGCGCGGCCGAACGCGAGGAGCTCGGTGACGGGATTGATCATGGCTCGCCTCGGGAGACGGGGCAGGACGCCTTAGCTTGTCATCTGCGGCGGGGCCTCGCCACTGAGGGATTCGCGTGAGGCGGCGCGGCGGAACACCGTGGCGAGGATGGAGCCTGCGATGTTGTGCCAGATGGCTGCGACCGCTGACGGCAACGCGGCCACGGGGTCGATGTACCGGGTGGCGAGGCCGGCGGCCAGCGCGGAGTTCTGCATGCCGACCTCGATGGACACCGTGCGGGCCACGGTCGGGGACGTGCCGAGCACCTTGGCCATCACGTACCCCAGACCGAACCCGAACGCGTTGTGCAGGGCGACGGCGAGGAACACGATCGGGCCGGCCGACAGGACCCGTTCGGCCGAGCCGGACACGACGGCGGCGACGATGACCGAGATCGCCGCCACCGAGACCCACGGCAGCACCGGCAACAGCCGCGTGATGACGCGCGGCAGCAGCAGGCGCACGACGAGTCCGCCGAGCACCGGCAGGAGGACGACCTGGAGGATCGAGAGCGCCATGGGGCCGGCGTCGATCTCGAGGTAGGCGCCCGCGAGGTACAGCATGAGCAACGGCGTGAGGATCGGAGCCAGCAGCGTGGAGATCGACGTCATCGCCACCGACAGGGCGACGTCGGCCCGCGCCAGGTAGGCGATGACGTTCGACGCCGTCCCGCCCGGGGCGCACCCCAACAGGATGAGGCCCGCTGCCAGCAGCGGCTCCAGGCCCAGCGCCCAGGCGACCGCGAGACCCCCGAGCGGCATGATGAGGTACTGCGCCACGACGCCGATGATGACCGGCAACGGACGGCGGACGACCAGGGTCAGGTCCGGCAGCGTCAGCGTCAGGCCCATCCCGAACATCACGACCCCGAGCAGCGGGGTGATGCCGGGCGCCAGCAGCGCCGCCTGATCGGAGAACACGTAGCCGATCACCGCGGAGACGATGATGACGAGCGGGAACACGGTGACGGCCAGGCGGGCGCTGCCCTCTTCGGCGGTCGTGGGTGCGACAGACATGAGCGGCACCCTAGCCCCCGGCCATCTGAGGCGATCGACCGGGGTTTGCCCGAAATGCCGGGTGTCAGCGCACCGCCTCGTAGCGTCGCAGCGCCTCCCGACGCTCCTCGGCATGATCGACGATCGGGGCCACGTACCCCTCGACCTGCGAGGTGACCGACAGGTCGTGCACGTCTGCTCCCTCCACCTCGGCCAGTTCCGGCACGTAGCGGCGCACGTAGTCCCCGCGCGGGTCGAACCGTTTGCCCTGCGTGATGGGGTTGAACACGCGGAAGTAGGGGGCCGCGTCGGTGCCGGTTCCCGCCGCCCACTGCCAGCCGTGGTTGTTACTGGCCACGTCGCCGTCCACGAGGTGGGCGAGGAAGTGCCGGGCGCCGTGCGGCCACCACAGGTGCAGGTCCTTGCAGAGAAAGCTCGCGGTGATCATGCGCAGCCTGTTGTGCATCCATCCCTCGTGAACCAGCTGACGCATGCCGGCGTCGACGATGGGGTAGCCGGTGCGGCCCTCCGTCCAGGCCACGAACGCCTCACGAGCCCCCTCGTCCTCGTCGGGGTCGTCGTAGTCCATCCGGGACAGTTCGGTGCGCAGGTCGCCCCATTCGGAGTCGGGTCGGTGCCAGAGCACGTCGGCGTAGAACTCGCGCCAGATGAGCTCGTCGACGTACACGCGGGCCCCGTCACCGGCGGAGGTCGCGGCGATGTCGGCGAGCATCGTGCGGGGGTGGATCGCACCGTACTTGAGGGCCACCGACATGCGTGACGTCGCGTCGAGATCGGGCCGGTCCCGGTCCGCGGCGTAGGACTCCAGCCCGTCCTCGCAGAACTCCGCCCAGCGGCGGCGCGCCGCGTCTTCGCCGAACTCCGGCAACTCGATGTCCGAGGCGGTGTCCGGGAGGTGCTCGGAGTCCGCTGACGCCCACGTCGGCGACGGGGTCGGCGCCGGGCCAGGGGCGCCGTGCTCGCGCCACGCCTTCGAGAAGGGGGTGAACACCTTGTAGGGGGATCCGTCGGCCTTGGTGATGACACCCGGACCGATCGCGTACGACGAGCCGGTGGCGACGAGCTCCACACCGCCCGCCTGCAGGGCGGCGCGGACGTCCTGATCGCGCCGGTACCCGAACGGTTCGGATTCGGCGCTGATGTGGACCGCACGGGCCTTCACCTCCCGTGCCACGGCGGGAACGACCTTGGCGGGATCCCCGGAGCGGACGACCAGACGTCCCTCGGTCTGCTCCTTCAACGCGGCCACCGACCGCACATACGCCGCGGTGCGCACACCACCACCGGAGAGCAGGTCCGGGTCGAGGACGACGAGCGGCAGCACGTCGTCTTCAGCGGCGGCCACGAGGGCGGGGTGATCGCCGAGGCGCAGGTCCCTGCGAAACCACATGATGCTCGTCATGCCGTCGAGCCTATCGACGGCTGCGTCCATCCTGCGCGCGGTCAGCCGATCCCGACACCGCCCTCACCCCAGGAGGGGCGCGGCATCGAGACCGTCTCGGCCGGCAGGGCCCACTGGTCGAGGCCGAGCCGCGCCACCGGACGGAGCTCGGCGTAGACGGGGTGCAGAGCGTGTCGCTCATGGCTGAGGAGAGTCTCGCGCAGCGCCGCGTGGACGACACGACCGAGGATCATGGCGCTGTCGTCGAAATCGACGATGCGCTCCAGTCGGCATTCGAGCGCGACGGGGGACTCCGCGACCCGGGCAGCGGTGACGACCGTGGATGGGGCTCGCGTGAGTCCGGCGTCGTCGAACTCGCTGACGTGTGGGGGCTGGCCGGCGCCGGCTCGGTTGACGGCGGTCATCATGTCCTCGTCGACGACGTGCACGACGAAGTCGCTCCCGGCGCGGATGTTGCGAAGGGTGTCCTTCGTGCCGATCGACGTGAACGCGACGATCGGCGGTACGGCGGACGCGACCGTGAAGAACGAGTGCGGCGCCACGTTGTCGACGCCGTCGATGGAGCGCGTCGACACGAGCGCGATGGGCCGGGGCACCACCACGGAATTGAGCAACCGGTAGGGCGCAACCGGATCCGCACCGAGCTCAGCCATGTCGATCTCACGCATCATGGCCCCACCGTAAGCGTTGGGGGTGCGTAAGCGCCTCGCCATGTTCGTTGGTCGAGGAAGGAGCGCTAGCGACTGTCTCGAGACCATCCGCA
>JAUNTP010000232.1 GCA_030538585.1 Mobilicoccus sp.
GGTCTCGGCGTCGGTGTCGGTGGCGGCGTCGGTGTCGCTCTCGGGGACGAGCACCACGGGTGCGGCGACCTCGACCGACAGGTGTTCCCGGCAGCGCGACCACGCCTGGGCCGTCGCGTCGGCCACGCGCTCAAGGTCGGCCGGCGGCACCGTGCCGCGCACGACACCGTCGGCGGCGGGCAGCTCGCCCGCCCCCGGCCCGTCGTCGGCGTGTGACGTGGACGCCTCGCTCGACCTGTCCTCACCCGGAGGGTCGACGGCAGGGGCACACCCCGCCACGGCAAGACCGACGGCCAGCGCAACGCCGACGGCACGGCCCGTGGGGGCGAGAACTCTCCGGCGCGTCATCGCCTCATCCTGCGACTGCCACGCCCTCCCACGGCTCCACCTCGGCGGTGAGCCTGCTCGCCTCCTCGACGCCGAGCAGCCCGGCGCCGACGAAGATGTCGACCGCCCGCCGCTCGAGGGGGTCCAGCGCCAGCCCGCGCACGGGCACGTCCATGAGGACACGCACCGAGCAGTCGGCACAGGCTCGCCCGGCGACGGGGCAGGTGCCACAGTCAACGATCATCACGACCTCCTCGACCTGGTCTGTCGGGATCCACTCGGAGGATCACCGCTCGCCCCACACGCTAGAGACCCCCTCCGACAACCCTTCCTCCTCACCGCGGCAGGTGCCACGGAACGAAGGGTTGTCGGAGGCGCTGCCTACTGTGCGACGCATGCAGGTCGACAGCGCTCACGCCGCCCAGGGCTACGTCCAAGGCACCTTCGACGACCTCGGCACCCCACTGGCCGACGTCACGTTCGTCGTCGTCGACCTCGAGACCACCGGCGGCAACCCGGCCGACTCCCACATCACCGAGATCGGGGCGGTCAAGGTACGCGGCGGCGAGATCGTCGCCGAGTTCCAGACCCTCGTCGACCCCCAGGTGCCCATCCCGCCGTTCATCCGCCTGCTCACGGGCATCACCGACGAGATGCTCGTCGGGGCGCCGCGCATCGAGGACGTCCTGCCCTCGTTCCTCGAGTTCGCCCGGGGCGCGGTGCTCGTCGCGCACAACGCCCCGTTCGACATCGGCTTTCTCAAGGCCGCCGCCCGCCACCTCGGGCTGGTGTGGCCGTCGCCGCCCGTCGTCGACACGGTCGTGTTCGCCCGCAAGCTCGTCACCCGCGACGAGGTGCCCAACCACAAGCTCGCCACCCTGGCCGAGTTGTTCGGCACGGCCGTCCCTCCCGATCACCGCGCCCTGCACGACGCGCGCGCCACGGTCGACGTGCTGCACGGGCTCTTCGCCCGCGCCGGGGGCGCAGGGCCGCTCTCGGCGCGGACCCTCGAAGACCTCCTCGAACTCCTCTCCCGGGTGCATCCGGTGCAACGCCGCAAGCGCCACCTCGCCGAGGGACTGCCCTCGGCACCGGGGGTGTACCTCTTCATGGGGCAGCGCGGCAAGGTGCTCTACGTCGGCACCTCCACCGACATCCGCCGCCGGGTGCGGCAGTACTTCACCGCCGCCGAGCAGCGCTCCCGCATGACCGAGATGCTGCAGGCGGCCGACCATGTCGTGCCCGTCGTGTGCACCACCCGGCTCGAGGCGCAGGTGCGTGAACTGCGTCTCATCGCCGAGCACGAACCCCCCTACAACCGACGCTCGCGCCGCCCGTTCGCGCGGTCCTGGGTCAAGGTCACCGTCGAGCCCTTTCCCCGCCTCTCGGTGGTCACGGCGGTGCGTGACGACGGCGCCACCTACTGCGGCCCGTTCACCCGGCGCAGCGCGGCCATCGACGCCATGGCCGCGGTGCACGAGGTGATTCCCCTGCGCCAGTGCACGACCCGCCTCGCCCGGGTCGCCGCGGCAGCGAGCGCGTGCCTGCTCGCCGAGATCGGGCGCTGCGGCGCCCCGTGCCTCGGCCGGCAGAGTCCCGCCCAATACGCCCCTGTCGCCGATCGCGCCGCGGCCCTGCTGCGCGGCGACGACAGAACACTGCTCACCGAGCTGGAGACGCGGATGCGCGGCCTCGCGGGTCAGGAGCGGTACGAGGAGGCGGCGACGCTGCGCAACCGAGCCTCGGCGCTGGTCGACGGGCTCACCCGCGCCCAACGGCTCCGCCCGCTGGCCGAGGCCGCCGAGATCGTCGCCGCCCGGCGTCGCGAGCGCGGCGGATGGGAGGTCGTCAGCATCCGCCACGGCCGTCTCGCGGGCACCACCCTCACGCCCGCCGGCGCCGACCCCATGCCGTTCATCTCCGCGCTGCGGGCGAGCGCAGAGGTCGTGACCGAGCCGATCTCACCCGCTCCGGCCACCCATCCGGAGGAGGCCGAGATCCTCCACCGCTGGCTCATTGGTGAGGGGGTACGGCTCGTCGACCTCGTCGGCGAATGGAGCTGCCCCGTGGGCGGCGCCGAGGGGGCGCCCTCTCTACGACCCTCCGATCGAGTCCCCGCCGCGGCCGGTGCTCCTCGATAGGATGGGGCGGTGATCACCGCCATCGTCCTCATCAACGCCGAGGTCCACCGCATCCCCGAGGCCGCCCAGGCGATCGTCGAGATCGAGGGCGTCAGCGAGGTGTACTCCGTCACCGGCGGGTGCGACCTCATCGCCGTGGTCAAGGTCGCCCGGCACGAGGACTTCGCCGACGTCATCGCCGACCGCATCAACAAGACCAGCGGGGTGCTGTCGACCGACACGCACATCGCGTTCAAGACCTACAGCACCGAGGATCTCGACGCGGCCTTCGCCATCGGCCTCGACTGACCCGGGGGCTCGGCGGCCCGGAGACTCGGTTCAGCCGGCGCGCCGGCGGGTCGCGTCGGCCCAGGCCGTGAGCTTGTCGCGCGCGGCCCCGGAGTCGATGGCCGCGGCCGCCTGGTCCATCCCGGCTCGTAGCGCGGTCTCGAACGAGCTCTGATCGCGCACGGTGCCGTCGTCGTCGAGCACGGCCAGGGCCGCACCGGCGTTGAGGGTGACCGCCAGATGGACGGCCGCCATCCGCCCCGAGCGGTCTCCGTCGAACAGGGAACGCACGACATCGGCGTTCTCGGCCGGTTCGCCGCCGCGCAGATCGTCCAGGGGAAAGGTGGCCTCGCCGAGGGCGGCCGGGTCGATGACGAACCTCTGCACGGCCCCGCCTGCGACCCACCACACGTCGGTGCACGTCGACACGGTGATCTCGTCGAGGCCGTCCCGGCCGCGGAACACCGCGGCGGAGCTGCCCCGTTCGGCGAACACGCCCGCGATGAGCGGCGCGGCGGCCTCCATCGCCACCCCGACCGCACTCGCGCTCGGCTGCGCGGGGTTGGTGAGCGGTCCGAGGAGGTTGAACACCGTCGGCACCCCCAGCTCCCTGCGCGGGCCGGCGGCGTGCCGCATGGAGGGGTGGAAGTCCTGGGCGAAGCAGAACGTCATGCCGACCTCGCGCGCGACGTCGACGACGCCGTCGGGGCCGAGGCTCAACACCACCCCGAGGGCTTCGAGACAGTCGGCCGTCCCCGACTTGGAGGAGGCGGCCCGGTTGCCGTGCTTGACGACGGTGGCGCCGGCAGCCGAGGCCACCATGGCCGACATCGTCGAGATGTTGACGGTGTTCTGCCGGTCACCGCCGGTGCCGACGATGTCGAGGCTGGGCCCGGGCACCTCGATGCGGCGGGCGTGGGCCAGCATCTCGCCGGCGATGCCCGTCAGTTCTTCGACGGAGACGCCCTTGGCCTGCAGCGCCATGACGAACCCGGCGACCTGACTCGGCGAGGCTTCACCGCTCATGACCTGACGCATCGCCCAGGAGGCCGCGTCAGCGGACAGGTCGTCGCGGCCCAGCAGGGTCGAGAGGACAGCGGGCCACGTGAGTTCGGGCGTCATGGCCTCAGGGGAGTTCGCGGGCGACCTCGGCGATGGCGCGCGCCATCGTGAGGGCGTCGATGGGCTGCGGCACGGCGTGATCGGCGTAGGACCACGACGCGAGCCAGGCGTCCTGCGGACGGCCCGTGAGCACGATGACCGGCGGGCAGTCGTGGATCTCGTGCTTGAGCTGGCGGCACAGGCCCATTCCGCCGAGCGGGGCTGCCTCACCGTCGAGCACGAGCATGTCGACGCGTCGCTGCGTGACGGCCTCGACGACCGCGGGGCCCGTGGCGCATTCGAGCCAGGACTCGATCTCCACGTCGCGCGCCGGTCGCCGACCCACCGCGAGGCGAACCGCGTCGCGCACGGTGCGGTCGTCGCTGAACAGCAAGACGCGCACCGATCGAGTGTCAGACGCACCGGTCGCGGGCGCGCTCGCGCGAGAAGGGGCCGTGTCGCTGCTGCTGCCAGTCATGGCCCGAATCCTACCGACACTCACCGCCGAGCAGGCGCATCTACCCGCTGTGGACCCACTGCGGA
>JAUNTP010000017.1 GCA_030538585.1 Mobilicoccus sp.
CCGTCGCGATCGCCCTGTGGGTGGCGGCGATCGCGTGGTGGGTGTTGCGAGGCCGGCGTCCCGTGGCGAGCCTCGTGACCGGGGCGGTCGTCGTGGTGGTGGCCATCGCGACGACCGTGCTCACGGTGCTCGTCGGGCACTCCGGCGCCGAGGCGACGTGGGCCGGGTCCGACGGTCGGGTCCAGCAGGCGGGCACGGCCACGGTCGACCGGGAGTACACGATGGAGCAGGTCGCCCGCCACGGCGATGCCGTGTCGTGCTGGACGGTCGTCGAGGGCGACGTCTACGACGTGACCACGTGGATCGGTCGCCACCCCGGTGGGGCAGCGAACATCGAGCAGCTCTGCGGGCGCGACGGCACCGACACGTTCCGTGGCCAACACGGAGAAGCGCAGCGCCCGTCGGCCGCGCTCGCCGACCATCGCGTCGGCACGCTGGTCGACTGACGCCGTGAGCGACGACGAGGGCACGCGACACCCCGGCCGCCGCGCCTTCCTCACCGCCGCCGCGCTCACCGTGGCCGGTGGGGCGGCGTGGATGAACGCCGATCGCCTCACCGCCGCGTTCGAGGACACGGTCGACCGCGCCCGGGAGCAACTCGAGGAACCGCGAGCGCCCCGGGCCGCCCCGACCCCCGTCCCTGCCGGATCGCTGCCCGTCTACGACGACCTCGCCGGAGCGCGCCTGTACTACGAAGCTTCCGGCGACCCGGCCTCGTTTCGCATGCAGGAGGCGTTCGCCAACCGCCTGTCGGCCTGCCTCACCTCGCACTGGCAGGCCACGCGCTGGGGGGTGCCCGGCCAACTGTGGAGCTACGGCACGTGGGTCGACGAGGACTCCCGACCGCGCGCGTCCTGGCATCACGAGGGGCGCGCCTTCGACCTCACCCGGGTGCGGACCGTCGGTGGTGACGAGCTTGTCAGCTGCCGCTACGACCGGTGGAGCGAGACGACCGGCTCCGAGCGCGCCGATCACGAACGGGCCTACTGGCGGCTCGCGGCCTCGCTGCACCGCGACTTCGCGTTCGTCCTCACCTACCTCTACGACACGGCGCACCACGACCACATCCACGTCGACGACGGCCGCTCCGGCGACGGCCCGAGCCGGTTCGACCGCAGCCGCACCCAGGTGCAGGCCATCCAGGCCATGTGTACCCACGTGTGGGGCATCGAGACGCCGGTCACGGGCGCCTGGGACGAGCCGGTGCGGTCGGCGACGTCGGAGATCATGCGCCGCATCGGGGCCGGTCAGCGCCTCTCCCGCACCGAGCACTGGCACGCGTTCTGCTCGGCGACCGCCGCTCAGGGGTGACTGAACGGCACCGGCTCTCGGGTGAACGGGTAGCCCGCCCACGTCATGCGCGCCACCACGCCGTTCTCGTCGCGGTGCAGGCGCAGCAGCTCGCCACGCTCCGGGCCCTCGACCGCGCGGTGGGTGTCCGAGGACACCTCGACGAAGCGGGAGGCGACCGTGTCGCGCTCACCGCGGGCCTCCAACCGGCCCTGTCGCACCGAGAACTCGAACCGTCGACCCTCGCTGAACCACACGCCCAACAGGCTCGCGAACTCGGGCGGCACGCTCTCCCCCGGCGTCCACACCGGCGGCAGCGGCGGCTCGGAGGCCAGCAGCTTCTCCCCGAGGTCGAGCGCGAGCGCCGCCGGTGACGGCGCCTGGCTGGAGTTCATGAACGCCACCACGCTCACCCCCGACGCGCGATCGGTGAACACGCCTGTCACCGCGCCCGGCATGCCGCCGGTGTGGCCGACCCACTGCCGCTCGCCGCGCGGCACGACGATGACGCCGAGGCCGTACCCCATGGCGAACCCGCTCGCGAGCGCCACCGGAGTACACATCTCCTCGACCGAGTCGGGGTGCAGCACGGCGGCGTCGGGGTCGGCCAAGAAGCCGCCCCAGCGGGCGAGGTCAGCGACCGTGCTGACCATCGACCCGGCGGGTGCCGTGGCGCCGAGGTCGACGGGCGGCTCCTCGTCGGGGACGTCGCTCCACGGCGGCACGTGGTAGGCCCCGGCGAGGTCCCGGCCGACCGCGGCCGGGGGCGCACCGTTGCCGGTCTCCCGCATGCCGAGCGGGTCGAGGATGCGCCGCTGCACGCTCGCGAACCAGTCGCCGCCGTCGAGGCGCGTGATGATCTCGCCGAGCAGGGCGAAGCACAGGTTGCTGTAGTGCCAGCGGGTGTGCGCCGGGCCGATGCGCTCGGCGTCACCGAGATCGGCGAGGAGCGCTTCTCTGTCGGGGAACGCGAGGCTCTCCCACACCCCGCCGGGCGCCTCGCGCTGCAGGCCGCTGACGTGGGAGAGCATCGAGCGGATCGTCAGACTCCCGTGCGCGGTGCCCGGCACGTGCTCCTCGAGGGTGTCCTCCAGCCGCAGGCGCCCTTGGTCCCGGAGCGCCATGATGACCGCCGCGACGAACATCTTGGTGTTGCTCGCGATCGGGAACGGCGTGTGCGAGTCCAACGGGTCCTCACGGCGCAGGTGCGCCCGCCCCGCCGCACCCACCCAGGACAGCGATCCGGAGTGCGCCACCGCGGCGAGCAGGCCGGGGACCCGCCCGGTGCTCTGCGCGCGGCGAGCGATGAGGTCGAGCTGATGGCGGGTGTCGGGACGCAGTGGGCTCACGCGCACCACGCTAGGCGGATCGGTCGTGCTGCGCGTCGATTCGCACCGGTTCGTGCCAGGGTGGGCCGCATGTCGACGTACGTGGCCCTCGGGGACTCCTTCGCCGCGGGGATCGGCTCACGCACACCCGGCGGTCGCTGTCGGCGTGATGGCGGCTACCCGATGACCGTCGCCGCGGCGTTGGGGGTCGACCTCGCCTACCAGGCCTGCCAGAGCACGACCGTGATCGACGTCCTCGCCGACCAGGTCGAGGCGCTCACCCCGTCGACCGAGCTCGTCACCCTCACGGTCGGCGGCAACGATGCGGGATTCGCCGACGTCGTGCTCGCCGCAGCGAAACCACGGCTGCTCGTCGACGGTGTGAGGGTCATCGACGAGGCCCGACGGCGGACGGTCCGGGTCCTGCCACGTCTCCTGCTCGCCCTGCTCGACGAGATCGCCGAGCGCGCCCCGGACGCCCGGGTCGTCGTCACCGGCTACCCGCAGCTGTTCGGTGCGCGCGACTGCCGCTGGTACACGTTCTTCGACGCCGACGAGCTCGCCGCGCTTTCTCACGGCACCGACGCGCTCGTTCAGTTGATCCTCGACGTGGCCTCGCGTCGGGACACCACTCTCGTCGACGTACGGCCGTGGTTCGGGGATCGTCACGCCTGCGGCACCGAGCCCTGGATCCATCACCTCACGTGGCCGTTGCAGGACTCGTTCCACCCCACCTCGGCGGGACACGACGCGATCGCCGCTGCCGTGCTCCACGCCCTCGGTCAGCGCACTGACCACCGGTCCCTCACGGCCGCTCCGCCGGAGGTGCGTCCGGGACCGTGCCTCAACGAGTGCGAGATCGACGTGCCGACGCTGCTCACGGCCGGGTTGCACGGGTGATGTTGCGTCGTGGGCGCCCTGCCCGCAGGGTGGGGACATGACCGACAGCCAGAGCGAGTACGACGACACCGTCCCCGGACGCGAGGACACCGACACCCGCATCAGCGCCGAGGAGAGCGACGACCTGCCGGTGTCCCCGCCCGACCGTCAGCCCCGCACGGCGGGCGACGACGGTGGTGACGCGAGCGAGGCCGAGACCATCGAGGAGCGCATCATGCAGGAGGAGCCGGACCCCGACTCCGCCTACGGGGCGCCCGAGGACGAGAGCGGCCTCGACGGCCCGGCGCCGCTCGGGGGCGACGACCCCGACGCGATCCCCGCGCAGGACGACGTGCTCGGCGGCAGCGTCCACGCCGACGCGCTCGAGCCGAGCGCCGACGAGGACACCACGCTGAACCCGTGAACCTCACTCGCTCCGCATCGTGATCTCGGTGGCGAGGGAGACGGTGCGGGAAACGGTGCACAGCCGGTCGCGGGACATCTCCACGGCCCGCGGCAGCATCTCCCGCGCCTCGTCGCCACCCTCCCCCTCGGGGAACCGGACACGGAACGTCACCTCGAGGTCGTTCATGTGGTTGCCGTGCTCGTCACGGACCTTGACGCCACTGGCCGTGGCCTCGAACTCCACGGGCTCGGCGCGTCGAGCAGTCAGCAGGTCGACGTCGACCGCGCTGCAGCCGGCGATGGCCGCGAGCAACAACTCGACCGGGGTGAAGTCGTCCGACTCCCCCGTACCCATGGACAACGTTCCGCCGCGGGCGTTCGTGGCGACGAACGTGCCCGCCCCACTCCTGCTCAGCTCTACCTGACGTCGATCGCTCACGTCGACTCCTTCTCAGATCGCCTGGAGCGACCAGCCTACGCAGGCCTCACAGGTGGCGCAGGAAGCTGTCGAGTTCATCGACACCCGTGAACGTGAGGCGGGAGCACTGGGTCAAGCGGTGGGGGTCCCCCGGAGTCCGGCATCGACCGAAGAAGATCGTGATGCGGCTGTCCGTCGACCCCGGCAGGACGTCCACGAGGTGCGTCTCGCCGATGAACCGGCGGGTTCCTCGGCGGACCCAGCCCTTGTGTTCGAGCACCGCGCGCAGGTGCTGATCCATCACGGTCTGCATGTCGCCCCCCTCTCCCCCGCTGCCTCTACCTCTCTTGTCGTCACTTGAACGACCGACTTGAGAAGGCCGTAGCCCGGTCCGACCAGGTCGGACCGGGCTACGCCACGGGTGGTTCAGGCCTCAGTTGCCGCGCCCGCTACCACGGCCGCGTCCACGACCGCGACCCTTGGAGTCGGGAGCGTCCAGCTGCAGACCGAGAGCGTCGACCATGCCGAAGAAGATCTCGGTGTTGTCGAGCACCGCGTTGAAGCGGCCCGCGCCGTGACCGGAGGCGAAGACCGGGACGTCCTCGACCGTGTGGACACAGTTGGTCTGGTCGTAGGGCAGGTTGCCGATCTGGACGAGGGCGCCCGGGTCGCGCTCGGGGTTGTCCACGGCGATGCCGTCGCTGTTGCGCAGCGCCGGCTGCTTGAACACGTCGTTGTGCTGGAAATCGTCGGAGTGGTCCGGGTGGTTGGACCAGCCGAAGAACAGCTGCACGTCGGGGTCGGGGTTGTCGGGGAACCCGTCACCGTCGGAGTCGGCGTAGTGCGGGAAGCCCGCGTCGCCGTAGACGCCGTTGCCCTGACGGTCGGGGTCGTTCTTCTCGCGACGGTCGTGGGTGCCGACGATGCTCATCGAGTGGTTGTGGTCCGCGGTGACGACGATGAGGGTCTCCTCGCCGCTCTCCTCCGCCCACTTCTTGGCGATGCCGACGGCCTTGTCGAACTCGATGGCGTCGTACACGGCGCGCGGGCCGTCGAGCGGGTGCTCCATCTTGTCGATGGAGGCGCCCTCGACGACGAGGAAGAAGCCTTCCTTGCGCTTGGAGAGGACCTTGAGCGCAGCCGTCGTCATCTCCATGAGGTTGGGCTGGTCGGTCCACTCCTTGAGGACCTCGGCCTTCTTGTCGTGCTGGCGATCCAGGTAGACGTTGAGGTTGCCCATGTGGAAGGTGCCGAGGAGCTTGGTCGGGTCCTTCTTCATCGCGGCGTTGAGCTCGGCGCGGGTCGTGGCGAAAGCGAAGCCCTCGGACTTGAACTCCTCGCGCAGGTCGCGGTCGTCGCGGCGACGCGAGCCCTCGACGCTCTGCGGCACGAGGGAGGCCATGCCGCCACCCATGAACACGTCGGGCATCTGCGCCGGCTGCAGGGCCTGGTCCATGATCTCCAGGTACTCCGAGCGGCGGCGGGTGTGCGCGAAGACGGCCGCCGGGGTGGCGTCCTGGATCTCCGAGGTGGTGACGATGCCGACCGCCATGCCCCGCTGACGCTTGAGCATGTGCGAGAGGGTCTCGACCTTCGGGTGAGCGTTGGGGTCGGTCGCGTTCGACTCGTAGACGCCCATCGCGTTGACCGACGACTTGTGACCGGTCATGTAGGCCGACATGGAGTTGGCGGAGTCGGTGGCGATCGAGTCGTAGCCCGACGTCGTCACGAGGCCGCGGTAGTCCATCGTGTCCATCTCGAGCATGCCGTGGTACTTGCCCTCGGTCATGCCCTTGGAGAGGATGCGCGCCGCGGTGATGGCGGGCTGGCCCATGCCGTCACCGAGGAAGAAGATGACGTTCTTGGCCTGGCCACGACCCCGGCCGCGGCCGCGAGCGGCTTCGACGACCGTGTGGGTAACGGTGCTCTCGGCGTTCTTGGAGCCCGAGGTGACCTTCGCGGTGATGGTGACCGTGCCCGCCGAGGGGTAGTACACGTCCTGGTAGGTGACCTCGAGGCTGTTCTCGACCGAGCTGGTGCGGATCGGGGTCCCGCGCAGCACCTTCAGCGGACCGCTCTCGCCCTTGACGTCGATCTCGATCTTGGCGGTGTTCGGGTCGACGCCGTGAGCCTCGACACGCAGGTCGAACAGGCCGTTGACGATGAACTTGGCGCGGTCGATCGGCAGGATCCGCACCGAGGTCTTCGTGGCGTCGGCGGCCAGGCGCAGGCCCGGGTGGCGGGCGACACCGATGTGGCTGCGCGCGGTCATCGCGTGCGGGTCCATGGCGCGCAGGTTCGCCGAGGCGATCGGGCGGGCGGTCGCGCTGCCGGCAGGGGCGGCGGCGGCGCTCTGGCCCGAGCCGCTCAGGCCGACGATGACGGCGCCGGCCACACCGGCGCCACCACCCTGCAGGACGCTACGGCGGGAGGGGGAGAACGATGAGCTGTCAGACTTCTTCTCGGTCATGAGATCCTCGCGAAGGATGGCGGTGAGTCGTTCCGGTCACTCGTCTCGGACGAGTTACCCGCAGGTTCCCCCAACCGACATGCGTCCCGGTCGACATGGACGTCAACCCTGTGCGAACTCCCGCTAACCGTAGGTGAACCCGCGCGCGGGCGCTCAGGCGTCGGGGAGGGTCACTTCGGCGTCGTAGTCGCTGTAGGCGCGCGGGTCCTCACGGGGCTCGATGTGGCTGACGACGACGACGCCTTCGAACTCGCGGGCGATGGCCTGCTCGATCTCCTCGGCCCAGTCGTGCGCGCGATGCACCGTCCAGTACCCGGGGACGAGCAGGTGGAACTCGACGTACCGCTGGTGGCCGGCCTCGCGGGTGCGCAAGGCGTGCACGTCGACCTCGTCGTCGGTGTGGCTGCGGATCAGCTTGGCGAGCCGCTCGTTGTCGGGCTTGGGCCAGGAGGCGTCCATGAGCCCGGCGGTCGACTCCGAGAGGAGCTTCCAACCGGCCACGACGATGTTGACCCCGACGAACAACGCGATGACGGGGTCGAGGCGTTCGATGCCGGTCGCGGCCACGAGCCCCACGCCGACGACCACGCCACCGGTGGTCCACACGTCGGTCATGAGGTGCTTGCCGTCGGCCTTGAGGGTGCTGGAGCGGTACTTGCGGCCCGCGCGCAGCAGGATGGTCGCGACGACACCGTTGAGGACGGCCGCGACGACGGCCACGGCGAGACCAAGACCGACGTTCTCGATGGGTTGCGGATTGATGAAGCGTTCGACGGCGGTGACGATGATGAACAGCGCGGCCGCGAAGATCATGACCCCTTCGACCGCGGCGGCGAAGTACTCGGCCTTGGCATGGCCGTACAGGTGCGCGCGGTCCGGCGGCTTGGCGGCCACCCGCAGCGCGATGAGGGCGACGACGCCCGCGACGAGGTTGACGACCGATTCGGCCGCGTCCGACAGGAGCCCGACGGACCCGGTCATCCACCAGGCCCACGCCTTGAGCGCGATGGTGACGATGGCGGTGGCGATCGACAGCCACGCGAAGCGGGTGAGGTCGCGCGGCTTGGACGAGGCGGGGTCGATGGGCACGCCCCCCATTATGCGGATCTCACCCGAACCGCCGCTGAGACCGTGCACCAGGCACGGTCTCAGCGGCGGTCGAGCGGGTGGTGGTTAGCCGGCGTGCACGTGCAGGCCGCGGAAGTGCGGCCCGACCTGGTGCGCGGTGAACCGGTTGTTGGTCGAGCGGAGCATGTCGGCGCGACCGTCGGGACGAATCGCGAGGATGCCGCGCGCACCCGCCATGCCGACGTAACGGGAGTAGCCGGAGGCGTTCCCGAGCGCGACCCGGCCCGAGTGGAAGCCGCCGCGACCGGTGCCGCGGTAGAGGAACGCGTCGCCGCGGGGGGTGATGCCGACGATGTCGGGGCGGCCGTCGCCGTCCCAGTCGCCGACGGCGAGAACGTGGCTGAACACGCCCCAGCCCTGACCGATCTGGGTGGCGCGCCCGAAGGTGCCGCCTCCGGCGCCTGGGTAGAGCATGAGACGACCCGTGGTGCCGTGCACCGCGACGAGGTCCGCGCGGCCGTCGCCGTTCCAGTCACCGACGGCGAGGATGTGGCTCATGACGCCCCAGCCTTGACCGATCTGGCGGCCCGACTGCACCCCGGTGCCGGCGCCCGGGTGCATGAACAGCGCGCCGTCGGAGGCCCGGCGGGAGATGACGTCGGGGAACCGGTCACCGGAGAAGTCGGGGCTCACCATGATGCGGTCGAAGCCGCGCCAGTTGCCCGCGTTGATGCGGCGCGCCGAGGTGATGTTGTTCGCGCCCGAGGGGCTGACGGCGAACAGGTGGCCGCTGCCGTTGAGCAGCATCGCGTCGGCGACGTTGAGTCCGGCGGTGGGGGTGGCGGGCGGCGGGTTGACCCCGGGCCGCTGCGGCGCCGGAGTGGTCGCACCGACGTTGCCGCGCATCGAGGCGGCGCGCGTGGCCATCGTCGTCAGCGAGTTGTAGATGAGGCCCGGGCACGAGGTGCTGCCCACGTCGCGGTGTCCGCTGACGTTGCGGTAGCTGCGCCCGTTGTGGGTGAACCGGGCGCGCGGGTCGTAGCCGTGCACCGAGGAGTTCCACGCGATGGTCCGGGTCATCGCGTCGATGGCGGCCGCCGAGGGCTGGACGCGGCTGTAGTCGCCCATGAGCGAGATGCCCATGGTGACGGCGTTGAAGCCACTCGCGTGGGCGCCGACGACGGCGCGGTCCATGCCGCCCGCGCGGCCCTCCCACACACGGCCCCACTTGTCGACGAGGAAGTTGTAGCCGATGTCGTTCCAACCGCGGTCGCGCGTGTGGAACGCGTAGATGCCGCGGAGGATGGCGGGCACCTGCGCCTGGCTGTAGTTGTTGGTGCCGGCGGTGTGGTGGACGATCGTGCCGCGGAAGTTGCCGTACGAGGCACCCGAGCGGCGCAACGACTCATCGGCACCCCACGCGCGGCGGGAGTGGATCGTCGGGCGCGCCGCCGAGGCGTTGGCCGCACCCGGGCCGGCCTGGTCTGCGGTGGCGTCGGCGCGACCCTCACCCGGGTCGATGACCGAGAGCTGAGGGTCGCTCGGCTCGTCACCCTCGGCCCCGAGGATGCGAGCCTGGACGGCGATGGCGCCGGTGAGGACGATCGGATCGGACCCGGCGCGCACCTGCGCACCGTCGTTCTCGCCGGTGTCACCGGTGTCGGTGTCGACTCCGTGCCACGCGCCCCAGCCGTCAGGGCCCTCCGTGCGGTACTGCACGGCGAGCGGCGCATCTCCCTGCCAGGTGACACCGATGACCGCGAGGTCGGGGGTGATCTCCTTGCGGGCCGTCGCGCCGAGCACCACCGGTTCGTCGGCCTTCTCGGCCACCTCGGGGGTGTTCTCCTTCGCGAGGGCGACATCCCGCGCGGAGGCGACGTCACCGTCGCCGACCTCGGGACGTTCGGGGTCGATGAGCGGGGCGGCCTCCTGGGTCGCCGAGACGGGCTTCTGGGCAGCACCGCCCGTCATCGGCGAGGGCAGGACCAGCAAGGCAGGTGTGAGGATCGTGACCGCAGTCATCGTGGACAGGCGTCGCAAACGCACGATGAGTTCTCTCCTGTAGGCATCAGGTGGTCACCGCGCGGACGCGGTGTGTCATGGCCCCCCCGAGCTGTGCAGATCTCCGCCGCGACAGACGTTCTGCGGCGGGGATCGCCACCCGACACATCGACGCCTCCGATATCAAACTGAGACAAAAGATTCGAGAAACCGTGATGCATACATGACGAAAGGGCGCTCCCCGCACCGAAGTGGTGCGAGAAGCGCCCTTGTCGAACGACGCTGCGCCGTCGGTTACTTCGTGCTCTGGCCGATGTCGGTGAGCATGTCGGTGAACCACGACTGCGTGTGGTCGAACGCCTTGTGACCGGCGATGCGCTCGAACTCGATGGCGCGCAGTTCGTCACCGCGCTCCTCGTCGTGGCCGATGACGCCCGGGGTGCCTTCGAGGGCCCGGTCGACGGCCATCGTCGTCATCTCCTTGATGAGCGCGAGGTCGGTGTCGTTGGCGGGCGCCGAGCGGGAGAAGTAACCCGACTTCTGCACGAGGACCTTCTCGGCGTCGAGCTTCTCGGCGAACTGCTTGCCGAAGAAGGCGCCGGGGTTGATCTCGTTGAGACGCACGTGCCCGAAGGCATCGCGCGGCACCTCTTCGCCGTTCTTCTCCATGAGCGCGACGATGTCGGAGACACCGGCGCCCTCGGAGAGGAAGATCGTCACGTTGCCGACGGTGTCCATGATCGTCTTGAGGCGCTCGGCTTCGGCGTCGATGTCGATGTCGATCTCCGGCACGTACACCCCGTGCACATCCCACGCCTCGCGCGAGAGGCCGATCTCGGGCAGCCACTCCTGGGCGTCGAGCCAGGCCCGGTACTCGCGAGCCGCCGCCGCGGTGAGCCACCCGCAGTTACGACCCATGACCTCGTGGACGATGAGCATCCGCGCACCGGAGTTGTGCTCGGCGACGACGTTCTGCGCGAACGCCGAGGCCTGCTCCGCGGCCGTCTGCGCCCCGAGGGACTGCCGGATCGGCACGATGTCGTTGTCGATGGTCTTGGGCAGCCCGACGACGACGAGGTGGTGACCGGTGGTCTCCAGGTGCGCGGCGAGGTCGGCGGCGGTGGTGTTGGTGTCGTCGCCACCGATGGTGTGCAGCACGTCGACGCCGTCCTCGGTCAGGCGCTTGGCCGCGAAGTCGAGCGGGTCCACACCCTCGGGCACGAGGCCACGCTTGACGAGGTCCTTGGTGTTGGTGAGCTTGACGCGCGAGTTGCCGATCGGGGAGCCGCCGTAGCGGTGCAGGAGGCCGGCCTTCTCGCGCACCGTCGCGTCGACCGTGAGGTAGTCGCCGGTGAGCAGCCCCTGGTAGCCGTGCTTGTAGGCGATGATCTCGACGTCGGGAGCGACCTCCGTGTACCGCTCGATGAGGCCACCGACGGCGGACGAGAGGCAGGGAGCGAACCCGCCGGCGGTCAGGAGGGCAACGCGACGGACAGTCATGGCATCAACCTTCGGTTGTCGGTGAGCGTGGTCACCGCCAGCCTATCGGTGCTCCGCTCCCCCGCAGGCGGGTGTGACGGAGGTCCCGAGAGTGTCAGGCGTCGGCCGGACCCTGCGCGATGTTCCACGTGTGCACCGGCTCGTTGCGGTCGCTGTTGACGAGGTAGTGCTCGAGCATCGTCCGCAGCGCATCGGCCCGGTCCAGGCCCGCCTCCTGCAAGGCGATGACGCTGTCGCGCTGCCACGTGGCGCCGTTCTGGCGTGAGATCGCGCGTCCCTCGATGACCGAGAGGTAGCGCTCGCGGACGTCGGCGGGCACGCCCCACGCGTTGAGTCCCTCGTCGGCCATGGGCAGCAGGTGCCGCAGCACCAGCTCGTCGGGGCTCACGGAGGAGTACCCGGGCCAGTACAGCTTCGCGTGCATGCCGTCGCGGGCGGCGTTGCGGAAGTTGGTGCTCGCCGCGGAGAAGCTCATCTGCGTCCACACCGGCCGGTCCTCGGTGGCGAGCCGGGCGAGCACGCCGTAGTAGAAGGCCGTGTTGGCGAGGACGTCCGTGACGGTCGGCCCTGCGGGCAGCACCCGGTTCTCGACCCGCAGGTGGGGCTTGCCGCCGGAGGTGTCGTAGATGGGGCGGTTCCACCGGTAGATCGTGCCGTTGTGCAGCCGCAGCTCGGCCAGCTTGGGCGGCTCGCCCCCTTCGAGGACGGCGATCGGGTCCTCGTCGGTGATCTCGGGCAGCAGCGAGGGGAAGTAGCGCACGTTGTCCTCGAACAGGTCGAAGATCGACGTGATCCAGCGGTCGCCGAAGTCGACGCGCGGCCGCACGCCCTGGTGGGTGAGCTCGATGGAGCGGGTGTCGGCGGCCTGGGTGAACAGCGGGATGCGGGTCTCGTGCCACAACATCTTGCCGTCGAAGAACGGAGAGTTGGCGCACAGCGCCACCTGCGGACCGGCGAGGGCCTGCGCGGCGTTCCAGTACGCGGCGAAGTCCGACGGGGCCACCTGCAGGTGCAGCTGCACCGACGTGCACGCCGACTCCGGGCCGATCGAGTCGGAGTAGAGGGTGAGCCGCTCCCCCGAGGTGCCGCCGATGTCGATGAAGATGTCTTCGCCGCGGGCGCGCATGATGGCGTCATCGAGGGCCTGGTACCGCTTGGGGGTGCTACGCCAACCCTCGTCGGTGACGTGGCGGCTCATCACCGTCGGCAGGATGCCGATCATCGCCAGGCGTGCGCCCACCGAGCGCGCGGCCTCGTCGGCGGAGTTCAGCGAGGCTCGCACGGCCTTCTCGAGGTCGGGCAGCCCCTCCCCCTGCAGCGAGCGCGGCTCGACGTTGACCTCGATGTTGAACCGCGCGAGCTCGTGCACGAACGACTCGTCGTCGATGGCCTCCAGGACGGCGTCGTTGATGAACGCCGGGTCGTGGTTGGCATCGAGCAGGCACAACTCGATCTCCATGCCTGTCGTGAAGGACCCGTGCTCAAAGCTGGAGACGGCCAGCATCCGTTCGAAGACGTCGAGGTTCTGACGCACCTTCTCGCGGTACTGCTGACGCTGCGTATTGCTCCAGCCACCATGGCTGACGTCCTGACCCATCTCGCCGTCCCTTCGCAAAGGTTACGAGGGATGAGCGTAGGGCCCCGGACACGCTCCTGCGCGCCGGGGCCCTCGCCGAAAACGGTGGGCGGTGATTCAGTCGGTCTCGAAGGCCTCCGGCGGGGGGCAGGAGCACACGAGGTTGCGGTCGCCGTAGGCGCCGTCGATGCGCCGCACCGGCGGCCAGTACTTGGCGCGCGGGTCGACCCCGTGCGGGAACGCCGCGGTGAGTCGGTCGTATGCGGCGTCCCAGTCCTGCGCCAGGCAGTGCGCCGTGTGCGGGGCACCGCGCAGCACGCTCGCCTCGACCGCGACGTCGCCGTCGATGACCTGCTGGATCTCGCCGCGGATGGCGATCATCGCGTCGCAGAACCGGTCGATCTCGCCCTTGTCCTCGCTCTCGGTGGGCTCCACCATGAGGGTGCCTGCCACGGGGAAGCTCATCGTCGGGGCGTGGAACCCGTAGTCGATGAGGCGCTTGGCGACGTCGTCGACGGTGACGCCGCTGATCTTGGTGAGCTCGCGCAGGTCGAGGATGCACTCGTGCGCGACCAGGCCGCCCTCACCGGCGTAGAGCACCGGGTAGTGCTCCTGCAGCCGGGCGGCGACGTAGTTGGCGTTGAGCACCGCGATCTTCGTGGCGTCGGTGAGCCCGACCCCGCCCATGAGACGGATGTAGGCCCAGCTGATCGGCAGGATGCTCGCCGACCCGAACGGTGCCGCGGAGATGGGGCCCACGCCCGACTCCGGCCCCGCCTCGGGGGCGAGGGGGTGGTTGGGCAGGTGCGGGGCGAGGTGGGCGCGCACACCGACCGGCCCGACGCCGGGGCCACCGCCGCCGTGCGGGATGCAGAACGTCTTGTGGAGGTTGAGGTGGCTCACGTCGGCGCCGAACTTGCCGGGGCGGGCCACCCCCACGAGGGCGTTCATGTTGGCGCCGTCGACGTACACCTGGCCGCCGGCGTCGTGCACGAGCTCGCACAGCTCGGAGATGGTGTCCTCGTACACGCCGTGCGTCGAGGGGTAGGTCACCATGATTCCGGCGAGCCGCTCACCGTGGCTCTCGATCTTGGCGCGCAGGTCGTCCATGTCGATGGAGCCGTCACCGGCGGACTTGACGACGACGACCTTGAGCCCGGCCATCGCGGCGCTCGCGGCGTTGGTGCCGTGGGCGCTGCTGGGGATGAGACACACGTCGCGCTCGTGGTCGCCGTTGGCGCGGTGGTAGGCGCGGATGGCCATGAGGCCGGCCAGCTCACCCTGGGATCCCGCGTTGGGCTGCAGGGAGACCTCGTCGTAGCCGGTGATCTCCACGAGCCACGCCGACAGCTGCGCCGCGAGGTCGCGGATGCCCTCGGTCTGGGTGGCGGGGGCGAAGGGGTGCAGCGCCGAGAACTCGGGCCAGGTGATGGCCTCCATCTCGGTGGTGGCGTTGAGCTTCATCGTGCAGGAGCCCAGCGGGATCATGCCGCGGTCGAGGGCGTAGTCGCGGTCGGCGAGGCGGCGCAGGTAGCGCAGCATCGCGGTCTCGCTGCGGTGGCTGTGGAACACCGGGTGGTCGAGGTAGCCGCTCGTGCGGGCCAGGTCACCGAAGTCGGCGCTCTCGCCCACCTGCTCGGGGGCGTCGACGCCGAACGCGGCGCAGACGGCCTCGAGGTGCTCGGGAAGGGTGGTCTCGTCGGTGCTCATCGACAGGTGGTCCTCGTCGACGAAGCAGACGTTGACGCCCCGCTCGAGGGCCGCGTCGGAGATCTCCCGCGCGCGGCCGGGCACGTTGACGGTGATCGTGTCGAAGAAGCGGGTCGTGGTGACCTCCACTCCCCCGGCCTTGAGCGCGTCGGCGAGCGAGCGGGCGTGGGTGTGGGCGCGCTCGGCGATGGCCTTGAGCCCCTGCGGGCCGTGCCAGACGGCGTACATGGAGGCCATGACGGCCAGGAGGACCTGCGCGGTGCAGATGTTGCTCGTCGCCTTCTCGCGGCGGATGTGCTGTTCACGCGTCTGCAGCGCGAGGCGGTAGGCCGGTTGACCCTCGGCGTCGACGCTCACGCCGACGAGACGCCCGGGCATGGTGCGGGACAGCTTCTGCCCGACGGCCATGTAGCCCGCGTGCGGGCCGCCGAAGCCCATGGGGACACCGAAGCGCTGGCTGGTGCCGACGGCGATGTCGGCACCCCAGGAGGCCGGCTCGGCGAGCAGGGTCAGGGCCAACAGGTCGGCCGCGGCGGTGACGAGGGCGCCCAGGCCGTGGGCGCCCTCGGCGAGGGCACGGAAGTCACGGACCTGGCCGTCCTTGCCGGGGTACTGGACGATGACGCCGAACACCGGCTTGCCGTCGACCGCGAACGACAGCGCGTCGGCGGAGTCGATGCCGTCGACGTCGACGACGACCGTCTCGATGCCGAGCGGCAGGGCGCGGGTCTGGATGACCGAGATCGTCTGCGGCAGCAGCTGGGAGTCGAGGACGAGCACGGCGCCGTCCTTGGCCTTGGCGGCGCGCTTCATCACGGTCATGGCCTCGGCGGCGGCCGTGCCCTCATCCAGCAGGGAGGAGTTCGACACGGGCAGACCCGTGAGGTCGGAGATGACGGTCTGGAAGTTGAGCAGGGCCTCCAGGCGGCCCTGGGAGATCTCCGGCTGGTAGGGCGTGTAGGCCGTGTACCAGGCGGGGTTCTCGAGAATGTTGCGCTTGACGACCGGCGGGACGTGCGTGCCGTAGTAGCCGAGGCCGATCATCGAGGTGACGACCTCGTTGCGGGCCGCGATGCCACGCAGCTCGTCGATGACGGCCGCCTCGCTCGCGGCCGGCTCGATGTCGAGGACGCTTTCCGAGCGGATCCCCGACGGGATCGCTGCATCGACGAGCGCGTCGAGATCGGCGTGACCGACCACCTCGAGCATGGCCGCGGTCTCGTCGTCTCCGGGACCGATGTGACGCCCGGCGAATGCCGGCTGGGGCTGGGTCATCGATGACCTCCTGAACTGGGGCGTGGGCGGGCGCATGCTGCCGCCTGCGGCGACCTCCCCCCGTGTCACCCCGTTCGGGCTCCACGGTGCCGATCTCACGCGCTCCGGGTGCCTGAGAGGTTCCGGGGAGTGTTGCCCCTTCGGCGCCGGCGACCAGGGGTCGGCGGTCTCTCACGCGCGAGCATGCAGCCATCGCAGACTAGCACCGCCCGCGTCAGCCGTCCGTGGACTCGGAGGTTCACCCCGTCTTGCGGGCGCGACGGCGGGCGCTGAGCTCGTCGGTGGGCACCGGCTGCGCGACCTCGTCGTCGTCGACGCGCTCGGTGGGCAGGTGGGCGAGCTCGCCCTCGACCTCGCGCCACACCCGGCCCACGGCGATACCGAACACGCCCTGGCCGCCCTGCAGCAGGTCGATGACCTCGTCGTTGGAGGTGCATTCGTACACGGTGGCGCCGTCGCTCATGAGCGTGATCTGGGCGAGGTCGTCGACGCCGCGCTCACGCAGCGTCGTCACCGCGAGGCGGATCTGTTGCAGCGTCACGCCCGTCTCGAGCAGCCGCTTGACGACCTTGAGCACGAGCACGTCACGAAAGCTGTAGAGCCGCTGCGTGCCAGAGCCTCCGGCGCTGCGCAGCGACGGCTCCACGAGGCCGGTACGGGCCCAGTAGTCGAGCTGGCGGTAGGTGATGCCCGCCGCGCGGCAGGCGATAGGACCGCGGAAACCCTGGTCCTCGTCCATCGCGTCCTCGGGGGTGAACAGCACGCCCTGGGTTCCGACCGGGCCGGGGGCCGCAGTCGCCGTGGTCGGCACGCCGTGATCCGTGGAGCTCACGCTGTCCTCCTTCTCACCGGCGGGCCGTGCCCGATCCGGACTCCCCGCGCCCAGCGCGCGGGTGACGGCCGTGTTGATCGTACGGCGCGCACGTCGGCCGCATCAACGACCCCACCCGGCGCGCCGCGACATCATGATCGCCCGGGATCCGCGCCGGGTCCGCCGGAGTCGCCGGCCTCGCCCTCTTCGCTGAAGTCCTCGGCGGACACCTGGTCGAGGAACTCGCGGAACTTCTCGACCTCTTCGTCCTCGTCGGCGTCGACGACGACACCGGCCTCGTCCATCACCTCGTCCGCGACGCGGATCGGCGCGTCACAGCGCAGAGCCAGGGCGATCGCGTCGGAGGTGCGGGAGCTGACCTCGATGTCGCCGAAGTCGAGGGCGGCGTAGAACACCGACTCCCGCATCTCGACGATGCGCACCTCGCGCAACCGGTGGCCGAGCGCGCCGATGACGTCGGCGAGCAGGTCGTGGGTGAGGGGCCGAGGCGGCACGACGCCCTGCATGGCGTAGGCGATGGCCGCGGCCTCGGCGGCACCGATCCACACGGGCAGGTAGCGGTCGCCGTGCCGTTCGCGCAGCAGCACGATGGGGTTGTTCGTGGGCATCTCCACGCGGACACCGAGGACGTCGACATCGATCACCCTCCCCACGCTAGGCGATCGGTGCCTCAGAGTCCCGCTTTGACCAGCGCCGTGTGCAGCGCGATGCACTGGGACAGCACCTGCGCCTCCGTCTTCTCCGCGGCCTCGGCCGAGCGTCGACGGTCGGTGGCGGCGATCTGGTGCAGCAGGCCGATCTCGCGGTCGGCGGCCGTGCGGAAGGGCCGCAGGTGGCGCGCTTCGAGGCCGTAGGCGGCGAGGCCCGCCGCGGCGCGGGCCACGGCGAGGGCGTGGGCGTCGAAGTGGCCCGAGGCGTCGGGACGTAACAGGCCGTAGGTGCACAACGCCTCGACCATCCCCTCGTCCAGGCCGGCCGACGTCGCGAGTTCGCGGCGAGTGAGGCGCAGCTGCGGCATCGACGCCATGAGGTCGGCGGCGCTCGGCACGTCGGGGTCGTCGGCCTGCTCGGGCACGGTGGGCAGCGCGGACTCCCCCGCCGGCAGGTCCAGCCCCCGGTCACGGGCGTCCAGGGCCTCCCGGATCACCTTGAGCGGCCAGAACCGGTCGCGCTGGGCCGTCAGGACGAACCGCAAGCGCTCGACGTCGTCCTCCGAGAAGGACCGGTACCCCGCCGGGGTGCGCTCGGGCGTCACGAGGCCCTCGGATTCGAGGAAGCGGATCTTGGAGATCGTCACGTCCGGGAAGTCCGGGCGCAGCAGGTCCAGGACCCGCCCGATGCTGCGCCGGGAGGGCATCAGGACGTGCGAGGGGTGTGGAACACCAGCCGGAACTTGCCGATCTGCACCTCGTCCCCGGCACGCAGCACGGCCGAGTCGATGCGCTCACGGTTGACGTAGGTGCCGTTGAGGGAGCCCACGTCGCGGACGACGAACGAGTCGCCGTCCTGCTGGAAGACCGCGTGCTTGCGGGAGACGGTGACGTCGTCGAGGAAGATGTCGCTGTCGGGGTGGCGACCGGTGGTCGTCATGGCCGAGTCGAGCAGGAAGCGGGCGCCGGTGTTCGGGCCGCGCAGCACCAAGAGCAGGGCCGTGCCGGGACGCAGCGCGTCCACGGTCGAGGCGTCGTCGGCGGAGAGCCGCACATCGGCGTCGGCGGGGATCTCCGACTCCTGCGCGGGGACGCCCGTGAACCGTTGCGTCGCGGGGTCGGTGCGCTGGGGCTCGGGGGCACCATCACGTTGCTGGGCATCGCTCACGGCACTCACCTGTCCTTTCGGTCGAATGCTCACCCTAGAGCACAGGTGGACGGTCGCAGAAACGAACCCGTGGCTCAGCGGGGAGTGAATGTGGTTGTGCAACGTCGCCGCCCACGCTGGCGTGGGCGGCGACGGGGCAGGGCGTGGTCGGGACTGCTCAGTCCAGGGACTCGGTGTAGGCATCGACGTCCATGAGCTGGTCGACATCGCCGGCGTCGGCGACCTTGAGCTCGAAGAGCCAGCCCTCACCGTAGGGGTCGGTGTTGACGAGCTCGGAGGCGGAGTCGATGGCGTCGTTGACGGCGACGACCTCGCCGGTGAGCGGGCTGAACAGGTCGCTCACGGACTTGGTGGACTCGATCTCGCCGCACGCCTCACCCGCGGTGACGGAGTCGCCGACGGCCGGGAGGTCGACGTACACGACGTCGCCGAGGGCGTCCTGGGCGTAGGAGGTGATGCCGACCCGCACGACGCCGTCGTTGCCGGTGCGCACCCACTCGTGCTCAGCGGTGTAGCGAAGCTCCTGCGGGTACTCCAGGTCGCTCATGACTCTCCTTCTCGTGGTCGGTCTGCCCGACCGCTGGTCACGGGGTGTCGGCCTCGGGTGAGGTGACGGCTCGAGCGTATCGAGGCTCGCTCGGGGCGTGCAACGCATTCACGAGAACCCGTGTGGACTGCTCGACGCTGATCGTGCCGCCGAGTTGGCGCACGGACTCCTCGACGCCGCCGGGGATAGCGAGGGCCGAGGCGAGGGTGCGGTCGTCACCGATGGCGACGACGCGGACGGGCCACGTCAGCGTGCTGCCGCCGACGACGACGTCGTCACCGTCGTCGACGAACGCGGTGGAGGCCACGACGCGCACGTCGGCGATCTGAATGGCTTCGGCGCCGGCGTCCCGGAGTTCCTGGGTGAGGTCGAGCAGGGTGCCGGCGCTGAGCGCCCCGTCCGCCCCGCGCCCGAGGCTGAGCCGCACCCCGGGGCCTTCGGCGGGGACGGTGCCGACGAGGACGGCGAGGTCGTCGGTGCGGCGGCGGGCGCGTTCGAGCGCTTCGGCGCCGCCCTCCTCCCCGGCGGCGAGGCGTTCGCGCTGGAGTTCGAGGGAGCGGACCTCCTCGCCGAGCCGGTCGGATTCGGAGGTGACGGTGTCGAGGATGCTGATGAGCTCGGACTCCCCCAGCATCTCCAGGCCGCGGTCACGGGTGGTCGTGATCTGCATGGACAGCGCGACCCCCAGACCGAGCGTGAGCAGGCCGGCGAGGATCGTGGAACGGGTGGGCCGCAGCGCGAGCAGACTTGACCTTTGGGGCGCCTCCTCGTGCGGGGTGTCGGTGCTCATGCTTTGAAGAGGTGTCGGCGGATGGCGGCCACGTTGGAGAAGATGCGGATGCCGAGGACGACGATGACGCCGGTCGACAGTTGCGCACCCACCCCGAGCTGGTCGCCGAGGAACACGATGAGGGCGGCGACGACGACGTTGGAGACGAACGACACGACGAACACCTTGTCGTCGAAGATGCCGTCGAGGCTCGCTCGGACACCGCCGAACACGGCGTCGAGGGCCGCGACGACCGCGATGGGCATGTAGGGCTGCACGGCCGTCGGCACGCTCGGTTGCAGGACGAGACCGAGCACGATGCCGATGACGAGGCCGATGAGGGGGATCATGCGTCGTCCTCCCGGATGGTGGGTGCGGGTGCCATGTCGCGGGGAAGGCGGGCGTAGCGCAGAGACGGAGTGAGCGCGGCGGGGATCTCGAGCGCGGCGACGGTGCGGGCGTCGGCGCGGGCGGAGAACCCGGTGCGCAGGTCGATCAGGTACTCCCCTCCGGGGCCGTTCGTGAAGGCGCGACGCTCGTCCTCGCCCATGACGGCCTCGATGACGTAGGGGCGGGCCAGGGGCCGGAACCCGACGAGGATGGCGTGCCCCGCAAAGCGGATGGCCGAGGTCGAGGTGAGCCGTTGCCCGTTGACGGCGATCGCTTCGGCGCCGGAGGCCCACAGGGCGTTGGTGACGTTCTGCACGTCGCGGGAGATGATGCGGCCGAACTCCTCGCCGCCGGCCTCGCGGGGGCCGCCGCCGACCGGGCCGAGACCGGCGGCGTCGTCGAGGGTGATGCGCAGGCCGGGCCCGCTCACGGCGAGGGCTCCGGAGGCGATGCCGTCGTCCGCGGCGGCGCCGACGGCCGGCCCTGCGCCGTCGCCGCCCTCGAGACGGGCGATGTCGTCCCGCAATGTGATGAGGCGGGCGGTGTCGGCGTCGATGTCCCGCTGTCGGTCGTCGATGCGCTCGACGAGCTGGGCCCTGCCCTCGGCGCGCACGGGGTCGGGACGGGCGAAGGTCTGCGCCGAGGTGGTGAACAGGAGCCCGAGCACGACGGCCGACGCGGCGACGGTGACGGTGTCCCAGGGTCGGCGTCGCGGGGTCTCGCCGCGGGAGCGGCGCGCCTGGGCGGCGGCCTCGTAGGAGGGGTCGAGGGGACGCTCCATGAGCTGGGTGAGCAGGCTCATCGAGGCGTCGGGGCGCGTGGTCATGAGCCTCCTTCCCGTCGGTGTGCGTCTGGCGTCCTCGCGCGCCCAGCCTACGACCGGCCCGGGGCGTCCTCGTCGGCGGACGGGTGCGCCGGGCGGACCGCCGAGGCGGGCAGCCAACGGACGCGGACGGCGCGGGCCCCGTCGGGCTCGGTGACGACGAGGGCGACGAGCACCTCCCACCCGCTCGCGCCGCGGCGCTGCTCGACGACGAGACCGCAGTCCTGCCCCACCCGCACGAAGGGTTCGCGACGCGGCGGCACCGAGGCCGCGGGCCCGTCGGCCGTGGCGTCTGGCGGCACCTGTTCCCCGACAAGGGTGCGGCGGGCGATGGGGGTGCGCATCCCGCGCGTCGAGTTCATCCCACCGGCCATGAGGAGACGGTGACACCTGCCACCGACAACCCCTCGCCCCTGGCCTGCGGGCACGAGCGAGAAGGGGGGGACGACGAAGGCCCGAACCCCGCAGGGTTCAGGCCTTCGTGCGCTGCGTCGGGACGACAGGATTTGAACCTGCGACCCCTTGACCCCCAGTCAAGTGCGCTACCAAACTGCGCCACGTCCCGAGCTGGTGATCGTCCGGAGTGCGGACGAGCCACCCGAGAGTACAACACCGCCCGAGGTCCTGCCGAATCCGGGCCGGTGCGCCACGGGCGGTCGAGGACCTACTTCTTGCGGCGCTTCTCGCGGACGCGCACCGAGATCTCGATCGGGGAGCCGGTGAACCCGAAGTCCTCGCGCAGGCGGCGCTCGACGAAGCGGCGGTAGCCGGCCTCGAGGAACCCGGAGGCGAAGAGGACGAACCGGGGCGGGCGGGTGCTCGCCTGGGTGCCGAAGAGGATGCGGGGCTGCTTGCCCCCGCGCACGGGGTGGGGGTGGGCGGCGACGAGTTCGCCGAGGAACGCGTTGAGGCGCGAGGTGGGGATGCGCGTGTCCCACGAGTCGAGCGCCGTCGTGAGGGCCGGGACGAGCTTGTCCATGTGCCGGCCGGTTCGGGCCGACACGTTGACCCGTGGGGCCCACGGCACCTGGACGAACTCGCGCTCGATCTCGCGCTCGAGGTAGTAGCGGCGCTCCTCATCGAGGGTGTCCCACTTGTTGTAGGCGATCATCAGGGCCCGTCCGGAATCGACGACCTGTTGCACGACCCGCACGTCCTGCTCGGTGATCTGCACGCCGGCATCGATGAGCACGACGCCCACCTCGGCCTTCTCGAGGGCGGTGCGGGTGCGCAGGGAGGCGTAGAAGTCGGCGCCGCGGGTCTGGTGGACACGGCGGCGGATGCCGGCGGTGTCGACGAACCGCCACGTGGTCCCGCCGAGTTCGATGAGTTCGTCGACGGGGTCGCGGGTGGTGCCGGCGACGTCGTCGACGACGACCCGCTCCTCCCCTGCGAGCTGGTTGAGCAGGCTCGACTTGCCGACGTTGGGGCGCCCGACGAGCGCCACGCGGCGCGGGCCGCCGCGCTGGTAGGCGCCGGCCACGGCCGACTTCTCGGGCAGCACGGCGAGGACGGCGTCGAGGGCGTCGCCGCTGCCGCGGCCGTGCAGGGCGGAGACGGGGTGGGGTTCGCCGAGGCCGAGGGACCACAGCATGGCGGCGTCGGCTTCGCTGCGGATGTCGTCGACCTTGTTGGCGACGAGGACGACGGGCTTGCCGGAGCGGCGCAGGAGTTTGACGACGGCTTCGTCGGTGTCGGTGGCGCCGACGGTCGCGTCGACGACGAACATGACGGCGTCGGCGAGTTCGACGGCGACTTCGGCTTGTTCGGCAACGCGCAGGTGGATGCCGGTGGCGTCGACCTCCCAGCCGCCGGTATCGACGAGGGTGAAGCGTCGCCCGGCCCATTCGGCGTCGTAGGCGACGCGGTCGCGGGTGACGCCGGGCACGTCTTCGACGACGGCTTCGCGGCGGCCGAGGATGCGGTTGACGAGGGTCGACTTGCCGACGTTGGGTCGTCCGACGACGGCGACGACGGGCCGGTCGAGGTCCGGGTCGTCCTCGTCGTCACGAACCCGGCCCTCCAGCAGTGCCAGGTCTTCGTCGTCGAGCTCGAACTCCTCCAGCCCGGCGCGCAGGACCCGCTCGACGGACCCGTCGTCCTCACCGTCGGTGTGGGTGACGATCACCTCGACGTCGTCGTCGGGGTTCAGGTCATCGGGGCGTGGATCGTTCGACATGCGTTCATTGTCCCGTACGGCCGTCCGAACCGTCGATTCGGCTCGTCCGAGCACGCGCGAGGGGCCCGAAGCGGCTCAGGGCATCAGGTCAGCGCCGCGCACGGTCAGGGTGTGTCCGTCGATGCGCACGTCGACGTCCTCGCCGGTGGTGGTGCCACGCTCGTCGTGAAGCGTGAGGAGGGGCACGTCGGGGCGGGTGTCGATGATGAGGTAGGCGGGGATGCCTGCGGCGGCGTAGTCGGCGCGCTTCTCGTGACGATCGATGTGCGCGGTCGAGGGCGACAGGGCTTCGACCACGAGGACGATGTCGTCTGCAGTCAGACGGCGTCCGTTCTGCCCTCGTTCGCGGGCGACGGCGAGGTCGGGAACGCGCACCCCGGGGATGTAAGCGTCCGTGACAGCCACTCCGGGGTGATGCAGCACGAGGTAGCTGCCGGCGGGGAGGGCCACCACAAGCTGATGATGCAGCGCTGACGTCGCCCGAAGGTTCGAAATGCTCTCATGCGGAACCATGCGCGGGACGCCGTCGACGAGCTCATACACCTCGTCGCGCTGGTCGGCCCACGCCTCGAACTCGGTGAAGGTCATCGTGGTGGTCGTGCTCATGTCGGGCTCCTCCCTCCGGTCTAGTGTGCAGTGCGTGGGGGGCCTCGTGGGAGGGTAGGCCGATGCCTCGGCACGCCACCGACGCTATCCACAGGTGGCTATAGCTCAAGCACACCTCTGGTGACGGCCGCCCCGTCATCCCCTCAGCGCGGTCGCGGGGGCTAGGCGTCCCGCACGGGCAGCCGGAATCATGCCGCCGAGCAAGCCGATTAGGGCACCTATCGGGGTGCAGGCGAGCAGGAGGGGCGCCGAGAGGACGACCGGCCAGTCCCGAACGAGGCAGACCCCGATGACGACCAACGACCCGAAGGACGCGCCGAGCAACCCGCCCAGGGCTCCGAGCAGGGTGGCCTCGATCCCGAAGAGCGCCTGCACGTCGCGGCGTGTGAAACCCAACGCTCTGCGCAGCCCGATCTCCCCGGTGCGTTCGAGCACCGAGATCGACATGGTGTTGGCGATGGACAGCACGCCGATGGCGAACGACATCGCCGCGAGCGTGAGATACAGCGTCGAGAGGTCTGTGGAGACCTGTCGGGCGAGCTCGTCCGGGGACGGCGGGACGATGACAGTCCACGCCTCGGGGTCCTGCGGCGTCGCCCCGGCTGCGGCGACCGCGCCGACACCGGCAGTGGCGGCACGGTCGGTCTCGATGATGACCTCCCAGGTCGTGCAGGGTGCGGGCCACAGGTGGCGCGCGACATCGAGGGGGACGAACACTTCGGCAACGGCAGAAGGTCGACGCTTCACGTCTTCGACGACACCCCCCACGGCGAAACCCAGCCCGTCGATCACGACCGCGGACCCTGCGCCCGGTGGCGCCACCTGAAACTCCTCCAGGGTGGCGCCGCCGATCACCGCCACCTTGTGGTGGTTCATGGCACCCACCGCGGTGACGTCGCGGCCGGAGAGCCGCGGTGAGAGCGCAGCCATGCCACCCGCCGAGACACCGACGACGGGCGCGGTCTGCCCCGCCGACACTCCGCGCGCCGCAGTGGTGGGCGGTGGCCCGGCGACCGTGCAGAACACGCCGACAGCGGTGACCCCCGGGAGGGCCCGCAGCCGGTCGATCGCCTCCGGTGGCACCGCGTCGATGCGTTCGCCGCGGGCGCGCAACGTGACCGCCGTGGCGGCGTAGGAGTCGAAGGTCGCGACGACGTTCGCTGCCGCTGCTCCAGCCAGCCCGGACGTGATGACGATCGCCCCCAAGCCCAAGAGGATCGCCGACATCGTCATCAGCGCTCGCGCCGGACGCGCGAGGAGGCCCGTCGCGGCATCGAGGAACAGTTCGAGCGGCCACCACCGGGCGGCAGGCTCACGCATCGACGATCAGCCCGTCCCGCACGTGAATGCGGCGGTGGGCCCAGGCAGCCACGTCGCTTTCGTGGGTGACAACGACGACGGTGACCCCGCGAGCGTGCTGGTCGGCGAGGATGGCCAGCACCGCGTCGGTGGCGTGACTGTCCAGGTTGCCGGTCGGCTCGTCGCACAGCAGCAGAGGCGGGTCGCAGGCCAGCGCGCGGGCGATGGCGACGCGTTGCCGCTCACCGCCGGAGAGGTGTCGTGTCGGGGCGTCGGCGCGATGGGACAGCCCGACGTCATCGAGGAGTTGTCGTGCTCGTGCTCGACGTCGATGGGGTGGGATGCGACCGATGGCCAGGCCGAGCGTGACGTTCTCGGTGGCGGTCCGCTCGGGAAGCAGATGAAAGGTCTGAAAGACGAAACCGACCGTGGCGGCCCGCAGACGGGCAGTGCGGCGGTCGTTGAGGGCGGCGGTGTCGTGCCCGGCAAGGATTCGCGTACCCGCAGTCGGGTGTTCGAGCAGCCCGATGGTGTTCAGGAGAGTGCTCTTGCCCGATCCGGAGGGGCCGGTCACAGCGACGCGTTCGCCGGCGCCGATGTCGAGGTCGATACCGGCGAGCGCGTGGGCGGGTGGGGGCCCGTCGTAACGCACCTGGACTCCGCGCAGGTGTACCAGAGGGGTAGCAGTGGGTGCGCTCACGAGCCGACCCCGATGACGACGAGGTCGCCTTCGGCCAACGCTGCGTCGGCGGCAGGCGTGACCTCGACGAAGCCGTCGGCGACGACCCCGACGGTGACGGGCACGGAGTGCTCGCCACCCTCACCTACCACGGTCACGGTGCCGGTCGCGCCGATGCCGCCGACGGCAGCGACAGGCACCACAAGCTGGGGGCCAGCGGTGGCGGCGAGCACCACCTCGCCGGTGATGCTCTGTCCTTGGGCGAGGTCGCTCGTCGCGCCGCTGAGGGTGACTGGCACCGTGGGAACCGTGTCCGCGTCGGTCCTGGCCGGAGCCGAGGCGATGTGTCCGGTCACGCCATCGGGGAAGGCGACGGTTTGCCCGGGTGCAGCCTCCCTGGAGCGCGTGCCATTGCAGGCAGCCGTGATGTCGTCGCTGTCGATCGACCCGAGCGTCTCCCCCAGGCGTGTACCGACCGGCGGTCGGGCGGCGAGACGGTGGGGCAGGTTCCGCAGGAACGTCAGTTCGCTCCGGGCTGCCACCACGATGGTTCTCGTCGTCGATGCCGCAGGGGGTGCAGTGTCGGGAGGGGTCGGCGGTGTGGTGCCGTCAGCAGGCACGGGTTCCGCAGGGGCGGCGATCTCGCGCGTCGGCGCGCCGTACCCGTGCCGACGGTAGAGGCGTTCGAGGGCGCGGCTCGTCGCGGGACCGAAGTGGCCGTCGACACGGTCGAGCATGTCGAGTCGGTGCAGTGCCTCCTGCAGCATCCGCACGTCCGGTCCCTCGTCGCCGGGGGCGAGGTCACGATAGAGGCCGAACGCGCCGGTCAGGGTGATGACGGGCCGCCCGGAGACCTCGGCCAGCACACCCCCGTCGGTGAGGCGGTCGATGCTGGGCAAGCCAGTGACGACCGCGGGCGCCTCGCCGGGCGGGACGAACGAGATGGGGCTGGTGCGGCGCTGCACCTGGCAGGACAGGGTCAGCACATCACGGAGTTCGCGGCGTTGGACGGCCACGGTGACCGGTGGGGGTGTCGTCGGCGACGTCGCCGCCTGCTCTTCCCCGATGAGCACCCCGGTCGCGGTTCCCGCAGCCCCGGCCAGCACCAGGCCGACGAGCCACAGCAACGGCCCCCGTCGTACGTTCACGCGACGCCGAGAACAGCTTTGGCGTTGGCGATGATGCGCGCCTGCGTCTCCTGCCAGGCGGTGCCAACCCCGGGCTGCTCGGCGAGGACAGCGCGCTCCTTCTCCACCATGATCGGCATGAGGGTGGCGATGGCATTAACGTCCGCCGTGCAGGCCACACCATCCTGAGCGCCCGCCCATTGGGACCATTCGGTGCCGATCGGCTGCAGCGACGCCAATTCACTGGAACTAGCGACTTTCCATCCGCGACTGCCCATACAGTCACTCCAGGCACGGCGCGTCTCCTGGACAGAAGAGTCCTCCATGAAGCGTTGCTCGGCCTCGACCTGAAGGTTCCTCAGCGCCATGAGAGTGAGGGTTCTCTCACGGTAACCCTCTTCACCGCCAAGAACTGCGAGATCTCCCTCCGCCCAGCAGCCATCTTTGCCAGTACTCGCTACCTGCCCATCCGCGCTGGTGACTTCGATCAGTGTTCCGCTACCGTCGAGCGCCTCCTGCTCGGCGGGGGAAGGCGGCGGCGTTTGGTCGGGAGGGGCACCGGGCGCCCCTTCTGGGTCGAGCGTGCCATCTCCGAACTCCGGGAGTGAGGCGCCATCGTCCGCCCAGTGAGAGGAGAGCGGTTCTGGGGCACGGTAGTCGGGGAACCCTGCACGCATCATGCACTCGGAAACCGCCTTGAGCCGCGCCTGGTCCACGAGCGGTTCCCCCAGCGCGTCTTCGTTGATGAGCGCGACCAGGGGGCGGGCGGTCGAGACGCCGCTCGGCGGCGGGCTCTGCTCAGATCCTCCGCACCCAGGCAGTGCAACGAGAGCGACCACGCCTGCGGCCAACAGTCCCCGCCCCCTAGCAGCCATCTCAGAAACAGCCGTTCGGCGAGCTGATCGTGCGCGCTGAGCTGACCCGGTTGGCAGTCGCCGTGGTCAGGTAGCCCTGGTTGCTGGTACTCCGCACGCAGAACAGCTGGCTCTGGTAGCCCCCTCTGTCATAGAAGGCCATGGTGCTGGACATCCTGTTCCGCACGGATTCCGTCTGATTGTCGATGCTCTTGGCGGTCCCGATGAAGGTGAACCACACGAAGTTGTCCACGTTGGTCGTCTTGTCGAACCGACCACCGGTGAAGCCTGACAGGTCCCAAACGCACCAGCGGGCGGTACCGCAGTCCGCCAGTGCGGCAGGGGCGATGTCGGTGGCATCGCCCGCGGGGGCCTCGGGCGCCGCCTGGTCGAGATCCCCAGCGGGGGTGGCCGAGCTGTCACTCCCCTGCGGATCGTAGCCGGGAGCCGCAGACGCGGCCCCCACCGGACTGAATGCGATCAGTGAGGCGGCGAACGGTACGCAGAAGACACTAAGCCGTTGGAAGGACACGGTACTCTCCTCATATCTGGTGCGGGACGTCGGGATTCGCCACTGCGAACCTAAGTCCGCGGGCGATGGGGACGCCAGATCAGTCGGCATAAATTGGCCGTTCCACTTAATCGCGTCTTTCGACTACACATGCGTTCGCTGGCGCGAGCTCCACATAGCCGTGACGCACGGCGTAGGCCAGCACCTCGGTGCGCGAAGAACACTCCCAACGCTGAGATAGGGCGGCCAGCCGGTTCTTCACCGTGCCGAGTGAGACGTGGGCTGCGGACGCGATCTGCTGGTTGCTGGCTCCGCCAGCTAGATGACGCAGAATGGTGAGTTCGGCGGAAGAAGGCGGTAGAAGGCGTCCTCGCGCCTCGGTGACACCGCTCACCATGGCTGTCATGCGCGAGACTGCCCGAGTTATCCCTGCCACCAGTTCCGGGGAGACGACGGAGTGCCCCGCGGCCACGTCAACGATCTGTTCGGCTAACACCTCCGCCGCCGAGCTCTTGACCAGATATCCCCTCGCCCCCGCTTGCACCATCCGCGCCACCGACTCGATGTCTGCACTGGCCGTCAAGGCTAGCACCTTAGCTGCCGGATCAAGCGCGCAGATCTGCGCTGTCGCCGTTGGGCCATCTAAGAGCGGCATAGTGATGTCCATGAGAACTACGTCCGGCCGCAGCGACGTGTACTGAGCGACCGCCTCGCGTCCGTTGTCCACCGCGCCCGCCAGCTCAAGCGCCTCGTGACCCTCGACGAACCGAGCCAGCAGAAGGCGGAAGACCACCTCATCCTCAGCGATCAGAACGCTCACCACCGTGGCCTGATTCACCGTCATGGCCGGAGCGTAGCCGTACCCCCGGTCACCAGGCGGCAGCTCTGTCTGTAGTCATTCGGCCAAAATTTGGCCGCAAGGCCCGTCTTGGCCAAGGGTGCGGACAGACTCTGATCGCACGTACCCCATCTACAGTGGAGACCTCATGCTTGCGTTCCTCCTGTTCCTCGCCGCATCTACGAGCCTCGTCCCCTCCGCAGATGTCATGCTCCCTGTCTCCCCCGTCACCCAGATCTCCGACGACGCAAACCGCACGCTGCCCAGTGTCTCTCGATCAGGCCCAGGCACTCCGACAGGTGGCGGCAGTCAGTTCTGCCGTCGATGGCCCCACTTGTGCGCGTGATGCCCCCGGCCTGCGGTGGCAGTTCGCGCGCTAGCCAGGCACACAGCCCTTCCTCCCATGGACGAGAGACTGTGTGGCGTTGGGCGTGGGTGCCGGCCATGCTTCTTGCTGCCAGCGGGGTCGATGACGTCCGGGTGGGTGCCCACAATCAAGATTGGCGGTTCACCGCGTACTCAGTCGGGTTCGTGCTCGTTTGCCTGGCTGTCGTGGCCGGTCGACGAGGCCTCATCGTGGCGATCATGGCGTGCGCCGGCCCCACGCTGCTCAGCGTGGCGCTCGGCATGCACCCGGTGATCCTCTTCAGCTTCCTCGTCGCGGCCCTGCCCGTGGGATTGTCCGTCGAGCGGCGGCTGGTCGGGGCGCTGTGCGGCGCCTACGCGGTTTTCGTGCTGACCGGCATCGTCACCGGCCACCCGCTCGTGACAGAAATGTGGTGGATCCTCGCGCTCCCCTTCCCCATCCTCCTGTGGGTGGGGTACCGCGCAGGCATGGCCATGAGGTCGGCGGACGCGGCCCGGGCCGCACTCGACCGCGCGCGAGCCGAGGAGGAGGAGCGCCGCCACGAGAAGCGCCGCCTCCTCGCCGACGACCTGCACCGCAGCGTCAACCACTACCTCACCGGCGCGATCCTGCACGCCAACTGCATCCTCTCCGAGCGCCCCCAGGACAGCGACGCCCAAGGCATCGCCCAGCACTGCCGACTGGCCCAGGCCGACCTGAGGACGTTCATCGACACCTTGGCCGCCCCAGACACCCTCTCGGTCGACGCTGCGTCCGTGCCGTCGATGCCGCCTGATGAGCAGGCCCTCCCCCGGCCCTCGACCATCGACATCCCGACCGTCATTCACGCGTGCGTGGGGCGCCTCACCGCCCTCGGTCATCACGTCACCTACGACTGCGAGGTGGGCGTTCTCCCCCGCGAGCGCGGTGACGTCGTCGCCCGGGTTCTCGAAGAGGGGGTCGCCAACATCCTCACCCATGCAGGCCGCGCCAGCCGATGCACCATCGATATTCGGACCAGCACGCCCGGGGAACCGGACCATGCTCCGGGCGCGCCGAGGCCGGGCCAGCTCGTCCACGTCACGGTGACCAACACCCTCCCCGGCCCCGACGAGGAGAGAACGGTCCGTCATGCCGGCGGGCTCGGCATCCGCTCAGTGCAACGGCACATCGACCGTGTCGGCGGGACACTCCACTCCGCATCCGCCGGCGGCCAATGGGTGTTGCGGGCAGACATCCCCGTCAGCGAATCCTGACCGGCCCTCCGCCCCTGCTACCGCCCCGATCCCCCGCACAGGGCCCACCTTGGCGCAGGAGACACAGCTTGGCGAGAAAGACTCACCGTCGACGGTGAGTCTCTGACGTTGAGGTGAGCTTCGCTGCGCAGGGTGCGTGCATAACCTCACGCTGCGCCCAGCTGCTCACCCTGACGAAGCAGACTCACTTTTCTCACAAGCGCACACCTTGACGCGCGAGGCGCACGTCGGTATCAGAATCTCACCGTCGACGGTGAGTTTCTAACGCCAAGGTGAGCATCTGACGTGAAGGTGAGCTTCTGAACCAACACCCTTCCCCGCCACGATCCTCCGTTCGTCAACGATGGTCTCGAGACGCTTCGCTCCTCGACCGACGATCGGGCCCGGCGGTGCGGGTCACCAGGTCGAGGACCGCCGCGACGGTGGCCTCGAAGTCCAGCTCGGAGGTGTCCAGGGAGGCGACACCGTCTGTGGGTTCGAGGAA
>JAUNTP010000018.1:0-19900 GCA_030538585.1 Mobilicoccus sp.
CGCGGTGGCCGCCCTCGTCGTGGCGGCCGTGCCCGGCTGGATGCTGTACAAGCCGCTCATCGACGGCCTGTCCGCGCCCGTGGTGGGTCGGGGCGCACAGCTCAACTTCGCGACCCTCACCGACCCGTTCATCCTGCAGTTGAAGATGGCGTTGTTCCTCGCCGTGCTCATCTCGAGCCCGGTGTGGCTGTGGCAGATCTGGGCGTTCATCGTGCCGGGTCTGCGGCAGCGGGAGAAGCGCGCGGCGATGCTGTTCATCTCAGCGACCGTGCCGCTGTTCCTCGCCGGGTGCTGGCTCGCCTACAACACCCTCGACCAGGCCGTGAACATCCTGCTCGCGTTCACGCCCGAGTCGGGCGACAACATCATCGACGCCTCGGTGTACCTGACGTTCATCACGCGGTTCATCCTCGCGTTCGGGTTCGCGTTCCTGCTGCCCGTCGTCCTGGTCTCGCTCAACCTCGTGGGCGTGCTGTCGGCGAACATGATGATCAAGGGCTGGCGCTGGGCGGTGCTGCTCATGTTCATCTTCGCCGCGCTGATGACGCCGACGCCCGACCCGTACACGATGTTCGGTCTGGCGCTGCCCATGTGCGGCCTGTACTTCGGCGCGTGCGCCATCGCCTGGCTCATCGACCGCCGCCGGGCCAAGAAACGTCCTGACTGGGCCGACGACCTCGCCGACGACCAGGCCAGCCCGCTCTGACACGTGCCCTGGCCTCGGCCGGCCGGAAGGCCGCTGTCGGTGCGGCCGGTTAGCCTGGCGTCATGGCCTCACCTGCGGAACGGTATGCACGTGCTCGGCGGGCGCAGGCCCTTTCGGTCTCGCATCTGGCCGATTTCGAGGCGATGTTCGACTTCGGGCTCGATGAGTTCCAGCTGCGCGCCTGCCGCGCTCTGGAGCAGGGCCGGGGCGTCCTCGTCGCCGCTCCCACCGGCGCGGGCAAGACGGTGGTGGGCGAGTTCGCCGTGCACCTGGCGTTGGCCACGGGCCGCAAGGCGTTCTACACGACCCCCATCAAGGCGCTGTCCAACCAGAAGTACACCGACCTGGTGCAGCGGCACGGCGCGGAGCACGTCGGGCTGCTCACGGGCGATTCGTCGATCAACGGGGAGGCGCCCGTCGTCGTCATGACGACCGAGGTGCTCCGCAACATGATGTACACCGACTCCGCGACCCTCACGGGTCTCGGCTTCGTCGTCATGGACGAGGTGCACTACCTCGCCGACCGGTTTCGCGGCGCGGTGTGGGAGGAGGTCATCATCCACCTGCCGCAGCGGGTCCAGGTCGCCTCCCTGTCGGCCACGGTGAGCAACGCCGAGGAGTTCGGGGCGTGGCTGGGCGAGGTGCGCGGCGACACCGAGATCGTCGTCGAGGAGCATCGTCCCGTGCCGCTGTGGCAGCACATGATGGTCGGGCGCGAGGTGTTCGACCTCTTCGTCGACGAGGTCAAGGCACCCGAGCCGTCACGCCGCTCCCCACGCGACCGTCGGCGTCGACGGGCCGAGCGGGCGCACGCCGAGGCCGAGTCGATCGCGGCGGCGCTCAACCCCGACCTCGTCGAGGCCGTCGAGTCGATGAAGCGCGAGTCAGCGCGGCAGCGGGGCGGTCGCGGGCGCCTGGAGGACCGCGGCGCACCGCGGGGCCGCCGAGGACGCTCCCGCTCGTACGGCGCCCAGCGGGGTCGCGACGAGCGATTCGCCACCGCCGATCAACCCACCGGTCCGCGCCGGGGGGCACGCCCCGGCGGGTTGCCCAGCCGCGCGCAGGTCATCGCCCAGCTCGACCGGGAGGGCCTGCTCCCGGCCATCACGTTCATCTTCAGCCGGGTCGGGTGCGACGCGGCCGTCGAGCAACTCATCTTCTCCGACACGCGGCTGGTCCCCCCGGAGGAGGGTGAGCGCATCCGCGACCTCGTCGAGGAGCGGGTCTCCGCCATTGCCGAGACCGACCTCGGGGTGCTCGGGTACTGGAACTTCGTCGAGGGGCTCTCGCGCGGGTTCGCCGCCCACCACGCCGGGATGCTGCCGACGTTCCGCGAGATCGTCGAGGAGCTGTTCTCCGCCGGCCGCATTCGGGCGGTGTTCGCCACGGAGACCCTCGCGCTCGGCATCAACATGCCGGCGCGCAGCGTCGTGCTCGAAAAGCTCGTCAAGTTCAACGGCGAGGCGCACGTCGACATCACGCCGGCGGAGTACACCCAGCTCACGGGCCGCGCCGGACGGCGGGGCATCGACGTCGAGGGGCACGCGGTCATCGTGTGGAACCCCCACCTCGACCCCATCGCCGTCGGCGGCCTCGCCTCCACGCGCACCTACCCGCTGCGCAGCAGCTTTCGCCCCACCTACAACATGGCCGTCAACCTCGTCGCCCAGTTCGGGCGCAACCGCACTCGCGAGATCCTCGAGACGTCGTTCGCGCAGTTCCAGGCCGACCGGTCGGTGCTGGGACTCAACCGCACGATCCGCGAACACACCGAGGCCATGGCAGGGTACGAGGAGGCGATGACCTGCCACCTCGGCGACTTCACCGAGTACGCCGACCTGCGCCGACAACTGAGCGACGTCGAGAAGGACGCGGGTCGCGTGCGAGCTGCCTCCCAGCGGGTCGCGGTCGACGCGTCGCTGTCGGCGCTGCAGCCCGGTGACGTCGTCTGGCTCACCGGCCGCCGTGAGGGCCGCGCGGTCGTCGTCACCGCCTCACGGGGGAGCAAAGGACAGGGGGCGGCGCCGAGCGCCGTCACCGAGGAGGGGCGACTGCGCCGGCTCACCTCCGATGAGGTGCACGCCCCGCTGGAGGCCTACGCGCAACTGCCCCTCAAGGGCATCAACATCCGCAACGCCAAATCGCGACGCGACCTGGCCGCCACCTTGCGGGTCAAGATCCCGGACGACGCCCCGGCGCAGAGCCGCAGCAGCGCGCCCACCGCCGCGGCGCACGAGGAACGCATCGACGACTTGCGCCGACGACTCAAGGCGCATCCCTGCCACGGCTGCCCCGACCGGGAGGACCACGCCCGCTGGGCCGAGCGCTGGTGGCGCCTCGAGCGGGAGCGAGCAGCGTTGGAGCGGCGGGTCGGGGGCCGCACCGGCTCGGTGGCCCGCACCTTCGACCGGGTGTGCGACCTGCTCAGCGCCCGCGGCTACCTCGACGAGACCGGGCAAGAGGTCACCGACCTCGGGGGCCGGTTGCGCCACATCTACACCGAGCGCGACCTACTCACCGCCGAGGTGCTGCGCGACGGCGTCCTGCTCGGCCTGTCGCCGGCGGAGACCGCGGCGGCGGTGGCGTGCCTCATCCACGAACCGCGCCGCGACGAGGACGACCTGCTGCCCCAACTGCCGACCGAGAACCTCGATCGGGCGCACGACGCGATGGTGCGGTTGTGGAGCGGCATCGAGGACGCCGAGAACGATCACGAGCTGCGACCGACGGGCTATCCCGATCCAGGGCTGTCGACGCTCATGTATCGCTGGGCGAACGGGCGCAGCCTCGAGGTCGTGCTGCGCGACAGCGACCTCGCCGCGGGCGACTTCGTGCGTCGCTGCAAGCAGACCGTCGACCTGCTCGACCAGATCGCCGACGCTGCCCCCCACCCCGAGGTGCGCGCTGCCGCGCGGGCCGCCGTCGACGGCGTGATGCGGGGAGTCGTGGCCGCCGAACGCGTGGACTGAGCCTCACATCCGCGTCCCGAGGGCCTGCAGCAGGCGCGGGAGCCCGGTGACGCGGTACTCGCGTTCGATCTCGGCGAGGCGGGCCGGGTCAGCGGCGCGCTCGGGCACCGCGCCGTCGAGCTGCCCGACCAGGGGGATGTCGCGCGCGACGCGGACGACGGGCACGGCGATGTCGAGGTACTCGCGCGCGGCCATGAGTTTGCCCCCGACAGCCCCCTTGGGCGGGTTCCCGGCGTCCAGGGCCGCCTTGAGGCCGTCGAGGTCGCCGTATTCGGCGAGGAGCTTGACGGCCGTCTTCTCACCGACGCCCTTGACGCCGGGGAGCCCGTCGCTGGGGTCGCCGCGCAGCAGGGCGAGGTCGGCGTACGCGTCGCCGCCGTCGATGGCGTAGGTGTCGCGCAGGAACGCCTCGTCGACGACCTCGGCACCACGGACCCCGCCGCGGGCGGTGTAGAGCACGACGACGGAGGCGGCATCGTCGACGAGCTGGAAGAGGTCACGGTCGCCGGTGACGATGAGCACGCCCCGCCCGGCAGCGACCGCCCGCGTCGTCAGCGTGCCGATGACGTCGTCGGCCTCGAACCCGGCGTGGCCGATGCGGGGGACCCCGATCGCTTCGAGCAGGTCGACGATGATCGGCACCTGCGCCGAGAGCGCATCGGGCACCTCTTCTCCGGCTCCGGCGTCGGCGTCGCCCTCGGCCTGCGACGGCGTCGCCTCGGCGACCCGGTGCGCCTTGTAGGTGGGCACCGCCGCGACGCGGAACTCGGGCCGCCAGTCGTCGTCCCAGCACGCGACGAGCCCGCTCGGACGGTGCCGTTCGACGAGGGAGGCCATCATGTCGACGAGCCCGACGACCGCGTTGCGGGGCGGCTCACCCGCCTCGGAGCGGTCGGGCACGCCGTAGAACGCACGAAAGTACAGCGACGCGGTGTCGAGCAGCATGAGGGACACGGGGGACTCCTGAGGCTCAGCGGGCGATGGGGGCGGGGCGGGCGTCGAGCAGGCGGACGAGGTCGTCGGGAGCGACCTCCACGTCGAATCCGCGACGTCCGCCCGAGACGAACATCGTCGGGTGGGCGAGCGCGCTCTCGTCGACCGCGGTGGGCAGGGGGCTGCGCTGCCCGAAGGGGCTGATGCCGCCGACGACGTATCCCGTGGACCTTTCTGCGGCCGCCTGCTCGGCGAGCGCCGCGCGCTTGCTTCCGAGTGCGGCGGCCGCCGCCTTGAGATCCAGGCGTCGGTCGACCGGCAGCACCGCTACCCCGAGTCCGCGGTCGAGAGCGATGACGAGGGTCTTGTAGACGCGCGCCGCGGGGACACCGAGCGCGTCGGCGGCCTCCAGACCGTAGGAGTCCGCCCGCGGGTCGTGCTCGTAGGAGTGTTCGACGAAGTCGATGCCAGCGGCGCGAAGCTGCGTCACGGCCGGTGTCGCACCGGCTGTGGTGTCCCGTCGTCGTCCCATCCTGCGAGTCTGCCACGGGTGGGACCTTCGTCCCGCGTGGGTGGAGTTGAACGACTCCTTACCTTCCCTACCGGAGGGTTCATGACCTGCACGGATACCACATCACTGCAGGTGAGGGCCATGTTGACGGATCGCCAGGGACAAGTAGGTTGGGGGCGTTGTCACCGAACGGTCCCTGCCAGGACCACGGAGGGACACCCCCTGAACTGCCCGATCCGGCGGCGTGCGCGCGCGGTCGTCGACATCGACGGGGGAGGTCTCGCCGAGGTTCCCGATCACCGGTGGCTGCGAGGCCTGCACGCCCAGTAGAAAACAGGCTCAACTCCCCCCTGGCGGCGAGAGTCTGGCCCCACCGGCGTGCAGGCCTCGCCCATGTCCGCCCCTTCTGCGCCGCGCTCGGCGGCGGCCTCTAGGGTGGGGGGATGCTCCTGCGCCTCCTCCTTGCCACGCTCGGGGGAGTGGCGCTGTGGGCCTCGTTCCCCTCGCTCGCGGTGTGGGCCTCGGCGCCGGTGGGGATCGCGCTGCTCGTCGCCGCGACCCGGGAGGTCCGCGCCGCGGCCGGGTTTCTGCTCGGGTTCGTCGGTGGCCTGGTGTGGTTCGTCCCGTACGTCTCGTGGACGGGTCTGCACGCCGGAACGCTGCCCTGGCTGGCCCTGGCCGTCCTTCAGGCCCTGTTCGTGGGTCTTTTCGGTCTCCTGGTCGCCCTCTCGGGGCGTACGGCCCTCATCCCGCTCGTGCCGCCCCTGCTGTGGGTGGCGGCCGAATGGGCCCGGGCGTCGGTGCCGTTCGGGGGTTTTCCCTGGGGCCGCATCGCCTACAGCCAGGCCGACAGTCCGTTGTTGCACCTCGCCTCCCTCGGGGGCCCGGCGCTCATGGGACTGGCCGTCGCCCTCGTCGGCTGCCTCCTGCTGTGGACCTGGGATGCGTTGCGGGCCCGCGGCTCCGCGTGGGTCGTCGGCGCCCGGGTGCTCGTGACCTGCCTCGTCCTCGTCACCCCGCAGCTCATCCCCCTGGCCACCGAGGGTCCGACGGCCCGGCTCATGGCCATCCAGGGCAACGCCCCCCAGACCGGCTTCGACTTCAACGCCCAGCGCCGCCAGATCCTCGACAACCACGGCACGGTCTCGCAGGAGGCGGCCGAGGAGATCAAGGCAGGCAGAAGGCCGGCCCCCGACCTCGTCGTGTGGCCGGAGAACGCGAGCGACATCGACCCGTTCGACAACCCGGACGCCGGTCGGGTCATCGACGAGGCGACGACCGCTCTGGACCGCCCTGTACTCGTCGGTGCCGTCCTCGGCGGAGCCCGCGACGAGCTGACGAACACGGCGATCCTCTGGGAGCCCGGGGTCGGTGCCACCGATCAGCGTTACGACAAACGCGAGCTCGTCCCGTTCGGGGAGTACATGCCCTACCGCTCCTTCTTCCGGGCCATCACCCGGCAGGTCGACCTCCTCGAACGCGACTTCGTGCCAGGCCACGAGGCAGGGCTCATCGACATCGGGCCCATCCGGGCGGGTCTCGGCATCTGCTTCGAGGTCGCGATCGATCACGTGCTGCGCGACGTCGTCGATGACGGCGCCAACCTGCTCGTCATCCAGACGAACAACGCCATGTTCGACTTCTCGGGGCAGGCGGCCCAACAGCTCGACATCAGCCGGGTGCGGGCCGTCGAGTTCGGGCGTAGCGTCGTGCATTCGAGCAACGTCGGGATCAGCGCCCTCATCACCCCGGACGGCGAGGCGCATCAGCGCACCGAGCTGTTCACGCCGGCCATCATCGAGGGGGAGTTGCCACTGCGCACCGAGCAGACGGTCGCCTCCCGCGTCGGGATCGCCTCCGACGTCGTCCCGACGGTGCTCGGCGCGCTGGTGGTGGGCGGTGTGCTGCTCGGGTCGGCCCGCCGCCGCGTCTAGACTGGCGTGATCCGTCCTGGAGGTTTCATGGTTCTTCCGCGCCCGCGTCCCGCTCGCCCAGGGCGGCTCTTCTCGCGTCGTCCCGTGGAGCGCACGGTCATCCTCATCCCCACCTACAACGAGCGGGAGTCGATCGAGCGACAGGTGCGCGGGGTCCGCGAAGTGGCGCCCGAGGTCGACGTGTGCGTCATCGACGACGCCTCGCCCGACGGCACCGGCGCCATCGCCGACGCTCTCGCCGCGAGTGACGACCGTGTCCACGTCCTGCACCGCTCCGGTAAGAACGGGTTGGGCGCGGCCTATCTCGCCGGGTTCGCGTGGGCGTTGGAGCGCGGCTACGACACCCTGGTGGAGATGGACGCCGACGGCTCACACCGTCCGGAGGACCTGCCCGCGGTGCTCGCTGCGACCCCCGACGCCGACCTCGTCATCGGGTCCCGTTGGGTGGCCGGGGGAGACATCCGCAACTGGCCACCGCACCGCGTGCTTCTCTCGGTGGGCGGCAACCAGTACACGCGCCTGCTGCTCGGCATGCCGGTCATGGACGCCACGGCCGGGTTTCGCGCCTACCGCGCCGAAGCGCTGGAGCACATCGGTCTCACCGACGTCGCCTCCCACGGGTACTGCTTCCAGGTCGACCTCACGTGGCGGGTGGTCCGGGCCGGTCTGCGCATCGTCGAGGTGCCCATCACGTTCGTCGAACGCGACGCGGGCGCCTCGAAGATGAGCCGTGACATCTTCGTGGAGTCGTTGCGGAACGTCACGGCATGGGGAATGCGTTACAGAGGAGAACAGGCGCGCGCTCTCGCCGGTGCCCTCACCCGGAGGGTCCGGGCCGCGCGCTCGTCGTGAGGAGTTCCATGTCCACGCCGTCCCACCCGGGTGGCCCCTCGACCCGGTCGACCCCCGCTGCAGACGCACGGCGTCCGCGCCTCGGCCGGTTCATCCTGCTGACGCTGCTGTTGTTGCCGATCCTCGAACTCGTCGCCCTCGTGGCGGTCGGTCAGACCATCGGGGTGTGGTGGACCCTCGGGCTGCTCCTCGGGCTGTCGATCCTCGGCGCGGTGCTCATGAAGACCGAGGGCCGCTCCACGTGGCGCGCCCTCGACGCGGCCGTCCGCACCGGCAAGATGCCCGCCAAAGAGGCGCTCGATGCCACCCTCGTCATGGCGGGCGGCCTCCTGCTGCTTCTGCCCGGGTTCCTCACCGACATCGTCGGCCTGATCCTCATCCTGCCCTTCACTCGCCCCCTCGTGCGCGATCGCCTCGCCGCGCGGGCCGAGCGCAGCGTCATGACACAGGCCGGGGTCGTGCGGTCGGTCACCGTGGAGTCGGCGCCGACCTCCGAGCACACCGGCGAGCAGGCGCGGCCCGTGCGCGGCGAGATCGTCGAAGGCGTCGTCGTGGACGAGCCCGACGAGCGGCGCTGAGGGGTTACTTCTTCTTGGCCTTCTCGCCGCGCGTGGTGCGCAGCAAGTCCAGGCGCTCGTCGAGGAGCTCCTGCAGCTCAGGAATGGAGCGGCGCTCGAGCAGCATGTCCCAGTGCGTGCGGGCGGCCTTGGTGGGCTTGTCCTCCGGCTCAGGGCCGTCGACGAGCTTGGCCTCCAGGCCGCAGCGGCACTCCCACACCGGCGGGATGTCCGCCTCAACGGAGAAGGGCAGCTCACTGATGTGCTTGTTCTCGCACACATAACGCGTGATGCGGCGCTCGCTGAGGACGACGTTCTCGTCGGTCTCCATGGACAGGGCCGACAGGTTGGTGCCTCGCAGCGATCGCTCTGCCATTGATGATTCCTCCACCTACATCTGACGTCGGGTGACTCAAGCGGGCCAGCCTATCAGCCCATGAACTCCCAGTGCCACGGCTCGGGTTTGGAGCCGTTCGCCTGCGCCCACGCCGGGTGGAAGAACCCGAAGAGGGGGGCGTGCTGCTGCATCCAGCGGTGCTGGGGAGTGCCGAAGTTCTCGATGCCGCCGCAGAGGTCGACGGCGAGCCCGAGGCCGTGGTTGCTCGTGCCCGGCACGGCGGCCAGGGTGGGTTTGCGGGCGCGCACGTCGACCTGAGCGGCGTAGCTGCGGTAGCTGTCGGTGATGCACAGGGGCCGCCCGTTGGCCTCCTGGTACGCGGCCGCCATGGCGTCGAACGCGCGGGCCGCGCGCGGCTGCAACTTGTGGCCCGAGGCGCTCTCCAGGCCGCAGAGGGCGGCGTCGGGAAAGCGTCCGTTGGGGTAGGTGCCCTCGTCCTGCGAGCACAGCGGGCCGATCTGCACGGCTTCGAGGGCTTCGAGGTCGATGGTGCCGAGGATGCCGACGCTCATGCCGAGACCTTCGAGCTCGTCGCGGCGCTGCTGGGCGACCTCCTGCAGGGCGATGACGGCCTGCTGCTGCTCGGCGACCGCGTCGGCGGCCTCCTGGTGGGCCTTCTCGGCGGCGGCGGTGGCCTCTTCGCGCTCCTTGCGGGCGGCGGCGGCCGCCGTGGCCGCCTCACGCTGGGCGGCCGCGAGCTCATCGAAGTGCTTCTGGTCGGCGGCGCGGGCCTGGGCGAGGTATCCCGCCTTGGCGGCAGCGTCGGCACGATCGCCGCCGGTGCGGACGATGTCGACGATGGCGGCGACCTCACGCAGCAGGCCGGGCCCGTTGACGTAGGAGTCGTAGGCCATGTCGGTGAGGTCCTTCTGCGCCGCCGCGACCTCGGCGGTGAGACGCTCCAGCTCGGCGAGCTCGGCCTTCTCCTTCTTCTCCGCCTCGGCCTGGGCCGCCATCGCCTCGGTGACGTCGTTCATCAACTCGTTGGAGCGCGCCGACAGCGCCGCGAGCTCGGCGCTCGCCTCGGCGAGGGCCGAGTCGTCCTTCTCGAGTTGGGCGTGCAGTTCCTTGGCCTGTTCGACCTGTTCGGCGACCTGCTCGGGGGTGAGCGGTTCGCGCTCGTCCGCCTCGCCGGCGGTGGCCGCGGCGTCGGCCACGGTCTCGGCGGGGGTGTCACCCGGTGCGGCGAACGCGGGGGAGGAGACACCGAGGGCGACGGCGGTGACGGCGGCGACCGTCCACCTGCGTGCCTTCATGAAGTCCCCTTCGTCGGTGCGTGCGGCGGCCCCTCGCAGGGGCGCACGATTTCTACGATAACGGTTGGATCACACTCCGGGCGACACCGCTGTGCACAACCCGCCGGTGTCGGACCCTCTTGGCACCCAACGCCGCTCATACTCTCCGCCACGGTGCCGTGCCCGCCTGACAGGATCCCGAGAGGTGCATGGCCGCCACCTGACGAGACGGTGAAGGGCCGGAGGCGACGCGGCGGCGTGTGGGGTGGCGCACACCCGGGACCCGTTCTACTGTCGATCCATCCCGACCCCAAGGAGGACCGTCATGGGTGACAAGTTCGACCACAAGGCAGAAGAGTTCGGCGGCAAGGCCAAGGAGACCGTGGGCAAGGCCACCGGCGACCGCAACCTCGAGGCACAGGGCAAGGGCGACCAGACCAAGTCCAACCTCAAGCAGGCCGGCGACAAGATCAAGGACGCCTTCTCCGGCGACTGATCACTCGCCCGCGCAGGGCCATCGACGAACGCCAAGGACCCATCCGGGTCCTTGGCGTTCGCGCGTACTCCGGGGCTCAGCCCTCGACACCGAGGGTGATGTCGACGACGAGGTCGCGGGCCAGATCCTCGAGTTCTTCGCCGAGGGCGTCGAGGTCGATGTGGCGGGGAGCCCGCAGCAGGCCTTGGCACCGGAACACGCGGCCGTCGCTCATGGGGGCGTCCGTCGTCGAGGTGGTGAGGCGGTCCACGTTGACGCCGGTGCGCGCGAGGACGGCGGTGACGTCTTCGACGATGCCGGGGTGGTCGCTGCCGACGAGGTCCAGGGTGACGAACGTGACGTCGTCGTCGGCCGCGCTGGACGAGCCGGCGGCGTGTCGGACGATGACGTCGAGCATCCCGTCGAGGGCGCGCAGATCTTCCACGAGCGCCTCGGCCCGCGCGGGGGCCACGGACATCTGGACGACGCCGGTGAAGTTGCCGCTCATCATCGCGGTGCGGCCGTCCTCCCAGTTGCCCCCGTGGTCGGAGAGCACCTCGGCGATGGCATGCAGCAGGCCGGGGCGGTCGACGCCGAGGAAGGCCATCACGAGGGTCGTCATGTCGTCCCACCTTTCGCTCGAGTCGATGCCAGCCCGACACTACCGACTCGCCGCGCCCGCCGGTCCCGGCTTTCGCAACGTCCGTTCTAGAGTCGCCTCATGGGTCCGGACATTCGTTACTGCCGCCTCTGCGGCACGGCGACGCAGCAGCGCATCCCCGAGATGGAGGACCGGCCGCGCGCGGTGTGTCCTGGGTGCGGGTACGTCGACTACGTCAACCCGGTCAACGTCGTCGGCACCATCCCGGTGTGGGACGAAGGCGGACCGGAGGAGCAGATCCTGCTCTGCCGCCGCAACATCGAGCCCCGGCACGGGTACTGGACGCTGCCCGCGGGGTTCTTGGAGCTGGGCGAGACGATCGCCGAGGGCGCCGCCCGCGAGACCGCCGAGGAGGCCGGGGCCCGCGTGGAGCTTCAGGGGCTGTTCAGCGCCCTCGACGTCGTGCGCGCCGGGCAGGTGCACCTGTTCTACCGGGCCCGGTTGCTCGATCTCGACCTCAGCCCCGGCCCGGAGACCATCGAGAACGCCCTGTTCGCGCCCGCCGACATCCCCTGGGATGAGCTCGCGTTCCGCACGGTGCGGCGCACCCTGGAGTTGTGGGTGGCGGACCGCGCGTCGGGGTCGTACGGGATGCACGCCGAGCAGGTCGCCTGAACCCTGAGCGAACACTGAGGTCCGAGATGTGTGCTCCTCAGGGCAGCAGCTGATCCGCCTGGTACGGTCGCGCGGGCGCCGCCGTCGAGGGGGACGACGGACGACATATCGATCGAACACATGACGCGGGGCAGGAGTACCGATGGATTGGGCAGAGGCCATCACCTTGGGCGTGGTGCAGGGACTCACGGAGTTCCTGCCCGTGTCGTCGAGTGCGCACGTCTCGGTCGTCGGGCGGTTCTTCGGCGGCACCGACCCGGGCGCGGCGTTCACCGCGATCACCCAGCTCGGCACCGAAGCGGCCGTGCTCATCTACTTCCGCAAGGACATCGTCCGCATCATCAAGAAGTGGTGCCTCGCCATCGCGGGCAAGCTGCCCCACAAGGACCCCGATGTGCGGCTGGGGTGGATGGTCATCGTCGGCTCGATCCCCATCGGTGTGCTCGGCATCCTGCTGCGTGACCTCATCACGGGCCCGTTCCGCAACCTGTGGATCACCGCGACGATGCTGCTGGTGTTCGCCATCGTCATCGCGATCGCGGACCGCACGGCCAAGCAGACCAAGGAGATCAAGGACCTCACGGTCAAGGACGGCATCTTCTACGGCCTCTTCCAGGCGCTCGCCCTCATCCCGGGTGTCTCGCGCTCGGGCGGCACCATCGCCGGTGGTCTGTTCATGGGCTACACCCGTGAGGCCGCGGCCCGGTATTCGTTCCTCCTCGCCATCCCGGCGGTGCTCGCCTCCGGTTTCGATCAGCTCTTCGACATTGCCACCGACCCGGTCGAGCCGGCGTGGGCGCAGATCTTCGTGGCGACCCTCGTGAGCTTCGTCATCGGCTACGCCGTCATCGCGTGGCTGCTGCGCTACATCTCGACCCACGACTTCACGATCTTCGTCTGGTACCGCATCGCCATCGCCCTCGTGCTCTTCGCGCTGCTCGCCACCGGCGTCATCCCGGCGATGGACGCCGTGCCGCCCACGCCCGCACCTGCCTGATCACCACCTGTCCCGAAGGGCGGAGCCCCATGCCTGAGCACGTCGCCGACAGCCACGACCTGATCCGCGTGGTCGGGGCCCGGGAGAACAACCTCAAGAACATCTGCGTGGAGGTCCCGAAAAGGCGCCTCACGGTGTTCACGGGGGTGTCCGGCTCGGGCAAGTCCTCCTTGGTGTTCGACACGATCGCCGCGGAGAGCCAGCGGATGATCAACGAGACCTACCCGGCGTTCGTGCAGGGGTTCATGGGCAACGTGTCGCGGCCCGACGTCGACGCCCTCGACGGGCTCACGCCGGCGATCGTCGTCGACCAGGAGCGCATGGGCGCCAATCTGCGCTCCACGGTCGGGACGGCGACGGACGCCAACGCCCTCCTGCGGATCCTGTTCAGCCGTCTCGGTGACCCGCACGTCGGCTCGCCGCAGGCGTACTCGTTCAACGTGCCCTCGATCAGCGGGGCGGGCGCGGTGACCATCGCGACCGGCAAGGACAAGGGCAAGCGGGAGAAGCGCACCTTCTCCATCACCGGCGGTATGTGCCCCGAGTGCGAGGGCACCGGTCAGGTCTCCGACATCGACCTCGCCGCGATCTACGACGCGAGCACGTCCCTCGCCGGCGGCGCGCTGCTCGTCCCCGGGTACTCGATGGACGGCTGGTACGGGCGCATCTTCTCGGGCTTCGGGTTCGACATGGACAAGAAGCTCGCGGACTTCACGAAGGCCGAGCTCGATGATCTGCTCCACAAGGAGCCCACCAAGATCAAGGTCGACGGCGTCAACCTCACCTACGAGGGCGTGCTGCCGCGCATCCAGAAGTCGATCCTCTCCAAGGACCGTGAGGCGATGCAGCCCCACATCCGCGCCTTCGTCGACCGCGCGGTCGTCTTTCGCGCCTGCCCCGAGTGCGGCGGCACCCGCCTCGCGGCGCATGCGCTGGAGTCGCGCATCGCGGGCAAGAACATCGCCGACTGTTGCTCGATGCAGATCAGCGACCTCGCCGCGTGGGTGCGCGACCTCGACGAGCCGTCGGCGGCGCCGCTGCTCACCTCGCTGGGGGCGCTGCTCGACAACTTCGTCGAGATCGGCCTCGGCTACCTGTCCCTCGACCGTCCGGCAGGCACCCTCTCTGGCGGTGAGGCGCAGCGCACCAAGATGATCCGGCACCTCGGCTCGGCCCTCACCGACGTCACCTACGTGTTCGACGAGCCGTCGATCGGATTGCACCCGCACGACATCGCCCGCATGAACGATCTGTTGCTGCGGCTGCGCGACAAGGGCAACACGGTCCTCGTCGTCGAGCACAAGCCCGAGACGATCGCCATCGCCGATCACGTCGTCGATCTCGGCCCGCGAGCGGGCACGGCCGGGGGAGAGGTGCAGTTCACGGGCACGGTCGAGGAGTTGCGCGCCTCCGACACGCTCACCGGACGCCACCTCGACGACACGGCATCCTTGAAGGGCGCGGTCCGTACCCCCACGGGTGCCCTGGAGATCCGCGGCGCGACCGGACACAACCTCACCGGCGTCGACGTCGACGTGCCGACCGGCGTGCTCGTGGTCGTCACCGGGGTCGCCGGCTCGGGCAAGAGCTCCCTCATCCACGGCGAGCTCGGCGGGCGCGAGGGCGTCGTCGAGATCGACCAGGGCGCCATCAAGGGCTCGCGGCGCAGCAACCCAGCGACGTACACGGGGATGCTCGAACCGATCCGCAAGGCGTTCGCCAAGGCCAACGGCGTCAAACCCGCCCTGTTCAGCGCCAACTCCGCGGGCGCCTGCCCGACGTGCAAGGGCGCGGGCGTCATCTACACCGAGCTGGGGTTCATGGAGACCGTCTCCAGCCCGTGCGAGGTGTGCGACGCCAAAGGGTTCCAGGCCGAGGTGCTCGACTACACGTTCGGCGGCAAGGACATCGCCGAGGTGCTCGCCCTCCCGGTCTCGCAAGCGCGGGAGTTCTTCTCCGCCGGTGAGGCGAAGGTGCCGGCCGCGGCGAAGATCCTCGACCGGTTGGAGGACGTTGGTCTCGGCTACATCACCATCGGGCAGCCGCTGACGACCCTCTCCGGTGGCGAGCGGCAGCGCCTCAAGCTCGCGACGCACATGGGGGAGCCGGGCGGGGTTCTCGTCCTCGACGAGCCGACGACGGGGCTTCACCTGGCCGACGTCGAACAACTCCTCGGCCTTCTCGACCGGCTGGTGGACTCGGGCAAGTCGGTGGTCGTCATCGAGCACCACCAGGCCGTCATGGCGCACGCCGACTGGATCATCGACCTCGGCCCGGGCGCCGGCCACGACGGCGGCCGCGTGGTGTTCGAAGGCACGCCCGCCCAGCTCGTCGAGGCCGACACGCTGACCGGCACCCACCTGGCCCGCTACCTGCGAGCGTGAGCGGAGGAAAGCTGAGAACCGACTGATGTGACCGGGGTCGCGCTCGAGCAAGTTCTGGGTGCAGGATGAGGACGCGGTCGACGCCGCATGCGCTAGCTACAGGGGGAACGATGGCGCGAGCAATCGAGGGTGCAGCACAGCCGCCGGGGGGCACGCGGGATGTTCCCTCGGTCGCCGAGCGCGTGCGGCAGCGACGCGAGCGCACGTTCTACCCCGAGGTCCAAGCACTGCGGGCTGTCGCCATCGGCATGGTGCTGCTGTTCCACTACGCCTCCGCCCTGCCCGTCGTTCAAGGCGGGTACGTCGGCGTCGACGTCTTCTTCGTCATCTCGGGCTTCCTCATCACCGGCCATCTCATCGGTGAGGTGGAGCGGACCGGCCGGGTGCGGCTCGCGGCCTTCTACGCACGGCGCGCCCGCCGACTCCTGCCCGCCAGCCTGTCGGTGCTGGCCATCGTGGCCCTCGCCGTCCCCCTCGTCATGCCGCGCGACGCCTGAGCCGAGACGGGGCGCAGCATCATCGCCTCGGCGTTCTACTCGATGAACCTGTTGGCGGCTCACGACGTCTTCGTGGACCGGTCCTCCACCGTGTACACGCTCCCGACAGTCCACTACTGGTCGCTGTCGGCCGAGGAGCAGTTCTATCTTCTGTGGCCGCCCCTCATCCTCCTCGCCATCGGCATCGCCGCCTGGCGTCGTCGCCGTGGCCGTCCGGGGCGGCCCGTGGTGGCGATCGGGACCACCTTGGTCGTGGTCGCCGTGGTGTCCTTCGTGGTCTCGGTGGCCTGGACGTTGCAGGACCAGACGGTGGCGTTCTTCGTCACCCCCACCCGGGTGTGGGAGTTCGCGGCCGGTGGCCTGCTCGTGTTGCTGCTGCGCGTGTGGGCGCCGACTCCCCGCGCCGCGACGCTGATGCGCTGGATCGGTCTCATCGTCATTCTGCCGGGGTCGCTGCTCATGGCCCTGCCCGATGTCATGCCTGGCCCCGCGGTCGTGTCCGCCTCGGACGCCTTCCCCGGGCCCATGGCGCTGCCGGCGGTGATCGGGACCGCGCTCGTCATCCTCGCCGGCGGCACCCGAGATGGCACCCTCATGCACCGCATCGTGCTCGCGCCGCCCACGCAGTGGCTGGGCCTCATCTCCTACTCGGTGTACCTGTGGCACTGGCCGCTCATCCCGCTCGTGGAGGCGATGCGGGACGGGCTCGGTGGGCCGGTGCGCATCGGGCTGCTGGTGCTCACCCTCGTGCTGGGGCACATCTGGCAGCGCTGGGTCGAGGACGCGAGCCGCTACGTGCCGGGCATGAAGACCAGCACCCGCATGACGTTGTGGGCCGCCCTGGCCGGGATGCTGCTGCTCGGCGCCGCCGGCATGGGGCTCATCCTCGCGGGGTGAGACCTCAGGTGTCGAGGTGGTCCAACAGGGCCCCCAGCACGGTGGCCTCCGCCTCGAGGTGGGGGGAGTGGCCGATCCCCGGCAGGCTGATCTCGTGGTAGCTGCCGCCCGCGTCGGCGTACGCCTCGAGCACGGCGCGGGTCTGGACGATCATCGGTTGCGGCGGCAGGACGTCGGCGCCGGGGAACCCGGGGATGAGACCCGCCGCCCCCAGGACAGCGAGGTCGAGTCCGGAGGCGTCGGAGATGATCCGGTCGGCCTCCCCGTGAATCCAGAGCACCGGCGGCTTCATGGGCGCATCGACGAGGTCGTCCCACCGGCAGTGCGTGGGGGCCATCGAGTTGAGGACGCCGGTCGTGCCGGGGGAGAACCCGGGCCAGTTCTCCGAGCCGCGCGCGTCGCCGGGGTAGTGCTCGGGGGCGACGCGGGTGGTGCACATGGAGGCGACCCAGAGGTCTTCGTCCTCCCAGGGCTCCTCGCGGGGGGCGACGTAGACGGCGCGCAGGGTGGCGCGCGGGGACGCCGCTTCGGGCTCGGCGGGGGTGCCGTTGCCGTCGACGTCGCGGGCGGCGAGCAGTTCGACGAAGCGCGGGTTGGCGCCGCCGCCACCGGTGCCGGCCGCGTCGTCGGTGGCGAGGGTGCCGAACTCGTCGGTGGTGGCGCCGAACCCGAAGGGGGAGACCGGCGCTTGGAGGGTGAGGGTGCGGACCCGCTGCGGGGCATCCGCGGCGAGGCGGGCGACGACGCCGCCGCCCATCGACCAGCCGAGGAGGTCGGCGGTGTCGATGCCCAGAGCCGTCATGAGGGCGGCGAGGTCGTCGGCGTGGTCGCGGAGGCCGCGGGTGGCGTCGATCGGTGCTGCTTCCGTCTCGCCGTAGCCGCGCAGGTCGGGAGCGAGGAGCACGAGGTCGGGGGCCGCGTCGGCCAGGGCGAGCATGAGGCGTTGGTAGAACAGCGACGACGACACGTTGCCGTGCACGAGCAGCAGGACCCGACGCCCGTCGAGGGCCGATAGATCGGTGCCGCTCAGCGTGAGGACCCGCACCCGCAAGCGGTCGGTGTCGACGTCGTGGGCGCTGATGCCGGGCAGCAGATGGTCCGCGGTGACCTCGCGATGCGTCATGGCCCGATCCTAGAAGAATCCTCAACCATCTCGGCGGTTCACGCAGGCCCCATGCCGGTGAGCGTCACCCCCGTGGGCGGGAGGGCGGGCAGGCGACGCATCGAGTAGTCGAGGTCCTGGGGCGGCAGGGTCCAGTCGCGGACCGATAGCTCGGCCGCGGTCTGGGCGAGCAGGCCGACGACGATGAGTTCGCCGGGGCATCGGTGCCCGGTGTGGACGTCGCCGCCGCCCTGGGGGATGAACACCTCGCTGTGCTGGGCGTCGGTGTCGAGAAAGCGGGAGGGGTCGAACGACTCGGGGCTCGCCCAGTGCTCGGGGTCGCGCAGGGCCCCGTAGACGTCGACGACGACGCGCTCGCCCGCCTTGACGGTGATGCCCTCGTGCTCGACGTCGCGGCGGGCGACCGCGGGCAGCATCGGCACGAAGGGGTAGAAGCGGCGCACCTCTTCGGCGAACGCCTCGGCGACCGGCGCGTCATGGGTGATGCCCCGCTCACGGGTCTCCTCCGCGATGCGGTCGCGCCAGGCGCGGTGCTGCTCGTCGTCGATCTTGTGGACCGACCCCTCACCGAAGAGGCCGCCACCGAACACCCCGGGCATGGCGCCTTCGCGTTTGACGGCGGTGGTGTCGTAGAAGAGGCGCACGCCCTCGAGACCGCGGACGATGAGGGCGGGGCTCCCGAAGAGCTGGACGGGCAGGCGACGCCCGGAAGCGGCGTCGCGGGAGGAGGCGCGGAGCTTTTCGGTGAAGCGGTAGCCGTGGCGGACGAAGTCGAGGGTGCGGTCCATGAGCAGGGGCATGCCACCAGCCTCACCCCCCGCAGCCCCGCGCGCCACTCCAGACAAATCGGGCAGGTGTCGGGGGAGTGCCTGACGGGTAGTGCCCGACGTGTCAGCATGCCTCCATGACGTTCACCGCCGCCGACGGAACCACGCTGAGCTACCTGGCGACGGGGGAGGGGGAGCCGCTCGTCGTCGTGCCCGGCGGGCCCGGTCGGGATGCGGCGTACCTAGGCGATCTCGGTGGGTTGGCGCAGGCACTCGGTCGGCGGGTCGTCGTCCTGGAGCCGCGCGGGACGGGAGGCTCTGCGCGACCGGAGCGTCACGACGCTATAACCGCCGAGCACATCGCCGAGGATCTTGAGACGCTTCGCGTCGAGCTCGGCGTGGACCGGATGGATCTCGTGACCCACTCGGCCGGTGCCGCCGTGGCCTACCTCTACGCCGACACCCACCCTGAGCGGTTGAACCGGCTCGTGCTGCTCAACCCGTCGGGAACGATGGTCGGCCTCAAGCCGTCGCCGGCGGAGAACGCGCGGCAGGTCGCACTCCGGGAGAACGCGTCGTGGTTCGCCCAGGCCAGGGGCGCCCTTGACCTAGCGGCCTCCATCGGGTGGAGCCCCGAGATCAGGCAGGCTACCGCTCCCTTCCTCTACGCCCGTTGGGGGCGCCAGGAGCGGGAACACGCCGCTGCGGCCGACACTCAGATCGACCAGACCGTGCAGAGCGCCTTCTGGACCGGACCGACCGATCGGGTAGCGCTCCGAGAACGCCTTGAAGCCGTTGATGTACCGGTACATGTTGTCGTGGGGGAGCGCGACCTCGCACCTGGGCCGGTGATGGGCGAACGTATTGCCCGGCTGTTCCCTTACGCGGAGGTCCACGTCCTCAAGGACGCCGCACACTTCCCTTGGCTGGACGATTCGACATCCTTCCGCGCGCTGATGGCGCGGGCGTTGGCAGACCCGCTCGTCTCGAACGATTGACGCTACGCAAACCTCCCGTCAAAATAGCCATACCCGAGTAAACCAATGTGGCCACAAGGGGAGATCGTGCCTGACGTCGGAGTGCGTGAACTGCGCGACAGCCTCAGCAGGCACCTGGCCAGGGTGCGGGAGGGGCACACGGTGACGGTGACCGATCATGGCCGCCCCATCGCCCGCATCATCCCCATCGGCGTGCCCACAAAGCTCGAGCAACTCATCGCGGCAGGACGCGTGACGCTGGCGGCACGCCGCAAGGGGACTCGCCCCGCTCCGGTCACCGCGCCCGCCATCATCAGCGACCTGGTCGAGCAGCAGCGTCAGTGATCATCTCAGGCAAGCGAAGACAGAATTGTCCCGCCTGATCGCGCTCGCGCTGACCGGCGAGGACGTCG
>JAUNTP010000018.1:20000-31262 GCA_030538585.1 Mobilicoccus sp.
GCGAAGACAGAATTGTCCCGCCTGATCGCGCTCGCGCTGACCGGCGAGGACGTCGAGATCTCGCGCGACGGGGTGCCGGTCGTCCGCCTGGTGCCCATCGCCCCCGAGAGCCCCGGTTCGCGATTTCTGGCGGCGCAGGGATCCCTCGCGGGTATCGTCCGCATCGGCGACGACTTCGAGTTCAGCGACGCCGAGCTCGACGACATGCTCGACCAGTGAGGGTGTAACCCAGGGCACCCTCGTGATGTTCACCGCGATCGATGAGACCCGCGTTGAGCTCTGGTCCGGTAGCTCCCCAGCGGGGACTACCTTAATCGCCGATAATCTACATTATGTCATTTCGCCGCTCCCCGGCCCTGCCGGTCAGTCGCGGTCACGCAGCCCCTCGATGCCGTCGAGGATGAGGTCCAGTCCGACGTCGAAGCTGGCGCCGAAAGTCATCCCCTCGCCGTAGGCCGCGGCCAGCTCGGCGATGCGTGGCGCGCGCGCTAGAGGCAGAACAGGGAGTGAGTCGACATCGGCACTCACCCCGGCGCTCGCGAGCATCGCCTCCTGCAGGACGAATCCGTAGACGAAGGCGTCGAGGACGGCGTAGACATGCGCTCGGGCTGCGAGGTCGAATCCGTTGCGTGCCAGCAGTTCGAGCACAGCCTCGTGGGCCTCCACGGTGGCCGACCCCGGCGAGGTGCGCGACTCGATGACCGTCAGTGCCCACGCATTGGGGGCTAGTACGTGGCGGGCCGATCGAGCGCGACTGGCCAGCTCGGTGCGCCACTCCCCTGACGGGTCGGGAGCGTAGATGCGGGCGAACATCGCATCGACAAGAGCGTCGACAATGTCGTCCTTGCTCGCGACGTGCGTGTACAGCGACATGGGACGCACCCCCAACTGCTGCGCGAGCGCCCGGATGGTCAGCTCACCGAGCCCGCGCTCCTGAACGAACGCGAGTGCGGCATCAACCACCTTGGCCCGGGTCAGCGTGTTGCGAGGAGCCCGACTTGACTGCATGGTCTGAGGTTACCGTATGATGTACCGTACACCGTACGGACCGTTGGAGGACTGATGACCGGAACTCGCCGTATGGCTCTGATAGCCGGCTTCGGACTTCTCGGGATGGCCATCCTCGCGCCGGTTGCGGTGTTCTGGGCCATACCCCGCGGATCACTAGGCCTGGCGGGGGCGCTCGTTGTGGTCGTGGCGGCGCTCGACGTCATCGTGTCGCTCGCTCTCTATCCCTTGATCGGAGCGGCGGGACGGGCTCTGGCGACGACGATCAGTGGGCTGCGCCTGGTGTATGCCGTGGTCTTCGCCTGGGCCGGCGCGCACCTGCTCATGGGCGATGCTGAGCGCTTCCAGCGGATCTGGGACGGCGCCCTCCTACTGTTCGGCCTGCACATGCTCCTGCTCGGCTTGGCGATGATCCGGATCCCGGCAATGCCTTCCTGGATCGGCATCCTCGTCATCATCGCCGGCGGCGGCTATCTGATCGACAGCGTCCTCACGCTGTCGGGCCTCGAGCAGATCGACGTATCCTCGTTCACCTTCGTCGGCGAAGTCGTGCTGCTCGTCTGGCTCCTCGGGTGGGCCGAGCGGCCCTCCGCCCAGCGGGGCAGAGCACGCTCGACCTCGGCGAGCAGATCTCCCGCGACCTAGGGACGGCTCCCCCGCGCCGGCCCCTCTGGCCCGTCCAGGTGCTCGAGCCACACAGCCAGACGCTCGGTCCAGGGTTCGGCGAACTCGCCGGCTGCGGACAGACCCGCAACGTCGGCGACGGTCACCCAACGCGCCGTCGCCACCTCGGTCGGGTCGACGGTCACCGTGGTGTCTCCCGGCACGAGAACCCGGTAGAAGTCGAACAGCGTCGCCGGCTCGCGGCGGCGACCGATGAGGTGCAGGTCGGCAGGGTCGACATGAATGCCGACCTCCTCGGCCAGTTCTCGCGCGGCAGCCCGTGCGCTCGACTCCCCCGCGAGGGCGCTACCGGCAGCGAACTCCCACTGCAGCGGCCACTCCTTTGTCGACGCCCGCTGCGAGATGAGTAGGCACCCGTCGGGACGGGTCACGCAGACCCCGACGACGAGGTGGCACTCCCCCTCGGTCAAGCCAGGGGCACCTCGTCGATGCCGCCTGCCCGTCGGGAGCCCCCTGACGTCGAGGACGTCCCACCACTCCGGCTCGGACGCCGTCGCCGTGAAGGGCGTGACGTCGGAGACCGCCGCGACCGGCACCGGACCGCCGTACACGTGCGGGAACAACGGCGAGGACGACACCGCCGGATCACCCGGCTCCAACCGTGCGTCGAGTCCGTGGCTCGCGAGCACTGTCTCGTCGAGGTGGATGACCACGAGCGGGTCGGTGACATCGGCGTAGAACCGCTCGGCGACGCCGTTGAGCTGCGTGTCATCGGAGCAGGCGTGGAGGAACCCGACCTCATCTATGGTCATCCCGCGCGTGGAGATGCGGTACTCCCCCACCTGCTGTGCGGCCTGCCAGTCGGATGCGAACGCGAGGTGAAAGATCACGGGAATCATCATGCCGCTCGCGCCCCGAGGACTACCCACTGAGAGACCCCACCCGTTGGTCGAGGAGGGAGCGAAGCGAGTGTCTCGCGACCATGGGCGAGGTAGTCGAAGACGTCACCGATGGTCTCGAGACGCTGCGCTCCTCGACCAACGAAGGGGGCAGGTTGCTCGGAGGTCCTTCCGATCGTCGAGGACGAGTCGTCACATCAGCCGACCGGAGGTGGTCGGGACTCGTACGTGTGCCCGGTGGGGGTGGTCGTGGTGACGAGGTGAGCGCGCCGGCCCGGCGGGCCGGTGGTGGTGGGGTCAGCGCGCCATCCGGGGGCCTCTTTGGCGAGGTTGCACGCCTGACACAGACCTTGAGCGTTGTCCCACGTTTCGTGACCACCGTCGGCGGCGCGGATGACGTGATCGATCTGCCGGATGGGTGCCCCACACCACGGGGTGCGGCAGTACCGATCACGGGCCACGATCGCCGCCCTCAAGGCCGCCGGGAAGACGCGGCGGGTGGTGTCGATGTTCTGCACGCTGCCATCGGGTGCGGTGAACAACCGCCGCCAGAACACCTTCTGCTCGCTGACGCTGTCGGGATCACGGTCACGACCACGAATCACCGCCCGGGCCCACGCCGCGGGCACCGGACCGAACCCGACCAGGTAGGCAGCGACCTCAAGATCCGGACCGACACTCGCAGGATCACCGCGTGCAGGGTCGGGGTCACCGAGGGGCTCCTCACGCTCCGGCGGCCAGAACGCTGACTCAGGGCGAGCCCCTTCCGGTTGCGATCTGCCGTCGCGGCCCGCATCGACACCCACGCTCTCGACCGACTCACCGGGCGCTGCACACGCGCCCGACTCCGTCTGCTCTGCCGCGTCGCCCGACGCAGGAGCCTCGTTGGCCTCGGCCGGCCCGGGCTGGCTCGTCTGGTTCGGGCCGGCTGGTGGGTGGTCGCCTAGGAGGGTGTGGTCGGTGTTGATGATGCCGACCTCGATGTCGGGCCCGTCGGTGCGGGGGTGACGGCCGGTGATGCGTTCGGCGAAGATGTCTGCGCGTAGCTGGGCCAGAGTGCGCTCATCACCAGCGGCTTGAGCGGTGCGTGCTGCGGAGTCCAACGCGGCGTAGCAAGCGACACCTTCGGGGGCGGGCAGAAACCCGGTGACTCGCGCCATCGTGGTCGGCGCCGGACGGATCCCCACGTACCGCTCTTCGGCGCTGCGCTCACTGGCGGCAGCGAAGGCGTGCGGGTCCGCTTGGTAGGCCAACGCCCGGGCGCGGGAGTCCACCGCCCGATCCGACAGATCTTTGAGCTCGGGACCGATGATCGCGTCCACACCGCGCCGCGTGTCGGGGTCCAGCACTGCGGTGGCACGCGCGACCAGCGAGGCGCGGTACTCGGTGGTCACCCCGGCGGTCAGGGCTCGCATGGTCTCGGGCAGCTCGTTGATGAGGTCTTTGGCCAGCGCCAACCGGTTGCGCGCCCGAGCGTGGGAGTCCCGCCGCGCCAACCCCAACTGTGCCGCCACGCCCACGCCCCGCTTGGCCGCTGGAACTCCGCAGTCGGCCTGTTGTGCACGGGTCTGGGCATCGACGACGACCGCCACCCGGGCTTGAGCAGCTGCCAGCGAGCAGGACAGCTCCTCCAACTGCCGCGCCAGGTCGATCGCTTCAGCCTCGGTGAGACGCTCCATCACCATCGAGGTCCCCATCATCGCCAACTCGGCCACCTCGCCCCGGGCGCGCCCAACACTGTCCTCCACACACGAGCGCCACAGCACCCGCTCCTCCAGAGCCCGGAACTCATCAGTGTCGAACCACGCCGGATCCTCGTCCGGGCCCCGAGCGCCGTCGAGAACATCGGGCCCGTCAACGACGCGGGAGTACGTCTCTACGCGCCACAGATCCTCGGCTGACATGTGCCACGAAGGATTGTCGGTGGGCTCAGCGAGGATGCCAGCCTCGCCGCAGTCATCGCGTGCGAGGCCGGCACTCATCTCGAGAGTCTCCGCCACCGTCATACGCACATTCTATCGCCATTATGTTCGACGCATAGCCTTTTCAGCATATGTTTCGCATGGCGAGACGGGGGTCGGAGGGGTGGCGCACGCCTGCCCTTGCAGCGCCATCGGTGATGGTCTCGAGACGTCGCTGAGATCGACCAACGGGGGTGGGTGGGGCGGGCCACCGCCCTGGGTGTTACTGGTAGGACACGAACCAGGGTTTCGGGTCGAGGTCGAAGGTCTCTTCCGGTGTCCAGGTGGGGGTGTCTTCGTCGATGAAGCTCTTCCACGCCGGCCACATGCCTTCAGGAAGGTCGGTGGTGACGCGCTCGTAGGTGTCGAGCTTGAGCTGGCGGTGGCCGTGACCGTCCATGTGCAGCGTGAGCGCGAGCTCCTCGTGGGAGGCGTCGAGGTCGGCGCGGTTGCGGATCATCTGGTCCTCGAACTGGTGCACAATGAGCATCTTCTGCGGCAGGTCGTGCTCACGCACCAGCTCGGCGAGCCACTCCGACACCTCGTTGATCTCCGAGGCCTGCACGTGGCCGACGGTCTGGATGTGGCGCATGTCGGGCTCAGGCAGACGCCACTCGGGGTCGAGGGCCAGGCTCACGTGCGGCCGCGTCAGGAGATCCTCGTACATCTTGGCCTGAGTGAGGAAGGTGTTGCGGCCCGGCTGCAGGTCGAGGATGACGTGGATGTCGTTCTCCTCGGCGGCGTCGATGAGGGGTTCGAGGCGGTCGTCGGTGTGGGCGATCGAGTAGTTGCCGTCCGCTCCCGGGGAGGCGCTGGCAATCGTCGTGATGATCTCGAAGCCCGGCTGCACCGGCTCCTCACTGAACGCCTGGTACTCCTCCGCCTTCTCCTTGGCGAGCGCCACCGCGCCCTCGACGTCGTGCTCCCCCAGCACGCCCATCGCGGGCGTGCCCGGCGTCCCGTACAGCGCGATGATGCGGCGCTCGGGGAACATCACGTGCCCGCCGCCGGGCAGCTCCGCCGAGGGAGCCGTCTCGGTGGGTGACGGCGACGGGGACGCGGTGGTCGGCGTGGTGGGGGTCTCCGCCGGCGCCGCACCCGTCGCCGGGGACGCGGGATCCTCCGGCGAGGAGCACGCGGCCAGGAGCAGGGCGGCGGCCAGGCCTGCAGCCGCGACACGGGAACGGGGACGGCGCAACGAGGAGGGCGTCATGGCTCAACGCTAGCCCGGCGAACCGCGCGATCCGGGCAGCGACAAGCGCCCGCGCCCTGCGAATAGCCTTCCCCACCAAGCAGTCTCCCAACCGCCTCAGCGAGCGTCGTCACCCCGCCCCGCGACCGTGGCGCCGCCATAGTCGTCCGCGCCCTCCTCGTCCTGCTCGGATCCGTCCTGATTGAGGTACTCCTGCGAGTCCTCGAACTCGGGGGACTCGAAGGTTTCGCCGGCCAGCGGGTCCTCTACCTCGTCGACGAGCATCGGCTCGCCGGTCTCGGGGTCGACCCGCATGTCGGAGTACGGCAGTGTGATGAGGGACAGGATGCGCGGGTCTCCCCCGGCCTCTTCGGGCCGGGCCGTCAGACCACCCAGCGTCGCGGAGATGCCCGCGAATTCGCCCCGCACCCGCTCCCGCCGACTGCGCCGCTCAGGCTCCGCCTGCTGCGGCTGCGACGACACAGACGCCCCAGACGCCCCAGACGATTCCGACGACCCGCCGTCCTCCACGCGCACGTACATCGGCATGTTGGCCACCTCCCACCGGAACGCGCGCATGAGGGAGATGCAGGCCAACACGAGGATCACCGAGAACGGCGCCGCGGTCGACAGCGCCAGGGTCTGCAGCGCGGTCAACGCCGTCGCACCGCCGACGACGAGCAGCACCGCGGCGGCGAGACCCTCGAGGACGGCCCAGAACACGCGCGTGGTGGTCGGGGTCTCCGTGCTCCCGCCGGAGGCGAGCATGTCGATGACGAGCGACCCCGAGTCCGAGGAGGTGACGAAGAAGAAGACGATCACGAACATCGCCACCACGCTGAGGATCAGCGGCATGACGCCCGGGAAGGCCTCGAGGAACTGGAACAGCGCGATGTCGGAGTCGACGACGTACTCGCCGGTCTCCGGGTCTTGAGCCGCCAGCGCTCCGGTGTCCGCCTGCATCTGGATGGCCGAACCGCCGAACACCGTGAACCACACGAGGCTCGCGAGGGTCGGGGCGAGCAGCACGCCGCCGACGAATTCGCGGATCGTCCGGCCGCGGGAGATGCGGGCGATGAACATGCCGACGAAGGGTGCCCAGCTCGTCCACCAGCCCCAGTACCCGATGGTCCACTCGGCCTCCCAGCCGTCGTCGGCGAAGCCGCCCGCGTTGAACATCGTCACGGGGAGCTGGCTGATGTACTCGCCGAGGTTCTGCGGGATGAGCTGCAGCAGCAAGACCGTCGGCCCGAGGAGGAACACCGTCAGCGCGAAGAGCGCGGCGAGCGACATGTTGAAGTTCGAGAGCCACTTGAGGCCCTTGTGCACGCCGGAGACGACCGACCACACGGCGATCGCGGTGATCCCGGCGATGAGGCCGATGACCAGGGCGTTCGACCCTTCGGCCCAGCCGAGGAACTCGAACCCGCCGACGATCTGGGTGATGCCGAAGCCGAACGACGTCGCGATGCCGAACAGCGTGCCGATGATGGCGACGGTGTCGATGGTGTGCCCCATCCATCCCTCGACGCGCTTGCGTCCGATGAGGGGTTCGAGGAGCCACCGGACCGCGAGCGGCCGTCCGCGACGGAACGACATGTACGCCAGGCCCAGCCCGACGACGGCGTAGATGCCCCACGGGTGCAGCCCCCACTGCAACATCATCAGGCCCACGGACTCGCGTGCGGCCTGATCGGAGGCGGGGTCGTTGCCGAAGGACTCCGGCGGGATGACGTAGTGACTGAGGGGCTCGGCGACGCCGAAGAAGACCAGGCCGATGCCCATGCCCGCGCTGAAGAGCATGAGGAACCACGAGATGACGCCGAACTCGGGCTCTTCACCGTCGCGGCCCAGCCGGATGTGGCCCACCTTCGAGAACGCGCAGTACAGGCTGAAGAGGAGGAAGACGTTGACAGCGAACACGTACCACCAGCCGACACCGTCACTGATGGCCGTGTTGATCGTCTCCGTGATCTCCTCGACCTCATCACCGGCGACGCGGCTGAGGATGACCGTGCCGACGAGCAGAGCGATGATGGCGACGGCCGAGGGGATGAACACCGGCCAGAGGATCAAGGACCACCCGGACGGCTGCTCCTCGGTGCTGCGATCGGTCTGTTCGGTCGTGGCCACGGGGACACTCCTCGGCATCGGGGTGCACGGACGATCCGGACATTCGTCCACGCGGGTGATCGCTGGACTCTAGCCCCGCCGGCGTTGCCGGGGACGGTCTGGCGCCCCCCTGTCGATATCGTGGACAGGTGAGTTCGCAGGATCCGACCCCGCCCGGCATCGATCCCGACGACCTCGCGACGGCGCTCCGCGTCCTCGATCAGCTGCCGACTCTCCCCGCCGGTCACCCCGACATCGAGGCGGTCAAGCGCGCGACGAGCACCATGCGCAACCGGATTCGCAAGGCCCGCCGCGCTGAGGCCCGCAAGGCCACCCGCGCCCCGCTCGTCGAGGCCGACCAGAGGATCCTCGAGTCGACCGCCACCGGCTCCCCGCTGCGCATCGACGACGAGACGCGCGGCATCCCGCTGGTCAGCTCGGTGCAGGGCGCCACGGCCGGGGAGCTCAACATCCCGCGCGGCTGCTACATCTGCCACGCGAAGTACCGAGCCGTCGACGCGTTCTATCACTGGCTCTGCCCCGAGTGCGCCGCGATGAGCCACGCCCGCCGCGACCAGCACGCCGACCTGCGCGGCAAGCGGGCCCTGCTCACCGGGGGGCGCGCGAAGATCGGCATGTACATCGCGCTACGCCTGCTGCGTGACGGTGCGGACCTGACGATCACGACCCGCTTTCCCCGCGACGCGGCCCGCCGGTTCGCCGAGCTGTCGGACTCTGCCGAGTGGCTCGACCGGCTCACCATCGTCGGCATCGACCTGCGCGACCCCACCCAGGTCGTGGCCCTCGCCGACGAGGTCGCCGGTCGCGGGCCGCTCGACATCCTCGTCAACAACGCCGCCCAGACCGTGCGCCGCTCCCCCGGCGCCTACTCCCACCTCGTCGAGGCGGAGAGTGAGCCTCTTACCGGCGACGCGACGCGCCCGCACATGATCACCTACGAGCGCGTCTCCGAGGCGCATCCGGCTGCGCTGGCCGGCACGTTGCGCACCGACGCCGCCACCCACCTAGCCCCGGAGGCCCACCCGAGGTCCGCGGCGGAACTCACCGGTCTGGCGCTCGTCGCCGGCCACGCCTCGCTGGAGGCGCACGCGGCGGGGACGGCGATCGATGCCGGCGGACTCCTGCCCGACCTGCAACGCACCAACTCCTGGACGCACACCGTCGAGGAGGTCGATCCTCTCGAACTGCTCGAAGTGCAGCTCTGCAACGCGACGGCGCCGTTCATCCTCGTGAGCCGATTGCGTCCGGCGATGCGCCGAGCCGTGCAGCAGGGCGCCCGGCGCGCCTACGTCGTCAACGTCTCGGCGATGGAGGGCCAGTTCGCCCGCCGCTACAAGGGGCCGGGGCACCCCCACACGAACATGGCCAAGGCCGCCCTGAACATGCTGACCCGCACGAGCGCGGGCGAGATGTTCGAGACCGACCGCATCCTCATGACCGCCGTCGACACGGGCTGGATCACCGACGAGCGCCCGCACGAGGAGAAGCTGCGCATCGCCGAACAGGGCTGGCACGCGCCACTCGACCTCGTCGACGGCGCCGCGCGCGTCTACGACCCCATCGTGCGCGGTGAGGCCGGTGACGATCTGTACGGGGTGTTCCTCAAGGACTACGCGCCCTACCCCTGGTGACCGAGCGGAATAGTTGACGCATCAACGATGTTGTCGATGGGGACACCATCACCAGGAGGTCGATATGCCCGCCATCACCGCCGACACGCTCACGCTCCCCCGCCTGCCCCAGCCCCGACCCGACCAGGTCGTCCGCGGCGTGCGCCGCCAGATCACCGGCCCAAAGGGCTATGAGGGCGAGGGCTTTCCCGTCACCCGCGCCTTCGCCGGACTCCCCCGCGAGGAGCTCGACCCTTTCATCCACATGGACGAGATGGGCGCCGTCAACTACGCCCCCGGCGAGCCGCGCGGCACCGACTGGCACCCGCACCGGGGCTTCGAGACCGTCACCTACATCCTCGACGGTCGCTTCCAGCACCAGGACTCCCACGGCGGCGGCGGCCTCATCGAGAACGGCGCCACCCAGTGGATGACCGCGGGCTCCGGGGTGCTGCACATCGAGACTCCCCCGGCCGAACTCGTCGTCTCCGGCGGCCTGTTCCACGGCGTTCAGCTGTGGGTCAACCTGCCGAAGGCGCAGAAGTGGACCGACCCGCGGTACCAGAACCTCGAGGGCACCGACTCCGCGCTCGTCACCACCCACGACGGTGGTGCGCTCGTGCGCGTCATCGCCGGCGAGATCGGCGGCCACCGCGGCCCCGGCTCCACGCACACCCCGATCACGATGGCGCACGCCACGATCGCCGCCGGCGCCCGCGCCGACCTGCCGTGGGACCCCGCCTACAACGGCATCGTGTTCGTCTTCTCCGGCACCGGCACCATCGGCGCTGACGCGCGCCCGATCCGCGCCGGGCAGACGATCGTCACCACGCCCGGGGACCTCATGACCCTCACCGCCGACGACCGTCAGGACGTGGAGACCCCCGCCCTGGAGGTGCTCCTGCTCGGCGGTCGCCCCATCGGCGAGCCCGTCGTGCAGTACGGCCCGTTCGTCATGAACACCAAGGCCGAGGTCATCCAGGCGTTCGAGGACTTTCAGCGAGGACGTCTCGGCCGGGTCCCGAGCGACGGCATCCGCCCCTACCGCCCCACCGAGGCCGAGCTGCGCGAGGCGATCGCCGCGATGCCGCACGGCGGGCGAGTCGAGGGCTGACACCGTAGGGTGTGGGGAAATCCCCTCCCGCAGAAAGGACATCGCCGATGACGCGCCGTCTCGCCCCTCTTGCCGCACTCCTGCTCGTGGTGGGCCTGTCCGCCTGCGGCAACGACACCCAGACCGCCGAGGAGGCGACGCCGGCGCCCGCCACCGAGGAGACTGCAGCGGGCGAGCCCACCGACGCGGCGTCCGGCACCCCGGTCGAGCAGATCACGATGGCGGACGTGCAGGAGCACGCCGACGCCGAGTCGTGCTGGACCGTCATCGAGGGCCAGGTGTACGACGTGACGGACTGGATCTCCCAGCACCCCGGCGGCGCGGAGCGCATCGAGGGCCTGTGCGGCACCGACGGCACCGACCAGTTTCTCGGCCAGCACGAGGGCGCGCCGAACCCCAACCAGCGCCTCGAGAGCTTCCACATCGGCGAGCTCGCCGGCTGACGACTCGTGAGTGTGCTCGGCCTCCCGCTTCATCCGCTCGTCGTCCACATCGTCGTCGTTCTGCTCCCTCTGGGAGCGGTGTCGATGGCGATGGCCGTGCTGTGGAGGGCGTGGGCGACACGGTTCGCCGCCGCGTCAGTCGGGTTGCTCACCGTGTCCGGCGCCGCGCTCCTGCTCGCCCGCAGCTCCGGTGAGGCCCTGGCCGGCGACGTCGGCACACCTGTCGCGCATGTCGCCTGGGCCGACCGCCTCACCCCCGTCGCGATCGCCCGGGGGGT
>JAUNTP010000019.1:0-308 GCA_030538585.1 Mobilicoccus sp.
CTCCTCCGCGACGGCGCCGACCCCGCCACGATGCCCGTGGATTACCAGGACGACCCGCGCCTCATCGTCAACCCGGGCGCCGCCGAGCAGGCCGGTATCGAGCTGACGCAGGAGCTCATCGACCGCGCCGACGAGGTCGTGCAGTGACCCATCTCTGAGAACCATCTCCCGCAGCCGGGGCCGTCGAACGGCCCCGGCTGCACCCCGCTGAGCCGCCCTTGATTCGACGATTCGCCTGAAGGACCCCCATGATCGCCGCCCTGGACCTGGGCCTGCTCTACGCCATGATGGCGCTGGGCGTGTTCTTG
>JAUNTP010000019.1:318-7902 GCA_030538585.1 Mobilicoccus sp.
GCATCCTCAACTTTCCCGACCTCACGGTCGACGGCAGCTTCGTCACCGGCGGCGCCACCGCTGCCGTCCTCATCGCGGCCGGGCATCATCCACTGCTGGCGTGCATCGCCGGGTTCGTCGCCGGGTTCGCCGCGGGTGTCATCACCGGGCTGCTGCACACCAAGGGCAAGATCAACGGCCTTCTCGCGGGCATCCTCACCCAGATCGGGCTGTACTCGATCAACCTGCGCATTATGGGCGGCGCCAACATTCCCCTCCTGCGCAACACGACGGTGATGACGCCGCTGCGTGACGAGCGGCTGCTCGCCACGTGGGTGTCGGTCGGGGTGTTCCTCCTCGTGGCGCTCGCGACGATGGCGCTCATCATCTGGTTCCTGCGCACCAACATCGGGCTCGCGATGCAAGCCACCGGTGAGAACGAGGGCATGGCGCGCAGTTTCGGCATCAACACCGACGGGCAGAAGATCCTCGGCCTCGCGCTCTCCAACGGCCTGGTCGGCCTGTCGGGCGCCGTCGTCGCCCAGTACCAGGGCTTCTCCGACATCTCGATGGGCATCGGCATCATCGTCGCCGGGCTCGCGTCGGTCATCATCGGGCAGGCCCTCGTCCCGATCCACAACATCGTCGCGGCCGCGCCCGCCGTCGTTCTCGGGTCGGTCCTCTACCGCGTTGCCATCCAGGGCGCGATGATGCTGGGCCTCAACCCCAACGACATGAAACTGCTGTCGGCGGTGCTCGTCATTCTCGCCCTCGTGCTGCCGCAGTGGTCGGTGTTCAAGAAGCTCCGTCGACGTCGACGGACCGAGCAGGCCGCCGCGACCGGCGCTGCCGTGAGGGGGAAGTGACATGTTGAAGCTCACCGGCGTCACCAAGACGTTCTTTCCCGGCACCGTCAACGAACGGCGCGCCCTCAACCTCGATCACCTCGAACTCGCCGCGGGGGAGTTCGTCACCGTCATCGGCTCCAACGGTGCCGGCAAGTCGACCCTGCTCAACATGGTGTCCGGCAAGCTCACGCCCGACACCGGCACGGTCGAGATCGACGGCAAGGACGTGACGAAGCTGCCCGACCACCGCCGCGCCGGGCTCATCGGCCGGGTCTTTCAGGACCCGATGGCGAGCACGGCACCCGACCTCACCATCGAGCAGAACCTCTCCATCGCGCTCACCCGCGGGCAGCGCCGCGGCCTCGGCCCGGGCGTCACCAACGCCCGCCGCGCCCGCTTTCGGGAGGAGTTGACGCAGCTCGAACAGGGTCTGGAGAACCGGCTCAGCGCCAAGGTCGGGCTGCTCTCTGGCGGTCAGCGGCAGGCGTTGTCGCTGCTCATGGCGACGTTCTCCGAGCCGCGCGTCCTGCTGCTCGACGAGCACACCGCTGCCCTCGACCCCTCCCGCGCCGACCTCGTCGTGCGACTGACGAAGTCGCTCGTCGAGCTGCACACGCCGACGACGCTCATGGTCACGCACAACATGGACCAGGCCCTCGGCCTCGGCGACCGGCTCATCATGATGCACGAGGGCCGCGTCGTCGTCGACATCGCGGGCGAGAAGAAGAAGAACGCCACCGTGAAGGACCTCCTCGCCGCGTTCGAGGACGTCAAGGGCGCCGAGCTCTCCGACCGGAGCTTGCTCGGCTGAGGTTGCCCGGCCGCCCTTCATTCGGCTGCGGGGGGTCTCGAGACGTCGCTGCGCTCCTCCTCCGCCGGATTGAGGAGCGAAGCGTCTCGAAATCGACCAACGGCGGTAGGTCAGGCGCGGATGGCGTCGATGACCTTGATGCGGGTGGCGACGATGGCGGGCAGAGCACCTGCGATGATGCCGACGATCACGGCCGCGGCCAGACCGGCGACGACGGCCGTCACCGGGAAGGGCGGGATGTCCACGAGGCCGTTCTCGATGAAGAAGTTCTGCACCATCGGTGAGCGCACGAGAGCGACCGCGGCCGCGACGCCGAGGGCTCCGGCCACCACGGTGGCGACGACCGACTCCATGAGCACCCCGAAGAAGATGCGCAGTCCCGTAGCGCCGTAGGAGCGGCGGATACCGATCTCCCGCACCCGGTACCGCACCGTCACCATCGAGATGTTGATGAGCCCCAGCGCGCCGAGGGCGAGGATGACGAGCGCGACCGCGAGCACGCCCAGCTCCATCGTGCGAAACGGGTCTGTGTCACCCATCATCATGCCCTGCGAGTACGTTTCGAACCGGCCCGCAGGGGTGTCCCGCAGGGACTCACCGAGACGCAGCGTGACCTGGTCGGCGAGCTCGGGCGGCACCCAGGCGAGGTAGCTGGGCGACATGCCGTAAGCACTGCCCGCGTCCCCGACGAGCGTGCCGAGGGCGCCGGCACTGACGTAGGCCATCGGCCCGTCACCCATCGGGCCCATGGCGCGGGTGACCCCGATGACGACGGCCGGGGTCGCCCGGGTCTCACCCGATGCCGGTCCGCCCATGCCGCCCATGCCCGCGGTGCCGCGAACCGTGACCGTCTCGGTCCCGAGCTCGGGGCGACCGAGCATGTCGTAGAGAGCCTCGTTGGCGACGAGGGCAGGCGCGAGGCGGTAGGCGTCGTTGTCGGCGAGCCAGCGTCCCTCGTGGACCCGGATGCGGTACATGTCGCCGTAGGCCGGGTCGACCGCCATCGCCTGGGCCGACTTCACCCCTTGCTTGGTCTGCAGGCGCAGGCTCGTCTGCATCATGCGCGAGCGATGCTCGATGCCCAGACGCTCCACCTGCTCCAGCACGACACGGTCGCGGTCTGCGGCCGATACGTTCTCGGCCCCGCCGACCGACTGCACGGTGAGCACGGTCGGCCGCCCCGCCCACCGTTCCGTCGTCTGCTCGATGGAGCTGCGCAGCATCCCGCCCGCGCCGAGCACGGCGGTCAGCGCGAACACCGAGAAGGCCACGCCAAGCAGGGAGAGCAGGATGCGGGCCTTGTTGACGCGCAGCTCACCGTAGGCCTCGACGATGGAGGCGATGAGGCCGGTCACGACCGGTCCTCCGCCGCCCCGACGGCGTCGCGGCCGGCGCGGATGCCGCTCGTCGAGCCGATCGCGGTCCGCGCCGACGACGGTTCGATGTCGTGCAGGACGCCGCCGTCGAGCAGGTACGCCCGCTGCGAGAGCGCGGCCACCTGCAGGTCGTGGGTGATCGTGACGAGGGCCGCCTCGGAGTCGCGGGCGATCTCGTCGAGCAACGCCATGACCGCCTCACCGGTGGTGACATCGAGGGCGCCGGTGGGCTCGTCGGCGAGGATGAGCTGCGGACGACGGACGAGTGCGCGCGCGACCGCGACCCGCTGCTGCTCACCGCCGGAGAGGCGGTTGGGGCGCTGGTGGGCGCGGTCGGCGAGCCCCACCCGGTCGAGCATCTCCAATGCGGTGCGTTCACGCCGCCAGAACTGGCGCGCGGTGCCGTACAGCATCGGCATCATGACGTTCTCCAGGGCCGTGCGCGTCTCGAGCAGGTTGAACTGCTGAAAGACGAACCCGATGCTCGCGCCGCGCATGCGGGCGCGGCGCCGGTCCGACAGGCGGGCGACGTCCTGGCCGCGGAACCACAGCTCACCTTGCGTCTGCCTGTCGATGAGACCCAGCAGGTTCATGAGGGTGGTCTTGCCCGAGCCGGAGCGCCCGAGGACGGCGACGTGTTCCCCGAGCCGGACGTCGAGGTCGACCCCCTCGAGGATGTGCAGCATGTCCCGACTCGGCAGCCGCACGGATCGGGTGATGCCGCGCAGACTCAAGAGGGGAGTGTCGCCGGTGACCGGCTCGGGCGGGTCCGTGGTCACCTCGAGCGCGGTGCTCACCAGCCCATCCCGCCGTACATATCGCCCTCGGGGTTGTCGACGCCGGGCACGAACTGGAGGATCTCCTCGCCCTCGGTGATGCCGCCGGTCACCTCGACGACGCCGTCGCCACGCAGACCCAGCGTGACGTCGCGGCGCTCGGGCTCGCCGCCCTCGCCCATGACGTAGACGGCGCCTTCGGTGAGCTCGCCCTCGACGGCGGTGGTCGGCACGACGAGGGTGTCGGTGGCCGAGCCGAGGTCGATCGACACCTCACCGGTGAGTCCGGGCACGATCTTGGTGTCCGACGGCACGGGGCAGCGCAGCCGTGCTGCCGACGTGGCCGAGTCCATCGGCATCCCCGTCATCGGGTCGATCTGCGGCGCGCTCGGCTGCTGGTCCTGCTCGGTCTCGTCCTTCTCCTCGATGCGGGGCGTCGAGCAGGCGATGGGGGTCGTCATCGACGGCAGGGTCGCCGTCGCCTCGATGTCGTTGTCGAGGAGTTGAAGCTGCTGCTCGGGGGTGAGGTCGGCGATGACGGCGTACGTGCCAGGGCTCAACGTCGCCACGGTGTCGCCGAGCGTGAGCACCTGACCGTTGACGGCTTTGAGGTCGCGCACGGTGCCGCTCGTCGGGGCGAGGAGGTCGTGGTAGGTCCAGCTCGGCACGGGTGCGGCCGGGGGCTGCACCGGTGCGGGGGCGTCCTCGGTGTCGTCGCCGGGCGGAGCCACGAGGGGCTCGGCGTCGCGGGGGACTCGGACCTGCAGGATCCTCGCCCCCTGCGAGAGGGTGTCGCCGTTGGAGGCCCACACCTTGACGACCTCCCCGGCCGTCGTCACCGGCACGGCACGGCCGGCATCGGCCTGCACGGTCGCGGCCAGGACGAGGGTGGAGGCGATGTCGCCCCGCTCGACCGGCACGACGGCGAACTCGTCGATGGACGCGGTGGGGTAGACCTCGTCCCCCGAGCCGGCCTGGTCGTTGGAGAAGAACGCCAGCCGCACCAAGGAGGCGGCGATCACCGCGAAGATGATCATCCAGATGATCGGGAACACATAACGACGAACGGCTTCCACCGAGAGTCCTTTCCGGCTGGGGCTCGTGGCTCGACCCGAGAGGACGCTTCGGCCCCCGCCGCCCACAGTGTGACGCCAACTCTGGTGTGGGCGCCGGGATTTCGGACGCATGTCGAGAACGTGTCCAGGTCGAGACCGTGCCGCGACGTGGTCGAGGCCACATCGTTTCCGCCCGGTCAAACCGTCCGGCCGGTACAGTGGCGAGGGTTGGTGTCAGCAGACGAAGGAGTCGACATGACCAGCCCGCGCGAGCTCAAGAACTTCATCGGCGGCGAGTACGTCGACGCGCAGACCGATGACCGACTGGACGTCCACAGCCCCGTCACCGGTGAGGTGGTCGCCCGCTCACCCCGGTCCACCGAGGCCGACGTCGACGCGGCGTACGCCGCCGCGGAGGGCGCGTTCGAGACCTGGGCCGAGACGACTCCGTCGGAGCGGCAGGCGGCCTTGCTCAAGCTGGCGGACGCCATCGAGGAACACGGGCAGGAGCTCATCGAGCTTGAGGCCGGGAACACCGGTAAGCCGCACGCGCTCATCGCCTCTGAAGAGGTGCCGGTGATGGCCGACCAGATCCGGTTCTTCGCCGGCGCGGCTCGCATCCTCGAGGGGCGCGCCAGCGCGGAGTACATGGCGGGGCACACGAGCTGGATCCGCCGCGAACCCATCGGTGTCATCGGCCAGGTCACGCCGTGGAACTACCCGATGATGATGGCGACCTGGAAGTTCGCGCCGGCGCTCGCGGCGGGCAACACGATCGTGCTCAAGCCGAGCGATACCACCCCGGAGACGACGGTGCGCATCGCGGAGATCGCCGCCGAGTTCTTCCCGCCGGGGGTGTTCAACGTCGTCATGGGCGACCGCGACACCGGTCGCGCGCTCATCGAGCACGAGACGCCGCAGATGGTGTCGATCACCGGCTCCGTGCGGGCCGGGATGCAGGTCGCCGAGAGCGCGGCCAAGGACCTCAAGCGGGCCCACCTGGAGTTGGGCGGCAAAGCGCCGGTCGTCGTGTTCGACGATGCCGACATCGAGGCCGCCGTGAACGGCATCGGTGAGGCGGGGTACTTCAACGCGGGGCAGGACTGCACGGCCGCGACCCGCGTTCTCGTGCAGGAGGGCGTGCACGACGAGTTCGTCGCGGCGCTCGCCGAGTACGCGAAGAACGCGGTGGTCGGTCTGCCCGAGAACGACGACGCGCTGCTGGGTCCGGTCAACAACGCCAACCAGCTCGACCACGTGTCGGGTTTCCTCGAGCGGCTGCCCGACCACGCGAGCCTCGCGGTCGGTGGCACCCGGCTCGGTGGGGAATTCGAGGGCGGCTACTACCTCAGCCCCGCGGTCGTGTCGGGCCTGCGTCAGGACGACGAGGCGGTGCAGAACGAGATCTTCGGCCCAGTCATCACCGTGCAGTCGTTCACCGACGAGGGTGAGGCGTTGCGGCACGCGAACGGCGTGAAGTACGGCCTGGCGAGCAGCGTGTGGACGAGCAACGTGGGTCGAGCCCTGCGCCTGAGCCGCAAACTCGACTTCGGGTGCGTGTGGATCAACTGCCACATCCCGCTGGTCGCCGAGATGCCCCACGGCGGCTTCAAGCACTCCGGCTACGGCAAAGACCTCTCCATGTACGGGTTCGAGGACTACACCCGCATCAAGCACGTCATGGCCAACATCGAGGGCTGAGACGCGCACAAACGCCGGGGCCGTCGGTTCGAATCGACGGCCCCGGCGTTTCTGCGCCGACGGTGAGAGATCAGACCGGTCTCGTGTGCCCCGTCGGCACAGTGCTGTCGACGTTGTCGCCGGCGATGCCGCTCTTGAGGGTCGGCTCGGCGGGCTTGGTCTTGCCTGCCGTGCGCCCACGACGGGACAGGCGACGTTCCAGCCACTGCGCGAACGAGGTGAGCATGAAGTTGATCAGGATGAAGATCACCGCGATGACGATGAACGCCGGAACGATGTTGCCGTACTGCGACCCGATCCGGACACCCTGACGCAGGAGTTCGGGGTAGGTGATCTGGTAGCCGAGCGCCGTGTCCTTGAGGATGACGACGAGCTGCGCCACGAGTGAGGGCAGCATCGCGGTGAGCGCCTGAGGAAGCTGGATCGACATCAGCGTTTGGCCGCGCGTCAGACCGATCGACAGGCCCGCTTCACCCTGACCCTTCGGCAGGGAATGCACCCCGGAACGCAGCAGCTCAGCCATGACGCAACTGTTGTAGAGCGTCAGGCCGGTGATCGTGCCGGCCAGGGCCAGGTAGGAGCCGGAGATGTTCGTGAACGCGAGGTAGCCCCAGAACGAGAGCAGCATCATCACCAGCACGGGGATGGCGCGGAACAGCTCGACGAAGCTCGCGCAGAACCAGCGCAACGGGGCGACGGTCGACAGGCGTCCGATACCGAGCAGCAGCCCGAGGATCGCCGACAGCACGATGGAGATGGCCGCCGCGTAGAGGGTGTTGATGAGCCCGGGGATGATGTTGACGGTCCACACGGTCTCGTTGAGGAACGGTGACCAGCGGGCTGCCGACAGGTTGCCGCGGTCGGCGAGGCGCCAGATGACGAGGGCGCCGATGCCGATGGCGGCGACGATCATGGCGAGAGCGACGACGCGCTGGATCGCCCGTCCGCGGGGGCCGGGCACGTCGAACAGCTGAGCGGGCGTGGAACTCATGCTCGCCCCTTCCGGAGTCCGTGGGAGGTGGTCATCGCTGCACCGCC
>JAUNTP010000019.1:7912-30741 GCA_030538585.1 Mobilicoccus sp.
CGAAGTGGGTGCCGAGCAGCCCGATGGGCAGGGTGAGGATGACGAAGCCGAGCGCCACGATGAGGAACAGCGGCAGGATGAGGCCCGGGTCGTTCTCCAACACGATCGAGGTGAGGTAGGCGATCTCGGCGACGCCGATGACCGCCGCGACGGTGGTGTTCTTGGTGAGGGCGATGAGCACGTTCGTCAAGGGGACGATGGCTCCGCGGAACGCCTGCGGGAAGATCACGTACCGCAAGTTCTGACCGAACGACAGACCCACCGACCGTGCTGCCTCGGCTTGCCCGACCGGCACCGTGTTGACGCCGCTGCGCAGCGCCTCGCACACGAACGCCGAGTGGTAGATCGCGAGGGCGACCACCGCCCAGTTGAAGTTGCGGCTGGCGATGGTGTCGGCGCCGATCATCGGGATCAGCAGGTTGGAGTGAAAGACGAGCAGTGTCGACACCATGAGCAGTGTCAGGGGAGTGTTGCGGATGACCTCGACGTAGAACCGGCCGAGCCCGCGCAGAAACCCCACCGGGGCGAGCCGGAAGACCGCGATGATCGTGCCGATGATGAAGGCGCCGATCGCGGAGAAGAACGCCAACCGGATCGTCAGGAAGAAGTACCCGAAGACGTTGTAGTTCGCGAGGACATCACCCATCAGGGTCGCCTTTCACGAGCGCGGGGGATTTCTGACCCGCAGGGTGGATGTCGGCGGGCGGGGACGTGCCCCGCCCGCCGATGGGGTGGGTCAGGACTGCTGGCAGCTCGGGGTGGGCGGGTTGCCCGGGCCGGGGGTGTAGCCGGCAGCGCCGAACACCTCGTCGACCTTGGACTGCCAGGTGCCGTCGTCGATCATCTCCTGCAGGGCGTCGGTGACCGAGTTGCACAGGTCGTCGTCGTCCTTCTGGACGCCGATCCCGAGGTTCTCCTCGGAGAAGGGGTTGCCGACGAGCTTGACCTGGCCCTCGAACTGAGGCTGCGCGGCGAAGCCGGCGAGGATCACATCGTCGGTGGTGACGGCGTCGACGGTGCCGTTGATGAGCTCCTCGACGCAGTTGGAGTAGGTGTCGTACTCCTGCAGCTGAACACCGGGGTGCTCTTCCTGCACGCGCTGGGCGGGGGTCGAGCCGCGCACCGAGCACAGGGTCTTGCCGTCGAGGGCGTCGGGCCCGGTGATCTCGGTGTCGTCCTGGCGCACGAGGAGGTCCTGACCGGCGATGAGGTACGGGCCCGCGAAGCTGACCTCCTCCTTGCGGGAGTCGGTGATCGAGTACGTCGCGACGATCATGTCGACCTGATCGGTGCGCAGCAGCGTCTCACGCTGGGGGGTGGGCGCCTCGGAGAACTGCACCTCGCGGCCGAGCTTCTCGCCGACGTACTTGGCGACCTCGACGTCGAAACCGGTGTAGTCCGCGCCCTCCTGCAGGCCCAGACCGGGCTGGTCGAACTTGATGCCGACGCGCAGCGGGCCGCTGGCCTCGGTGCCGCCGTTCTCGGTGCCACCTCCGGCGTCCTCGGTGCCCGCGCCGCACGCGGAGAGGGTCAGCGCGGCTGCACTGATGAGGGCCATGAGGCCGATGCGGGTGTTCTTCATGATCGTCTCCAGGTGATCTGGTGGGCGGTCGGGTGAATCAGTGGGTGAGGATCTTGCCGAGGAAGTCCTTGGCGCGATCCGACTGCGGGTTGGTGAAGAAGGCCTCCGGTTCGTTCTGTTCGACGATCTGCCCGTCGGCCATGAAGACGACGCGGTCGGCGGCCTTGCGGGCGAAGCCCATCTCGTGGGTGACGACGATCATCGTCATGCCCGACTTGGCGAGGTCGGTCATGACGTCGAGGACCTCGTTGATCATCTCGGGGTCGAGGGCCGAGGTCGGCTCGTCGAACAGCATGACTTTGGGGTCCATCGCGAGGGATCGGGCGATGGCGACGCGCTGCTGCTGCCCGCCCGAGAGTTGCGCGGGGTACTTGTCCTTCTGGTGGGCGACGCCGACGCGCTCGAGCAGTTCCATGGCCCGCTTCTCGGCGGCGGCCTTCTTCTGGCCGCGCACCTTGATGGGGCCGAGGGTGACGTTGTCGAGGATCGTCTTGTGCGCGAACAGGTTGAACGACTGGAACACCATGCCGACGTCGGCGCGCAGTCGGGCGAGGGATTTGCCCTCCTCCGGCAGGGGTTTGCCGTCGATGCTGATGGTGCCGCTCTCGTAGGTTTCGAGGCGGTTGATGGTGCGGCACAGGGTCGATTTTCCGGAGCCCGACGGGCCGATGACGACGAGCACCTCACCGGAATGCACGGTGAGGTTGATGTCGCGCAGGACGTGAAGGTCCCCGAAATGCTTGTTGACGTCGTCGAGGACGACCAACGGGGTGCCGGAGCTGTTCATGCCGGGGAGAGTAGGCGACGCCGCCGTGAGCACGTGATCTGGGGCACCCGCCCGCGTACATGGCGCGCCGAGCGGTCGTGTTGGACTGCCGAGTGGTCGCTCGTGGTCGCTCGGGGTTCTGGAGAGCTCAGTCGCGGCGTTGTTGCCGGAGCGCCTCGGCGGACTTGCGGCGGCGCTCTTCGCGCAGGCCCTCGATGGGGTCGTCGTCGCCGAGCTGGGCGGGCCCGAAGAACAGGAGGGCCCCGCGCCGGAAGTTCCACCACAGGCGGTATCCGATGCTGAGACCTTCGGAGTTGGCCATGCTGATCGCCTCTCGATCGTCGATGCCTGGCCAGGATATGCCCGGAGGTGTTCGGTGCGCGGGCGGGTCTCGTGGGGGCGGCTGTGACACACGTCAGTGAGGTCTCACATCACGGATCCACGTCTCGATAGATGGAACATGTTTCTTAAGGGCGTCAGATGACCTTCATGGTGGTCTCGGCGCTACGGCGCCGATGACCGTCCGAGCCGGCCGCGCGGTGACCCCGCCAGGCCTGAGGACTCCGCCGGACCACACCTCCGGTGTCAACAGGACGAACGAACGCCGCCGGGTGCGCTCGGCCGAAGACACACGCAGGAGATCACCATGACCGAAGAGCAGACCGAAGCACGCCGCGCCCTCCAGGAGACCATGGAGCGCCGCGGCCAGGGCCGCGACTGACGCTGCCACACATTCAGAGAGGGCCGACAGTGTTGTCGGCCCTCTCCGTTCCGTTGGTTGAGGAGGAGCGTAGCGACGTCTCGAAACCGCCGAGACTCTCGCAGTCACGGCCCTCGGGTAGGATCACCCTATAACTCACCCGGTCCCGCGTGGGCCGGGTTTTTCTGTGCCCCGCACGGGACCATCGGGCAGGTCGTCTGTGGCACAGTGCCTTCGACGGACGCCCGGCCCGTGCCGGCGTAGCCATCCGAGCACGAGGACGACCCATGACGCGCACGCTCTCCGTGACCCGCCCGCGCACCCTGCTCACTGCCGCTGTCGTCGCCACCTTCGCTCTCGCCGGGTGCACCGCCGACGGCGAGACCGAGGCGGGCGAGGGCACGACCCAGGAGGTGGTGACGACCGACGGCTCTGCCCCGCAGCAGGAGAGCCCCGCTGCCGCAGGTGACGGGCAGGCCACCGGCCCGGTCGAACGGTTCACCGAGCCCCTGGCCACCACGACCATCCCGTCGCCCCAGGGCGACGGTGACATGACGATCGAGGTGTTGGACCTGAAGCGGCGGGGGCAGCTCGTGTTCCTCAACGCGACGATCACGCGGCCGCAGGTCGATGAGGACCAGCCGAACGCCAACGCTTTCAGTTACCTGGGTGGCTCGCCCGTCCCCACGGTCATCGACCCGATCAACCTCAAGCAGCACCGGCCCGTGGAGACGGAGTCGGGGCCGCTGGGGCCACCCTCGGAAGGTGGGGCGTGGGTGAACTGGTCGACGGCCTCCGGCGGCACCTGGACGGTCTCGGCGACCTTCGCCGCGCCACCGGAGGACGTGACGCATCTCGACGTACAGCTGGGCTCGAACCTGCCAGTCTTCACCGAGGTGCCGCTCCAGTGACAGTCACCGTCGTCCCCGTCCTCTCCGCCCTCGTCATGATGTTGTCGGTGCCGGCGCAGGTCGAGGTGCCGCCGCTGCCCGACGTGAGCCCTCAGCAGATCGCCGCGAGCATCGAGGATCTGTCCCCAGAGGAGTCCGTGGAGGACTTGTCGATCGCAGCGTCCGTGCAGGACATCCGGGTCGAGGACTCTGTGGTCGATCTGGAGACCACCGAGACCGACGGCGAGGACACCGTCGTGGCGCTCAACAGCGACATCCTCTTCGCGTTCGATTCCAGCGACATCAGCGACGCGGCACGGGCCCGCATCGAGGAGCTGGCGCAAGAGATCCCGCAGGGTGCCGCAGTCTCCGTGGGTGGGCACACCGATTCCATCGGAGACGCGGCCTACAACCAGCGACTCTCGGGGGAGCGGGCGCAAGCCGTGGCGACGGTCCTGAGCGCGGCCCGCAGCGACCTGGCGCTGACGGTCGAAGGATTCGGAGACACTCAGCCGATCGAACCCAACGAGGTGAACGGCGAAGACAACCCTGATGGGCGCGCCAAGAACCGTCGCGTCGAGATCAGGTTCGAGCAGTGAACGCCCGACGATCGGCGTGGCAGCGTCGCGCCCTCGGCGGGGCGACGGTCCTGCTCGTCGCCTTCCTGTCGGCGTGCACGACCTCTGACACCACGGCCGAACAACCCGGGCAGCCGACCACAGCCGCGGAGGCGCAGTCGCGGGGATCGGATCCCGTGGCATCGGTGACGGTCCCCGCACCCCAGGGACGCGGCGATCTGACGTTCTCAGTGCTGGGCCTGGAACGCCGTGATGACCTGCTCGTTCTGACGGCGACGGTGACCCGCAGCGGTGACGCACAGCCCGATGGGGAGCGTGCGCCCACACTGTCGCGGCTGTATGTCGATCCCTTCTCACCCACGGTCGTCGATCCCGTCAACGCCAAACTCCACCGTGTCGTCGAACACGGGTCGGGGCAGATGGCAACCGAGCCGGGCGTGATCGGGACGGCGCGTCTCGAACCGGATCAACCTGTCGACCTCTATGCCGTCTTCGCCGCGCCACCAGCCGACGTCACCCACGTCGACGTGCGGCTCTTCGACGCCGCACCCACGATCACTGCCGTCCCGATCGACTGACGCGGGCCCGCCCCACCCCCCCCGGTTGGTCGAGGAGCGAGCGAAGCGAGCGTCTTGAGACCATCGCGGCGTCAGGGAACGGTGGTCTCGAGACGTCGCTCCGCTCCTCCGCGGCGGGCGGAAACCCAAACGCCGGACAGCGTGCCCGCCTCCTCGGCATGCTGGAGGGTATGACCGATTCGCGTGACCGACTGATCGAGACCGTGCGTGGCATGACCGACACCCTGAGCGGGTGGGTGGATCTGCGGCGCCGCATCCTGCGGGTCCCCGGCGTGCAGGTGTGCGTCCGCGTGGGCGACGAGGTGCTCCTGTCGGACGCGTTCGGCACCGCCGACGCCGAGCGCGGCGTCGACCTCACGACCCACCACCTGTTCCGGGTCGCCTCACACAGCAAGACGTTCACGGCGACGGCCATCATGCAGCTGCGCGAGGACGGGGTCCTCGGCCTCGACGACCGCCTCTCGCGCTGGTTGCCCCAGTTCGAGGGCCACGACCTGGGCCCTGTGACACTCCGCGAACTCCTCGGCCATCAGGGCGGGATCGTCCGCGACGGCGACGACGCCGACTACTGGCAGCTCCGCCACGAGTTCCCGACCGAGGAGCAGCTCCTCGACATGCTCACCGACCACGGCGTCGTCTTCGAACCCAACCGGCATTTCAAGTACACGAACTACGGCTACTCCCTCCTCGGGCTCGTCATCGAGCGGGCCTCCGGGCGCAGTTACGCCGAGTTCGTGCGGGAGCGCATCCTCGACCCGCTCGGCCTCAACCGGGTCCACCCAGACAGCGACGAGATCGGTGACGACGTCCTCGCCGACCCCCACGAGTGCGCGTGGGGCCACTCGCTGCGCCTCGACGGCGATGACGAGCAGTTCGTCGTGAAGAGCCCCGACACCCACGCGATGGCCTCGGCCACGGGGTTCGTCGCCACCGCCGAGGACCTGTCGGCGTACCTCGTCGCCCACTCCTACGGCGACGACCGACTCCTCACCGACGCGACCAAGCGCCTCATGCAGCGCACCGAGTCGACGTTCGGTCGCGAAGGCCGCCCGCAAGGGCGCTACGGACTCGGGCTCATCCTGGAGAAGATCGGCACGCGCGAAACCATCGGCCACTCCGGCGGGTTCCCCGGCTTCATCACCCGCACCATGGTCGACCCGAAAGACGCGCTCGCCGTGAGCGTGCTCACCAACGCCGCGGGCGGCCCGGCCCAAGAACTCGCTGCCGGGATCATCGCGCTCATCGACCTCGCCCTCGGCAGCCCGGCCGAGGAGCACGCCACGGGCCTGCGCGCCGACGCGCCCGCCACCATGACGGTCGCTGAAGCCCGCGAGCAGGGCATCGACGCCGAGTCGTTCACCGGCCGGTTCGTCACCGCGTGGGGCTACCTGGAGGTGCGGGTGCTGGGGGAGCGGCTCATCGCGTTCGCCCCCAACTCGCCGGCCCCGGCCGACGACGCCGACGACCTACGCATCATCGACGCCGACACCCTCCGTGCTCCCGCCGAGGCCGGTTTCGGCGCACCCGGGGAGGTGTGGCGCGTCACCCGCGACGAGAGCGGAGCCATCACGGCCCTGCGTGCGGGCGGCATGACGCTGCTCCCGGAGGAGGAGTTCCGCGCGACCCGCCGCGACATCGGCGCCCGCCGCTGAGTCGGACCTCCCCCGACGGTCGATCTCGAGACGCTCGCTTCGCTCACTCCTCGATCCGCGGATGAGCGAAGCGTCACCCCGCCCGGTGGTCGAGGAGCGAAGCGTCACCCCGCCCGTTGGTCGAGGAGCGAAGCGTCTCGAGACCACTGCCGACGTCACTGCGTCAGTGCTCGGTGGTCTCGAGACGTCGCTGCGCTCCTCCTCGACCGACGGGGGGAGCCCCTCTGCCAGCGCGGGGGAGTGGGTCAGGTGGTGTAGTAGCGGCGCATCGTGGTCCAGCGTTGGAGGCGGCCGACGAGGCCGCCCGCGTGGCGCAGCAACAACCGGTCGGCGTGCAGGTCGATGAGCTCGACGAGGTTGCCGTCGGGGTCCCGGAAGAACACCCAGTGCGCCCCCGCCGTCTCCTGCACGGGCGTGAGGAACTCGATGCCCTCGCCCTCCAGGCGTCGCACCCAGGCGGGCACGTCGCTGACGGCCATCGCGACGTGCGTGTACCCCGGCCGATTCCAGTCGACAGGGGCGGGTGGCAGGGGCGGGTCGAACTCGAACACCTCGAGGATCGACCCGTCGCGGCCGCGCATGAACCCCAACCGCACTGTGAGGTCGGGCCGCCCGTACAGGTCGGCGAGCCGGGCGCTGTCCTCTCCGTCGAGCAGCATCTCGGTGACGAGGAGAAACCCGAAGTGGCGGTGATACCAGGCCACCGCCGCCTCGAAGTCCCGCACCGTCACGCCGGTGTGATGCAGACCGTGAGCCTGGGAACGGCCGCGCGCCGCAGCGAGGCCCACCGCGCCGATCGTCCCGGCAAGGCCCAGTGCGGCCAGGCCCCCGCGCAGATCACTTCGCATAGCCGCCCACCGTCAACATGAGCTCGCCCAACTCGGCTCCGTACTCCGGGGCGCCGAGCATCGTGATGTGGCCCGCCATCGTCGACTCGATCATGTCGTCGACCTCGAGCAGGATGCCGAGCGCCGAGCGGGGCGAGTCGAACTGCATCGTGAAGAACGGGCGCGCATACGTGTACGGGCCGCGGACCGCCTTGGTGCGTCCGCCCTTGACGCGCACGTACGCGGCGAGCTCGTCCGCACCGGCCACCTCCAGTTGGTAGATGCGGTCGGGTTGGGACCGCGCCCACTGCCGAAAACGAGGATGCCCCGCCTTGGTGAGCTGGCTGATCCCCGTCGTGAGCAGGTAGAACATCGCCTTGACGAGCAGACGGGCCCGCTCGGGGTCGGTCGGTGGCTCGGCCGAGCCCAGGAGCGACGACATCGCCAGCAGCGAGCGCACGGTTGCCACGAGCAGCCGAGGACTGCCTGCCGCTCCCCGGATCTTGGGTGCCACCGGCTTGCCGAGAAAGAACGCGTTGAGCTTGCTCCGGCTACCGAACTGGAGCTCGACGCTCGGGGCCCGGTGAGGGCCAAGATGCATGCTCAGCTCGCCGTCCTGCACGACGATATGCGTCGCCACGCGGGGAGGACGCCCGTCGACCGACGTTCCGTCGTCGGCGAGCGCCGAGATCTGTACGACGCCCGTCAACCCCGCGAACGCGCGCCGCAGCGACGGCGTGGCCTCGACGATGGGGCGCAGCACCGGAACGACCGCGTTGAGAAAGACGATGCTCTGATACCGGATCTCGTCGGCCGGTGTGACCTCGTCAGTGGGGGTCGGCTGCGTGGCCATCAGATCTCGTCGTCCCAGTCGTCGTCGTCGGTGATCTCGACGCGCAACAGCTCGCGGGCGGCCTCGATGATGCCGTTCTCGTCGTAGCCGTAGTGGGCGAACAGGTCCTCGGGCTGGCCGATGATCGAGAACGTGTCGGGGACACCCAGACGCCGCAGCGCGAAGCCCTTGCCGCTGCTCGCCGCGACCGTGGCGATCGCCGTACCGAGGCCGTTCTCGATGTTGGCATCCTCGACCGTGACGATGCGGCGCGTGTCGCGCACGGCGTCGAGGACGGCCTGCTCATCGAGCGGTTTGAGCGAGTACATGTCGACCACGCGCACCGACAGGCCGTCCTGCGCGGCGAGCCGGTCGGCGGCCTGCACGGCCCGCCACACCCCGGAGCCGGTCGCCATGATGGTCAGGTCCGACCCCTCTCGCAGGCGGTGCGAACCGCCGACGTGCCAGTCCGGGATCGGCTCGCTGTAGACGTTCTGGTCGAAGCCGCGGTTGAGGCGGATGTAGAACGGCCCGGGGGTCTCGTAGGCGGCGACGACGGCCGGGGCGGCCGACATGCCGTCGGCCGGGCACACGACGACCAGGTTGGCGATGGTGCGCAGGATGCCGATGTCCTCGGTCGCGTGGTGCGTCGTGCCGGCCTGCCCGAACGACAGGCCCGAGTGGGTCGCGATGACCTTGACGTTCTGGTTGCCGTAACAGATGTCGGTGCGCAGCTGCTCCAGCGCCCGCATCGTCGCGAACGCCGCGAACGTCGACACGAACGGGACGAGCCCCATGCTCGCCATGCCCGCCGCCATCGAGAACATGTTCTGCTCGGCGATACCGACGTTGAAGAACCGGTCGGGAAACTCTTTGGCGAACACCCCGATCTTCGTCGACTTGGCGAGGTCGCCCGAGAGCCCGACGATCTCGGGGTGCTCACGGCCGAGATCGGTGAGCACGCGGCCGTAGACCTCGGCCGTGGCCATCTCGGTCGCCTCGTGAATGGTGTACGTCAGTCCAGCCATCCCTCAGCCCTCCCTGTGCGTCAAAGAGATGCGGGCCAGCCGCCGCTCGTGGTGGGCGTCCAACGCCGCCTCTGCGGCCGCCTTCTTCTCCGCATCGAAGGCGCCGTAATGCCACGTGTAGTCGCCCTCGATGAAGTCGATGCCCTCGCCCTTGACCGTGTCGAGGATGATCATCGACGGCGCATCGGTCACCTCGTGCGCGGCCTCGATCGCGGCGACGATGGCGGGAATGTCATGGCCGGACAGCTGCTGGGTGTGCCAACCGAACGCCTCCCACTTCTGGGCGAACGGTTCGAGGCTCATGATGTCCTCCGTCGGTCCGTCGATCATCTGGTGGTTGCGATCGACGAACGCCACGAGGCGCCCGCAGCGATAGTGGGACGCCGACATGGCGGCCTCCCACACCGACCCCTCGTTGCACTCTCCGTCGCCCATGAGGCAGTAGACACCCAGGTCACGGCCTTGGAGCCGGGCGGCGACCGCCATGCCGACGGCGAGGGACAACCCGTGCCCGAGCGATCCGGTGGCCACCTCGACGCCGGGCACCTTGTTCGAGTCCGGGTGCATCCCGAGCGGCGAGCCCGTGTGGTTGTACCGAGTCAACCAGTCGAGCGGGAAGCAGCCGAGGTCGGCGAGCACCGGCGCGAACCCGACGCCGATGTGCCCCTTGGAGAGCACGAACCGGTCCCGGTCGGGGTCGTCCATCTGCTCGGCCGAGAAGTTCATCACGTGGTGGTAGAGCACCGTGAGCACGTCGGTCGAGCTCAGCGAGCCGCCGATGTGCCCCGATCCGGCCCACGCGACCGTGTCGAGCGTCAACCGCCGCAGGCGGTGGGCGGTGTTCTCCAATTCACGCCATTCGTGGTCCGAGAGCGGCATCGGTCTCCTCCTCAGAGCTGCGGGGTCAGAATGCTGCGCGCCCGCGACCGGACGCTGCGGAAGGCGGCGTCGGCAACGTCGAACGTGAACAGCAGGTCCTCCTCGCTCATCGCCGTGTTGATGAAGAGGTTGTGGTGGTTGGTGAAAAAGACCCCACGTCGCACGCATTCGGCGACCCACGCCTGGTGCAGCAGGTAGTTGTCGTCGGGTTCCCCGTCCATCGCCGTGGTCCGCAGGAACCACATCGACGGCTCGCCGCTGATGCGCAGATCGAACCCATTGGTCGCCGCAGCGTCGACGAGCCCCTCGGTGAGGCGCCGTCCTGTCTTGAGGCACACTTCGGCCGAGTCGATCTCACGCATCTTGCGGACGCAGGCAATCGCAGCCGCCATCGGGACCGCCGACATCCAGTACGAGCCCGTGTACATCACCGAGGCCGCCGCCTCCTTGAGGGCGTCGGTGCCGCACAGGGCCGAGATGTTGTGCCCGTTGGCGAGCGCCTTGCAGTACGCGGTGAGGTCGGCCTCGAACCCGTAGTGGGCGTCCGAGCCCGCGACGTCGAGGCGGAACCCCGCCCGCACGTCGTCGATGACGAGCACGATGCCCTCTCGGGTGCAGATCTCGCGGATGCGCTGCCAGTACCCTTCCGGCGGCGTGCGGTTGTCGTCGAACACCGGGTGGTGATACGGCGTTGAGAAGAACGCCGCGATGCGGCCGCGGTGCTCGGCCACGTAGCGTTCGAACTGCGCGACGTCGCCGAAGTCCATGTAGAGGTTGTTCGACACGTCGGCCTGCGTGACACCGGGAGAACCGAACCCCTGCATCCACGGCGCCACCCCGTGGTACCCGCCGCGGGTGAGCACCACCTTGTCGCGACCGGTCGCCGCACGGGCGATCATCAGCGCGAACGCCGTGACGTCGCCGCCGTTCTTGGCGAAGAACGCCCAGTCCGCCATGGCGATGGTGTCCACCATGAGCTCGGCCAACTCGATGAGCAGCGGTGTGGGGTTCTGCGTGCAGTTGGCGACCTTGGCCTGTGCCGCCGCAGCAGCGTCCACGTCCGGGTCGTTGTACCCGAGGATGTTGGGGCCGTACGCGCACATGTAGTCGATGTAGCGGTTGCCGTCGACGTCCCAGAAGTACGCGCCGTCGGCCTTGGCCGTGAAGATCGGATAGTCCTTGATGGGCATGTAGCAGCCCTCGGCCGGACCCAGATGCCCGGGGACGCCGCCGGGGATGACGCTCGCGGCACGCTCGAACAGCTCGCCGCTGCGGGTGTTGTCGTAGGTCTTCATGGCGTCCTCGCTCACGACAGGTACCTCGGGACCAGCCCGAGGAGCTTGTTGGTCTTGTCGAGCAGGGGGACGAACCCGCCGAGCTCGATGGATCCCCGGCCCACCGCGGTGAACGACGCCAGCTCGCCACGCAACACCTGGCCTGCGGTGTCGAGGTCCTCGAAGATCAGGTGCGCTCGGCTCGTCTGGCTCGGCCCGTCGAGGGTGCGCAGGCGCCCCGCACGGCACCGCAGGTGAACCACCGGGCCACCGCGAACCGCCAGCGTCACGTCACCGTCGGGCATCGCCGACGCGATCGCCCGGCCGGTCGTGTCGTGGGTGCCGATCTCGGCCATCGCGTATGCCGCCAGATGCAGCGTCAGCACCGTGTTGGCGCGCGTGTACAGCGGGTCGGTGAGCAACTCCGGCGTGGGTCGCAGGTAGTACGCGAGCCGGTCGGTCAGCTGCGTGAACGGGCCCTTGAGCCAGGAGATGCGACGAAATCCCTTCGTGGGCACGGGATTGCCCGTACCCGCGAACATCGCGTTCACCATCGACGTCCGCGGAAAGAGCAGGCCGATGTCGGCCGGGCCCGCCCCCTCGTGCCAGGTGACCTGTCCGCCACCGACGACGACACGCGCCGTAGCGAGGCCGGGCGCGGTGAAGCGCACGGTCGTCATGTCGCACTCGGCGACGTCACGCGCGCTGGGGTCGACCCCGGGCAGATGGCCCAGAGTGCGCAGCACTGCGTTCAGGTTGATCGACGCCATGGTCGATGCGTCCACGTCCACCCCCTCCTGTCGGCAGCGTCGCCGACCACGAAAGCCCTCTCACCCCCGACCCGACTGGACGGTCGTCCAAGTGGGTCTCATCCATCCTAGCCAGCGTGGCTACCCACGGGTAGTGTCCGAAAGTCGGATCGTGCAGGTCCTGACCCGGGCTTGACCGGACCGGGATGCAGCCAAGGAGGAAGCCATGCCCCGACCCACATCGACGCGCGTCGCCGAGCTCGCCACCCGGGTGGCGCCCGTGCACGGACCTGCTGTCACGGTGGCGGAGGCGTTCACGAAAACGCCCCTGGGGCAGGTGCCCACCGGCACTGCCGACGATGTCGACATCGCCTTCGCCGCGGCCCGGAGTGCCGGGGCGAGCTGGGCCGTCACGCCCGTCAAAGACAGAGCCGGGGTCCTGACCCGGTTCGCCGACCTCGTGCACGAGCGGAGCGCCGAGATCCTCGACGTCATCCAGGCCGAGAGCGGCAAGAACCGCATGTCGGCCCTCGACGAGGTGCTCGACGTCATGCTCAACGCCCGCTTCTACGCCTCCAAGGCGCCGCGCTGGCTCGCCGACGAACGGATTCCCGGCCCGCTGCCCGGTCTGTCCAGCGCCACCGTCGTGCACGAGCCCCGCGGCGTCGTCGGCATGATCTCGCCCTGGAACTACCCGTTCAGCCTGCCCCTCAGCGACGGGCTCGCCGCCGTCGTCGCCGGCAACGCCGTCGTCCACAAACCGGCCTCCCTCACGCCGCTCAGCACCCTGCTCGGCCTCGAACTCCTCGCCGAGGCAGGCCTTCCCGAGCTCGTGTGGCAGGTCGTCCCCGGCAGCGGGCGCGAGGTCGGCTCTGCCGTGGTCGAGCGGTGCGACTTCCTCATGTTCACGGGCTCCTCGGCCACCGGCGCTCAACTCGGAGCGCAGGTCGGAGCGCGCCTCGTGCCCTTCTCGGCCGAACTCGGCGGCAAGAACCCGATGATCGTCGGCGCCGGGGCCGACCTGCCGCGCGTCGTCGAGATCGCCACCCGCGCCTGCTTCGCCAGCGGCGGCCAACTGTGCATGTCGATCGAGCGCATCTACGTCGAGGACGCGGTGTACGAAGACTTCTGCCGCATCTTCGCCGAGCGGGTGCGCGCCATGAAGATCCGCGGCGGCTACGGGTGGGGGCCGGAGATGGGCTCCCTCGCCTCGGCCGACCAGCTCGACGTCGTGCTCGGGCACCTGCGCGACGCCGTCGACAAGGGAGCAAACGTGCTCGCCGGGGGACGTCACCGCCCCGACCTCGGGCCCTTCTTCGTGGAGCCGACGCTGCTCACCGACGTGCCGAGCGACGCCCTCTGTCACCGCGAGGAGACGTTCGGGCCGCTGGTGTCGATCTACCGCGTGGCCGACCTCAACGAGGCGGTAGCGCGCGCCAACGACTCCGAGTACGGGCTCACCGCATCGGTGTTCGCCGCCACCCCGGAGCTGGGGCAACGGGTCGCGCGACGGCTGCGCACCGGGATGGCGAACGTCGACGAGGGGTACGCCATCGCCTGGGCGAGCCTCGCGGGCCCTTCGGGTGGCATGGGCGCCTCCGGCGTCGGATACCGGCACGGACGCGAGGGCCTGCTCAAGTACACGCATGCACGCACCATCGGGACCCAGAGTCGGCGGCTGCACCTCGGCGGGCCAGGGTTCCTGCACAGCAGCGCCTGGGGCCCGGCCCTCGAACGCTCCACCCACCTCATGCGCCACCTGCGCCGCTGACCGCTGCCCGCGCGTGCGACCGCCGTGGAGTGAGCGGCGTTGTCGGTGGGCTCTGCAACGATGTGTCCATGAGCGACACCTCACTCGTGGAGCCCGCCACCGACGCGCCCGCTCGACGCGACGTCGTCATCCTCGGATCCACCGGCTCGATCGGCACGCAGGCCCTCGACATCGTGCGCCGCAACCGCGACCGGTTCCGGGTCGTCGCCCTCGCCGCCGGCGGCTCCGACCTGGGGCTGTTGGCGCGGCAGGCCGTCGAATTCGAGGTGCCGTTCGTCGGGGTGGCCACGGGGGAGCGCGGCGACGTCGAGGCCGCCCTGGCCGCCGCCGGCGCACGGGCCGTCGAGGAGGTCGCCGTCGGTGACCAGGCCGCCACCCTCGCAGCGATGCGACCGGCCGACGTGGTCCTCAACGGCATCACCGGGTCGATCGGTCTCATGCCCACCCTGGCGGCGTTGAAGGCCGGCGCGACGTTGGCCCTCGCCAACAAGGAATCGCTCATCGTCGGCGGCGACCTCGTGCGCCGTCTCGCCCGGCCGGGGCAGATCGTGCCGGTCGACTCCGAGCATTCGGCCCTCGCGCAGTGCCTGCGCTCGGGTGACGCGTCCGAGGTGCAGCGCCTCGTCGTCACCGCGAGCGGCGGGCCCTTTCGGGGGCGCAGCCGCGCCGAGCTCGCCGACGTCACGCCGCAGCAGGCCCTCGCTCACCCGACGTGGACGATGGGCAAAGTCGTCACCACCAACTCCGCCACCCTGGTCAACAAGGGGCTGGAGGTCATCGAGGCCCACCTGCTCTTCGACATCCCCTACGAGCGCATCGACGTCGTGGTGCACCCGCAGTCGGTCATCCACTCGATGGTCGAGTTCGTCGACGGTTCGACCATCGCGCAGGCCTCCCCGCCGGACATGCGGCTACCGATCGCGTTGGGTCTGGCCTGGCCTGACCGGGTGGCGGACGCCGCGCCCGGGTGCGACTGGACCAGCGCCGCCACCTGGGAGTTCTTCCCTCTCGACGACGAGGCGTTCCCTGCCGTCGCGCTCGCCCGACGGGTCGGCATCGAGGGCGGCACGTACCCGGCGATCTACAACGCCGCCAACGAAGTCTGCGTCGAGGCGTTCCACGAGAGGCGCATCTCCTTCCTCGACATCGTCGACACCCTCGCTTCGGTCGTCGACGCGTGGGCCGATACGGCAGAGGTCACCGCGAACAAAACGACGGTGACGGACGTTGAGACGGTGCTCGCGGCCGATCAGTGGGCGCGGCGCCGCGCGGCGTCCATGCTCGGCCTGACCTGAGGCGAAGGGTGATCCGGTGACGGTGCTGCTGTTCCTGCTCGGCGTGCTGGCGATCGCCGTCGGCATCGGCGTGTCCATCGCGCTGCACGAGATCGGCCACCTCGCCCCCGCCAAGAAGTTCGGCGTCAAGTGCACCCAGTACATGGTGGGGTTCGGGCCGACGATCTGGTCGACGCGGCGCGGCGAGACCGAATACGGCATCAAGGCGATTCCCCTCGGCGGCTACGTGCGCATGGTCGGCATGTTCCCGCCCCGCAGCGAGAAGTCGCGGGCGCGTGCCGAGGGTCGGGCCGAGAAGCCGGGCCGCATCGGCACGATGATCGAGGACGCCCGCACCGACGCCCTCGCCGAGATCGCGCCGGGGGAGGAGCACCGCGCGTTCTACCGCCTCTCGACCCCGCAGAAGATCACGGTCATGCTCGGCGGGCCCGTCATGAACCTCCTCATCGCGACGGTGATCTTCGCGTTCCTCGTGCCCCTGCAGGGGTTCGGCGTGCCCGCGGAGGGCACCGGCTCGCTGGTGCGGACGGTGGCCCAGTGCGTACGACCGGTGACCGCGGAGACCGACGCCGAGCAGGCCCCGTGTACCTCGGCCGACCAGCCGACCCCTGCCGTGCAGGCGGGGCTCCGGCCGGATGACGTCATCACCTCCATCGCCGGTCGCCCGGTCGCCTACCCCGAGGACGTGGGCCCGATCGTCCGGGAGTACGCCGGAGTGAGCATCCCGATCGTCGTGGCGCGCGGGGAGGAGTCGATCGCGCTTCAGGTCACCCCCATCGCCAACGAGGTGCCGCAGTTCGACGCGAACGGCGAGCTGCTGCGCGACGACTCCGGAGCGCTGGTGACGACGACGGCCGGGTTCATCGGCATCAGCGGTGGCACACCGATCACCGAGTACCGCTCGCTCGCCGGGGTGGTCCCCGCCGTCTGGTACGTCACCGAGCGCACCGCGATGATCGTGTTCACGCTGCCCGCGCGCATCGTCGACGTGTGGAACGCCGCCTTCGGGCCCGCGGAGCGCGACCCTGAGGGTCCGATGAGCGTCGTCGGGGTCGGCCGGGTCGCGGGCGAGGTGAGTACGGGCGCGTTGGAGACCCGATCGGGTGACATCCTCACGTTCGATGTCTCCGAGCGGGTGACCATGCTGTTCAGCCTGCTGGCGAGCCTCAACATCGCGTTGTTCGTGTTCAACCTCATCCCGCTGCTGCCGCTGGACGGCGGGCACGTGGCCGGGGCGCTGTGGGAGGGCCTCAAACGGACCGTCGCCCGCGTGACGGGCCGCGGCGACCCGGGCTACGTCGACGTCGCGAAGGCCCTTCCGCTCACGTACGTCGTCGCCTCCCTGCTCTTGGGCATGGGCGTCCTGCTCATCTACGCCGACCTCGTCAAACCCGTCCGCTTCTGAGAGGTCGGTCGAGGAGGAGCGAAGCCCACCCCCCGTTGGTCGAGCGAGCGCAGCGAGTGTCTCGACCATCGAGGTCCTCCGCGGTACCTGCCCCTGGGGGCTGGTCAGTGCGGCACCGCGCGGTCTCGAGACGTCGCTTCGCTCCTCCTCGACCAACGGTGGGGGGGCTGATTGGCTGGGCTCCCCTCCCCGCCAACGGGGCTGCGGGGCACGTAGCGTGCCTGAGCACACCCACTATCGGAGGTCGCTCATGTCCGAGACCGTGACGTTTCGCCACGCCACCTACCTCGACGTCGAGGCGGGGCAGTGGCGCACTGCCGACATCGTCGTCGAGGAGGGTCGCATCACGCGCCTCGACGCCCCCGGGTCGGAGACCGGCGGGGCCGCGCATGACCTATCGGGATGCCGTGTCCTTCCCGGTCTCATCGACTGCCACGTGCACGTGTACGCGAGTCGGGCCGACCTCGGCGCGCTCGCGCACGACGCCCCCTCCTACGCCGCCCTGCACGCCGCCCGCCTCATGGGCGACATGCTCGACCGCGGCTTCACCACCGTGCGTGACGTCGCGGGCGGCGACTTCGGCCTGGCCGACGCCCAAACCGAGGGGCTCCTGCGCGGGCCACGGCTTTTCTTCGGCGGCAAAGCCCTGTCGCAGACCGGTGGCCACGGCGACTTTCGGGATCGGGGCCAGCGGGCCATGCCGGACCCGATGTGCTGTGCCGCGCTCGCCGTCATCGCCGACGGCCCCGACGAGGTCCGCCGCGCGGCCCGCGAGCAGCTGCGCACCGGAGCCCACCACATCAAGATCATGGCGGGCGGCGGTGTCGCCTCGCCCACCGACCGCATCGACTCCCTCCAGTACTCCGAGGCGGAGATGGCCGCCGCCGTCGAGGAGGCCGCCGACGCCGACCGGTACGTCGCCGCCCATGCCTACACCCCCGGAGCCATCACGCGCGCCATCGGCGCCGGGGTTCGCTCCATCGAGCACGCCAACCTCATGGACGAGGACTCCGCGCAGGCTGTCCTCGACGCGGGCGCGTTCGTGACGATGAACCTCGTGACGTACTGGGCCCTCAAGGAGTTCGGCGCCTCGATGGGGTTGCCCGCGGCGAGCGTCGCCAAGGTCGAGCGGGTGCTCGATGCGGGGCGCGACGCCCTCCGCCTCGCCGACGAGGCCGGGCTCGACCTGTGCTTCGGCACCGACCTGCTCGGTGACATGCAGCAGCACCAGTCGCGCGAGTTCGAGATCAGGGCACGCTGGCAGGAGCCCATCGACGTCATCCGGGCCGCGACGTCGACCGCGGCCCGCCTTCTTCAGCGTGAGGGCGAGCTGGGCGTCATCGCCGAGGGCGCCCACGCCGACCTGCTCGTTCTCGACGGTGACCCCCTCGAGGACATCTCTCTGCTCGCCGAGCCCCACCCAGAACTCGTCGTGCAGGCGGGACGTGTCGTCGCCGGACGCGGCGCCGAGCTGAGGTCATCCTCCGAGGTCAGATGACCGAATCAGGGTGTCCGGAGGGCCGATTCGCCCGGGATCTTCCGTAGGGTGAGTGCCTTCCGACGACAGGTGTGATCATGAACCTCACCCACGTGGCCGTCCTCCTCGCCTATGTCGCCCTGATGCTGGCGATCGGGCTGTGGTTCGCCCGCGGAAAGAACACGTCCACCGGTGAGGACTTCGTGCTCGCCGGACGCTCGCTGCCCGCGTGGGTCCTCGGCGGCACGATGCTCGCGACGTTCGTCGGATCGGGCTCGGTCATCGGCGGCGCGAACTTCGCCTACACCTACGGGCTCCTGCCCGGCCTGCTCTTCTTCTCGGGCACCGTCGTCGGCACGTTCGTCATGGTGGCGCTCGCGCGGCGGGTGCGGGTGCTGTCGACGCACACCATCCCCGAGCTGTTCGAGATGCGCTACAACCGGGCCGTCCGAGTCGTCGGCACCGTCATCATCCTCGTCGCGTTCATCGGCATCACGGCCTACCAGTTCACCGGCGCCGGCTACATCTTCAGCCTCATCACGCCGCTGAGCGAGGACACCGGCGCGATCCTCGCGGCCCTGCTCATCACGTTCCTCGCCATGACCGGCGGGCTCAAGTCCGTCGCGTGGTCCGATGCGCTGAGCTCGCTGCTCATCGTCTTCGCCCTGTGGGTGGCGGTGTTCATCGTCGTCGGCGTCGACGTCGGAACCGACAACCTCGGCGCGCTCGGGACGGTGGGGGAGGAGGGCACCTTCGGGGGTCTGACGGGCCTGCAGATGTTCAGCTACATCCTGCCGGTGTTCGTGCTGCTGTTGGGCGACCAGAACATGTACCAGCGCCTGGGCGCCGCGAAGAACGAGCGGGCCGCGTTCACCGGCGCGATGATCTTCGCCGGCGGCTCGATCATCATGGTCACCCCGGTCGTGCTGCTCGCCGTCTCCAGCGCGGTCCTGCAGCCCGGCATCGAGGCCGACCTCGCGGTGCTGTCCCTGTCGGACCAGCAGTTCACGCCCGGCCTCGTCGGCGGCGCTCTGCTGGCCGGAGCGTTCGCGCTCATCGTGACGACGGGCTCGTCCTACCTGCTGACATGCTCTTCCAACATCGTGCACGACCTCGTCGGACAGTTGCGTCGGGACAACCCGCCGAGCGATCGCGCCAACCTGTGGATCGGGCGCGTCGCGGTGCTGGCGATCGCCGTGCTCGGGTTCGTCATGGTCAACTTCTTCCCCAACGTCCTCGCCCTGCAGATGTACGCCTACACGATGTACGGCGCGGCCATCACACCCGTCGTCCTCGCGGCCGTGTTCTGGAAGCGGGCGACGGCCCCCGGTGCGCTCGCCGGAATGATCGCCGGCGGCGTCGCCACGCTGGCCTGGGAGATCACCGGCAGCACCGACATCGTGCAGTCCGTCATGATCGCGCTGCCCGTCGCGGTCCTCACGATGGTGGTCGTGTCGCTCCTGACCACACCAGACCGGCGCTCGGCCGAGACCCTCGACGATGCCGAGCACGCCGCGGAGGAGGAGGTCCGCCGCAACCGCGCCACCGAGGCCCAGGCGAACGACTGATCGGCCCGATCGGCGGTGCCGCGGACGAGGGTCGCGACAACGCGCACCGCGATCAGCACGCACCCAGTGGGCATCCAGGCAGGGGGCGGCACGGTGCCCCATACTTGGACGCATGAGCGTGAACCTCGGCATCCCCGGCATTGCAGGTCCCAGCGGTTCGGCCGTCATCGCGCCACGGCGGCGGACGCGCAAGATCAAGGTCGGGACGGTCGACGTCGGAGGTGACGCCCCGATCTCGGTGCAGTCGATGACGACGACGCCGACCACCGACATCAACGCCACGCTGCAGCAGATCGCCGAGCTCACCGCGTCCGGCTGCGACATCGTGCGCGTCGCCTGCCCCAGCCAGGACGACGCCGAGGCCCTCCCCGCCATCGCCGCCAAGAGCCAGATCCCCGTCATCGCCGACATCCACTTCCAGCCCAAGTACGTGTACGCCGCCATCGACGCCGGCTGCGCGGCGGTGCGCGTCAACCCGGGCAACATCCGCAAGTTCGACGACCAGGTCAAGCAGATCTCCGCCGCCGCGAGCGACGCAGGCGTGAGCATCCGCATCGGCGTCAACGCCGGATCGCTCGACAAGCGTCTGTACGAGAAGTTCGGCGGACCGACGGCCGAGGCCCTCGTCGAGTCGGCCGTCTGGGAGGCGAGCCTGTTCGAGGAGCACGGCTTCCACGACTTCAAGATCTCCGTCAAGCACAACGACCCCGTCGTCATGGTGCGCGCCTACGAGATGCTCTCCGAACGCGGCGACTGGCCGCTGCACCTCGGCGTCACCGAGGCCGGGCCCGCGTTCCAAGGGACCATCAAATCGTCGGTGGCCTTCGGGGCCTTGCTGTCGCGAGGCATCGGCGACACGATCCGCGTCTCCCTCTCGGCGCCGCCGGTCGAAGAGGTCAAGGTCGGCAACCAGATCCTGCAGTCCCTCGGCCTCAAGCCCCGCAAGCTCGAGATCGTGTCGTGCCCGAGCTGCGGACGCGCCCAGGTCGACGTGTACACCCTCGCCGACGAGGTCACCGCCGGCCTCGAGGGCATGACCGTCCCACTGCGCGTCGCCGTCATGGGGTGCGTCGTCAACGGCCCCGGCGAGGCCCGGGAGGCCGACCTCGGCGTCGCCTCCGGCAACGGCAAGGGCCAGATCTTCGTCAAGGGTGAGGTCATCAAGACCGTCCCCGAGAGCCAGATCGTCGAGACCCTCATCGAAGAGGCGATGCGCATCGCCGAAGAGATGGGCGAGCCCATCGACGGTGAGTCGGGGCCTTCGGTGGTGGTGAGTGAGCGGTGAGGTGACCGGCCCCCGATCACTGCGTGCCGCACTCAAACGCACGAGTGGCGCAGTGTTCGGCGGGTCCAAGGCCGTTCGTGCCCTCCTGCCCCGCGAACGCGACGACGCCCTCGCGTTGTGCGCGCGCGACCCCGCCGCGGGCGTGTATGTCGCCGCCCGGCTCCAGGAGACCGACCTCGACCGCTCCCGCGGCGTGATGCTCGCCTACGTTCCCGACGGTGAGGTCGAGGCGATCTGCTGGGCGTCAGCGAACTTCGTGCCCGTCCACTGCGACGAGGCCGCCGCCACCGCGTTCGCCGGCAAGCTGCGCCGCCAGCAGGGCCAGTGCTCGTCGATCTTCGGCCCCTCGGAGGCCGTCGGGTGGATGTGGGACTCGCTCGAATCGAGCTGGCGGCAACCCCTGGAGGTGCGCGTCCCCCAGCCGCTGCTCGCGATCGAGCCCGACGCGCCGCTGCTGGTCGGCACCGACCCGCGGGTGCGTCCGGCGCGCATGGAGGACCTCGACGTGCTCGTCCCGGCCGCGGCGGCGATGTTCACCGAGGAGATCGGCTATCCGCCGTTTCGCGACCCCCGGGGCCGACAGCACTACCGCAACACCGTCATCGGCCTCATCGGGCGCGGCCGCTCCTTCGTCATCGAAGAAGGCGGGCGCATCGTGTTCAAAGCCGACATCGGATCGGTGGGGGTGGGCGCCTGCCAGATCCAAGGGGTGTGGATCGACCCCGATCACCGCGGGCACGGCCTCGCGGCCGGCGCCATGGCGTCCGTCGTGCACCTGGCGCGCCAGATCGCGCCGCTGGTCACCCTGTACGTCAACGAGTACAACCGTCCCGCGCTCGCCACCTACCGGCGCGTGGGGTTCTCGCAGGTCGGCACCTTCGCCACGATTCTGTTCTGACGCGGTCCCGTCCCGGTTCGACCTCGGGCCCGTCATGAGGTGGACTGAACGCAGGAGGTGGTCACCATCGACCTCACAGTTCACGACATTCAGGTCATCGCCGCGCTCGGCCACGACGACGTGCAGGTTCGTCTCAAGGCTGCCCTGGCGGCGGGGACCCACCCCACGCCGGTGTTGCTCGATCACCTCATCGAGCGGTGCGCGGTCGAACCCGACGGCAACGTGCGCGACACCTTGTCCTGGGCGCTGCTGCGGCAGCCCGCCGAGCTGACCCTGCCGCGACTGCGCGCCGAGCTCGACTCCGAGCGCAACCAGGCCCGCAGTCAGGCGCTGCACACGCTCTCCAAGATCGGCGACGAGCGAGCGTGGCCGTGGATCACCCTCGACATGCTGCGTGACCCGGACGACGACGTCGCCAAGACCGCATGCCGCGCGGCCGCCGCGCTCGTCCCGGCGGGACACGAGTCAGCTCTGGTGGAGGAGCTCGTCCGGCGTCTCGGACGCGGCAGTGACGACCTGCGCCTCGCGGTCAGCCGCGCCCTCGTCCACCTCGGCGAGGTGTCGGCCCCGGCTCTGCGCCGCGCCGTCGAGCACCCCGACACCGAGGTCGCCGTCCACGCCCGCGCCACCGAACTCCTCCTCGCAAAGCCGGGCATCCACTTCGACACCGCCATCCATGAGGCCAAAGGCGACATCTACCTGGCCCGCCTCGCCCGTCCCACCGACGACTGAGCCTCACCCTCGCGCGCGAGACTCACCCCGCAGACACCCCCTCACCTCCCCACCAGAGGCTCA
>JAUNTP010000233.1 GCA_030538585.1 Mobilicoccus sp.
TACGGGCGGGGCGCGGGCGACAAGCGCACAGCGGTACTCGGCTCGGTGACGACGTACACGCCGATCGTCGTCGCCGCCGGTGTCACCGTCGCGCTCGCCACGCTCAGCCTGGTCGTCGCCCAGTCGGCGTTCTACCGGCCGTTCGGCCCGGCGATGGCCGTGACGATCATGATCGGCCTCGTCGTCGCCATCACCCTCGTGCCCGCCATCGTCGCCATCCTCGGGCGTGCCACGTTCTGGCCGCGCCGACAGGAGGGTATCGAGTCGATGGCGAGCCCGTCCGCGGCGATGGCGTTCATCGTGCGTGAACTGTCGCGCCCGTTCCCGGCGTCCCTCGCGCTCGTCACGTCGATCGTCCTGCTCGCCTTTCTCGCGCTCCCCCTCGGCGGCATGGCGCTGCGCGCCGGGTTCACGAGCTCGCTGCCCGCCGACAACGAGGTCAAGCGCGCCGCCGTCGCCGCCAGCGAGGGCTTCTCCCCCGGCGTGGTGTCCCCCACCTCCGTGCTGCTGGAGGGCGACGGGCTCGCCGACGACCTCGAAGGGCTCATCGACCTGCAGCAGCGGGTCGACACCCTGCCGGGTGTCACGGGCGTCATCGGCCCCTCCCTGTCGATACCGCAGTCGGAGTTCGACGTGTTCACCTCCCCGGAGCACGACGCGGCCCGCATGCTCGTCATCCTCGACCACAGCCCCCTGGACGCCACCGCGGTCCAAACCCTCGACTCGCTGCGCGCGCAGCTGCCCGACCTCGCCGCCGCGTCGGGGCTCACGCTGGACCGGATCGGTGTGGGCGGCGACTCCGCGCTGGCCGCCGACGTCATCGGGGAGACCCACGGCGACCTGTGGCGCCTCGCGCTCGCGGGGATCGCCGTGAACCTGCTCATCCTCATCGTGTTCCTGCGCGCCGTGGTCGCCCCCATCTACCTGCTGGCCTGCAACATGCTGTCCGTGGCCGCCGCCCTGGGGCTGACCACGTGGGTGTTCATGGAGTTTCTCGGCGAGGACGGCATCACGTTCTACGTCCCGTTCGCCGCCGCGGTGCTGCTCGTCGCGCTCGGCTCGGACTACAACATCTTCGGCATCGGCCGCGCCTGGGACGAGGCACGGCACCGGCCCATCCCCGAAGCGATGGCCATCGCCATGCCGGAGACGTCCAAGGCCATCACCACGGCCGGGGTCGTCCTCGCTGCGAGCTTCGCGATGCTCGCGACCATCCCGTTGACGGCGTTCCGCGAGCTGGCGTTCACGATGGCGGTCGGCATCATGTTGGATGTCTTCGTCGTGCGCACCTTCATGGTGCCCTCCCTGCTCACCCTCGTCGGCGACAAGAGCGCCTGGCCGCGTCCCGGTCTGCGCGTCGACACCGAAAGGACGTCATGACCCGCCACAAGATCTTCGATATGGCCCTCGCGGACATCTACCCGCACTACGTCACCAAGGCCGAGAAGAAGGGCCGCGGTCAGGCCGAGGTCGACGAGGTCATCACGTGGCTCACCGGCTACGACGACGCGGGCATGCACGCCGCGCTGGAGGAGCGGGTCACTCTCGAGCAGTTCTTCGCGGCCGCCCCGCAGATGCACCCGAACACCGGCCTCATCACCGGCGTCATCTGCGGCCACCGCGTCGAGGACATCGAGGACCCCCTCATGCAGAAGATCAGGTGGATGGACAAACTCGTCGACGAAGTCGGCCGCGGCAAGAAGATGGAGAACATCCTCCGCACCTGACCCCGTCGAGGAGCGAAGCGTCTCGAGACCACCCCGCCCCGCGCCATCACCCGCCCCCGGTTGGTCGAGGAGCGAAGCGTCTCGAGACCACCGCCCACGTCACTGCGGCAGCCCGCGGTGGTTTCGAGACGTCGCTTCGCTCCTCCTCAACCAACGGCATCCGGTCACTCCCGACCACGTCGGACAGGTCAGAGGACCTCGACCTCATCCCCCACGGCGATGACCCCCGTCGACTCGGGGATGTGGTGGACGGCGCACCACGTCGATCCGTCCCACCGACGATGCCGGACGAGGGCGCGTAGCGGGTCCTTGCCACCGGACAGATCACTCGGGTCGATGGTCGTCATGACGCATCGCCCGACGAGCTTCGCCCGCCGCAGGGTCACCTCGCCGATGCGCACCCGCTCCCAGTCGTCCTCCTCGAACGGCTCGCAGCCGCGCAGGACGATGTTGGGTCGGAACCGGTCGGCGGTGATCGTCGGCGGCTCCTCGCCGCGCTCGATCGCGGCGTCCACGGTCCAGTCGTGCACCTGCCGCACCGACGCCTCCGAGAGCAGCGTGACGGGGTAGCCGTCCTGGAAGGCGGCGTGGTCACTCTCCCGACCGACCGAGAGTCGCCGACTCTCCGGGGCGTGGCACCAGACGAGGGAGACGTCGTCGCGACCCAGCACGGCTCGTAGCCAGGCGTCGGCCTCGCCACCGGCGGGGCGGCCCTGGAGGTGCTTGCTCCGGAACATCTGCACGTCGCGGCTTCCCTCGATGGGTCGGGCGACCTCCAGGTCGGGATGCCCGGGGGCGCTGAGCCGCAGGTCAGCGTCGTTCTGTCCGGTGGCGGCGGTGTCGGCCACGACGGTGAAGAGGGCGCGTTCCTCGCGCGCCGATACGAGCTCGCCGTCGCCGTCGACCACCATCCACTCGCGGTCACCGACCAGCCCGGCCGGCCCCACGTGCGCCTGCGTCACGTGCCGGATCGCGGTGCTCTTGACGGGGTGGACGGCGAGGGAGGCGATCGTCACGGGCATGCGCTCACTGTGGCAGACCGTCGTCATCACCAAAGCACCGACGAGTCACGAGGCGAGGCGGGAGAATCGATGGTCCCGCCCATCGCACGCCGAGCAGTCTCGGCGAGGAGGACCGCATGAGCCTGCTGACCACGCTCGATGACCTCGACCGGTTCGACCCGGAGCTGCGGGCCTGGGTGACCGAGCGCGTCCGTCGGCTCGACGCGGACGCGCGTCGCTCGGCCGACACGCACCTGTGGCGCGTGGAGCTGCCCGAGGCGTGGGGCATCGACCTCTATCTCAAGGACGAATCGACCCACCCCACGGGCAGCCTCAAGCATCGGCTGGCGAGGTCGCTGTTCATGTATGCCCTGGTCAACGGCTGGTTGCGACCCGGGACGCTCGTCGTGGAGGCGTCGTCGGGGTCGACGGCGGTGAGCGAGGCCCACTTCGCGCGGATGCTCGACCTGCCGTTCGTCGCCGTCGTCCCGAGGTCGACGAGCGAAGAGAAGATTCGGCTCATCGAGGCCGAGGGCGGGCGTTGCCACTTCGTCGACCGCGCAGACCAGATGTGCGCGGAGTCCCAGCGACTCGCGGCCGAACACGGCGGGCACTTTCTCGACCAGTTCACGTTCGCCGAGCGCAGCACCGACTGGCGCGGGCACAACAACATCGCCGAGTCGACGTTCGACCAGCTCGCCGAGGAGCGGCATCCGGTGCCGCGGTGGATCGTCGTGGGCGCGGGGACGGGCGGGACGAGCGCGACGTTCGGGCGGTACCTGCGCTATCACCGCCTCACCACGGGCTTGTGTGTCGTCGACGTGGAGCGGTCGGCGTTCTACGACGGGTGGCACAACGGCGACGCCAGCCACACCTGCGAGGGAAGTTCGGCGATCGAGGGCATAGGGCGTCCGCGGGTGGAGCCGAGTTTCGTGCGGCAGGTCGTCGATCGCATGATCCGGGTGCCGGATGCCGCGTCGGTGGCGGGGGCGAGGTTCCTCAGCGAGCGCCTGGGGCGGCGGGTGGGCGCGTCGACGGGCACGAACATCGTCGGTGTCGCGGCCTTGGTGGCCGAGATGCGGTCGAAGGGCCAGCAGGGCTCGATCGTCACGTTGCTCTGCGACTCCGGCGACCGGTACGAGCGCACCTACTTCGACCCTGCCTGGGTGACCAAGAAGGGCTGGGAGCTGGAGGACTGGCTGACCGACCTACGCACCGCTCTGCCACCCCGCCGGTAGGGACGCGAGCGGTCGCCACCCACCCCCCGCTCATCGAAAGCCGACGCAGCCACCCCACCCGTCGGTTCAGACCGACGCAGCCACCCCGCCCCCCGTCGGTCGAAAAACCGACGCAGCCACCCCGTTGGTCGAGGAGCGAGCGAAGCGAGCGTCTCGAGACCACCTTGCCTCTCGCAGTGACGTGGGCACCTCCCGCTGGTTGAGGAGGAGCGAAGCGACGTCTCGAAACCACCCGACCCTTTCGCAGTGACGTGGGCAGTGGTCTCGAGACACCGGGGGGGCACCGTGTCAGGCCTCTGACCACCGCGTCACGATGCTCGTGTCCGCAACGA
>JAUNTP010000020.1 GCA_030538585.1 Mobilicoccus sp.
ACCTCGGCGAGATCGACCCAGGCGACGTCGATGGCTTCCTGGTCGGGGTCGGTCTCGATGGTGAGGTCGCCGCCGGTGGCTTCGAGGAGATAGTGGTGCACGATCTTGTGCACGCGCCGGTCGTGGGTGGAGAACCAGTAGTCGATGGTGCCGAGGGTGACGAGGGCCCGGCCGATGATGCCCGTCTCCTCCGCGACCTCGCGCTCCGCGGTCTCGACGAGGGTCTCGTCGGCCTCCTGGTGCCCCTTGGGCAGACACCACTCCACCCGACCTGCCCGGTTGCGTCGAGCGATGACGGCGATCCGGGCTCGTCCGTCGACGACGTCGACGACGATGCCTCCGGCCGAGGTCTCCAGCACCGCGGGCAGCCGGCGCGTGGGGCGCCCGGGTCGCGGTGATGTCGTCATCCCGCCACTGTACTGGTGGGTCGCAGGCCTCGCCCGGCCCGAAACGATCGGCGGGCGGGTCGGGCGGCAGTCTCCTAGGGTGAGTCCATGAGCGACTCGACGCCGGATCAGCAGACCTCCGACACCCGCCCTGAGCAGGACCGTCCCGACGAAGAGACCCCGGCCGTGGCGGGCGGTCAGGACGACTCCGCACCGGCCCAGGGCGAGGGTGAGCACGACTCGTACTGACGACACGCCCGGAGCGCTGTTTCACGTGAAACACGACACCCCGGCAGGGCTGCTCCGGTTCGTCACGCCCTGATGGCGTCCTCCCAGCGGTGGTCCTCCTCGTGCAGGGCGTCGACGAAGTGGAGCCCGAGTTCGTCGGAGAGTCGCTCGTAGGCGAGCTGGCCGCGCACGCTGTTGCCGTGCTCGTCGAGGCGGGGCGCGAAGGTGCAGATGCCGCCGCGGCCGGGAACGACGCCGAGGATGCCGCCGCTCACGCCGCTCTTGGCGGGGATGCCGACCTCGGAGACCCAGTCACCGGCCGAGTCGTACATGCCGCAGGTCATCATCACGCTGAGCGCCTGGCGCACCACCGCCGGTGAGAACACCCGCTCACCGGTGCGCGGGTTGGTGCCCGCGTTGGCGAGGGTCGCGCCGATCATCGCGAGGTCGGCGGTCGTCGCGCTCACCGCGCACTGCCGCAGGTAGCCCCGCACGACGTCCTCCGGCTCGTCGGGCAACACCTCGAGAGCCCGCAGCATGTGCGCGATGGCGAGGTTGCGGTGCGAGGCGCCGAACTCGTACTCGAAGACGTGCTCGTCGATCTCGAGGCGGTGTCCGGCGAGCTTGGAGAACACCTCGACGATGCGCTCGTCGCGCTCCTTCACGTCGGCGTCGGGGCCACCGATCATGGCGTGCACGGTCATGGCGCCGGCGTTGATCATGGGGTTGTCGGGACGGCCCGTGCCGTCCTCCACGGAGATGGCGTCGTAGCTCTCCCCGGACGGTTCGATGTCGACGGCCTTCTCGACGGCCTCGAAGCCGTGCTCCTCGAGCACCATCGCGTAGACGACGGCCTTGCTGATCGACTGGAGCGGAAAGGTGATGTCGGTGTCGCCGGCGCACCACAGGTCTCCCCGGGTGCTCGCCACGGCGATGCCGAAAGGTTGCCGCTCGCCGGTCTCGACCGAGATCGGCACGGGCGGGACATGGCCGCGGTCGTCGTCCTGAGCTGCCTCGACGATGGCGTCGAGGTGTTCCTGCATGGAAAGGGGCATGTCGTGACAGTACCCAGGCGGTGTGGCCGCTCGGCGGCGGTGGGGTGAATGCCGCGCGCGGGGTCAGTCCCGCGCGAGGGCGGCGGCGTCGGTGAGGACGGCCGCGACCTGGGAGCGGTGGGTGAGCGGGGCGAGGTGGGTGGCGCGCGGGATGATGCGCACGTGCGGGTCTCGGCAGGCCCGGGCGTAGCGGCGGATGTCGATGCCGAGCTGGTCGAACTGGCCGGCGACGAGGAACACCGGGTGCTGCAGGGACCTCATCTGGTGGGCGCCGGCCCCGGCGGCGGTCGCGGCCCAGGCGGCGGGAAGGACCGCGTAGGCCGTCTCGTCGGGCAGGAGCGCCGGGTCGGCGCCCAGGGCGCGCAGGACACGGTTCATCACCCCGCTCATCCGCGCGGGCCCGACCACCGGCAGGGCCGCCGCGAAGCCGGAGTAGAGCCGGCGCAGCAGTCGGTGGCGGGTGGGGTCGGCGCAGGCGCCGATGACGACGAGCGCGGCGAGCCGGCCCGGGTGTCGTTCGGCGTAGGTGGTGGCGACGTAGCCGCCGAGACTGTGGCCGGCGAGCACGATGGGCGCTCCCGGTGGCGCTGCGTCGATCGCCTCCGCGACGACGGCGACCGCGGCGTCGGTGGTGTAGGCCTCGCCCGTCCGGGTGCCGTGTCCCGGCAGGTCGACGAGGACGACGTCGGCGCCCGGCACGAGGGCGTCGTACCCCTGCCACTGACGTCCGTCGAAGCGGGTGCCGTGTACGAGGACGAGAACGGGTCGGGCCGTCATGCTCCTCATGCAACCATCCCGGGCCGACGCCCCGCCCCGGGCGCTCTGCGTGCGTGTCTTGGCACAATGTGGCCCATGATCGATGTGAGCCGTGTGGAGCGTTACTACCGACTCGTCGACGCCGATGACGTCGACGGCCTCGTGGACCTGTTCGCCCCGGACGCGGTCTATCGTCGGCCGGGCTACGAGCCGCTCGTCGGTCACGACGCGCTGCGCGCGTTCTACGAGGGCGATCGCGTCATCGAATCCGGAGCGCACACGGTCGACCACACCGTCGTCGGCGAGGAGTCGGTCGCGGTGCACGGCCGTTTCGAGGGTGTGCTGCGCGACGGGTCGTCGGCGTCGCTGCGGTTCGCCGACTTCTTCACCTTCGCCCCGAACGGCGCGTTCGCCACGCGGGACACCTTCTTCTTCGCGCCGCTGGTCTGACGCGGCCCCAGAGCGCGAGGGGTCAGGCGCGAGCCGCGCGGGCGGCCTCGATGTGTCGCTGCGCGCGGGTGAGGGCCGCGTCGACGAGGCTGCCGTGCGCGGGCTCGTCGAACAGCTCCGAGACCCGATCGCCGATCGCGTCGACGGCCTCGCCGAGACGGGTCTCGTCCCAGCCCACGGCGCGGGCGTGTTCGTGGATGACGCCGCCGGCGTTGGCGACGAAGTCCGGCACGAACGTGATGCCCGAGCTCAGGAGGTCGTGGTCGACCGAGGGCACGTCGAGGGTGTCGTTGGCGGCGCCGGCGATGAGGACGCACCGCAGCTTCGGCACGATCGCCCGGGTGATGACGCGGGCGACGGCGCACGGGGCGAGGATCTGACAGTCGGTGGTGATGATCTTCTTGACGTCGACCGCTCGGCCACCGATCTCGTCGGCGAGGCGGTGCGCGCGGTCGGTGTCGATGTCGGCGAGGATGACGTCGGCGCCGTCGGCGGCGGCGAGGCGGGCGACGTGCCCGCCCACCGATCCCACTCCTTGGACGGCCACGGTGATGCCGTCGAGGCTGTCGGCGCCGAGAACTCCTCGCGCCCCGGCGCGCATGGCGGCGTGCACGCCGCGGGCCGTCCACGGGGAGGGGTCGACGTCGGTGCAGTACACCGTCGCGCCGCGGGAGCGGATGACGTTCATGTCGGCGAGGGTCGTCGCCATGTCGACGCCGGGGATGTACTGGCCGTGGGTGTCGGCGACGGCGTCACCGAACGCCTCGAAGAGCCGCTGGCGGGCCTCGCCCTCCCAGCGCTGGTCGTCGGCGAGGATGACCCCCTTGGCGCCGCCGTAGGGCAGGTCGGCGAGGGCATGCTTGAAGGTCATGGCCCGCGCGAGGCGCTGCGCCTCCTCCACCGCGGATTCGGTGCACGTGTAGGAGGCGAGGCGGACGCCACCGAATCCGGGACCGAGGGTGAGGTCGTCCATGGCGATGACGGCCCTCAGGCCGCGCACCGGGTCACTGACGGTGAGGACCTTCTCGGAGGTCCAGGGATCGAAACGGACTTTCTCGCGCACACGCACACCGTAGGACGTTCCCTGGTGCTGTGGGGCGAGGGGTCGCCCCCCGGTTTCCGCGCGTCGCGGCGACCGGGGCGGCGGGAGGGTGGCGTCGATCTCCTAGGCTTGGGCCTCGTGTCCGACCTCGACCTCCTGCTTCGGCGTGCCACGCAACGGCTCGCGCCCGTCCTTCCCGTGCTCGGTGAGGTGGGGGCGGCGTTCGCGGCGGCGGGTCACGAGGTGGCGTTGGTGGGCGGCCCGGTGCGGGACGCGTTTCTCGGGCGGGACAGCATCGATCTTGACCTGGCGACGTCGGCGCCGCCCGATGACACCGAGCGCATCCTGCGTGCGTGGGGTGAGGCGACGTGGGACATGGGCCGGGAGTTCGGCACGATCGGGGCGCGGCGCGGCGCCACGATCGTCGAGGTGACGACGTATCGGGCGGACGCCTATGACGGGGTGACGCGTAAGCCGGTGGTCGCGTTCGGGAACGACCTCGTCGAGGATCTGCACCGACGCGATTTCGCGGTGAACGCGATGGCGCTCCGGCTGCCCGACTTGGAGTTCGTCGACCCGTACGGCGGGCTGGAGGACCTCGCGGCGCGGCGGTTGCGCACGCCGGGTCCGGCGGAGGTGTCGTTCGGGGACGACCCGCTGCGGATGATGCGGGCGGCCCGGTTCGCCTCTCAGCTCGGGTTCACCGTCGATGAGCAGGTCCGTGGGGCAATGACGGCCATGGCACCCGCGCTGGAGATCGTGTCGGCGGAGCGGGTGCGCGACGAGCTGGTGAAGCTGATGTTGGGCGCCGATCCGGTGGCGGGGCTGCGGCTGCTCGTGGATACGGGCCTGGCCGACGTCATGCTGCCGGAGTTGTCGGGGATGCGCCTCACCGTCGATGAGCACCGGCGCCACAAAGACGTGTACGAGCATTCCCTCACGGTGCTGGAGCAGGCGATCGACCTCGAGACCGGCCCGGACGGCGAGGTGCCTGCCCCTGACCTCGTCCTGCGCCTGGCGGCTCTGCTGCACGACATCGGCAAGCCGGCGACGCGGCGGTTCGAGGAGGGTGGAACGGTGACGTTCCATCATCACGAGGTGGTCGGGGCGAAGATGGCGACCAAGCGGCTGCGGGCGTTGCGGTTCGACAAGGACACGGTCAAGGCAGTGAGCCGTCTGGTCGAGTTGCACCTGCGCTTTCACGGGTACGGCACGGGTGAGTGGACGGATTCGGCGGTGCGCCGGTACGTCACGGACGCCGGCCCGTTGTTGCAGCGCTTGCACCGGCTCACCCGCGCGGATTGCACGACCCGCAACCGGCGCAAGGCCGACCGGCTACGCCGCACGTACGACGATCTGGAGGCCCGCATCGAGCGGCTGCTCGCGGCCGAGGAGCTCGGCAAGGTGCGCCCCGAGTTGGACGGCAACCAGATCGGGGAGATCCTCGGCATTCCCCCGGGCCCGGTGCTCGGGAGGGCATACAAGCATCTGCTCGCCTACCGTCTCGACCACGGACCGGTGGGTGAGGACGCCGCCCGTGCGGAGCTGCTCACCTGGTGGGAGTCCCAGCCCGAATCCCGGTCCTGATCCGTCGACGACCGCACCGGCCGGTCCCGTCGCGGGCGGTCGACCGGCCCGAATCGGCCTGTCGCGCCCCCGAGTCGCGAGGGCGCCGGAGGTCACACGCCGTTCAGAGGGTGCCCCTCGCGGCCGATGAGGACCGCTGAGGACGAACCGAGGTGTCCGGGCCGTTTTGCACGTTCGTTCAGACAGGCCCGGCATAGTAGGCGCTCCGGGCCGACCGACGGGAAGAGGATGGCGTGAGTTCACCGACCAGACGGGTGCGCGTGGTCACCCCGCGCAAGCGTGGGTGGCGGCGCCTGTTCTCGCTGCGCCTGTGGCTGGCGTTGTTCAGCCTGGTGGTCCTCATGGGGGCCGGTGTCGCGGCGGCCGCCTACACCCTGGTCGACATCCCCGACCCCAACGAGGCGGCGCAGAGCCAGACGTCGATCATCTACTACGCCGATGGGCAGACCGAGATGGCTCGCGTCAGCGCCGTCGACCGCGAAGCCGTCGAACTCGATGTGGTGCCCCTGCACATGCAGCGCGCGATGCTCGCCGCCGAGGACCGCAACTTCTACGACAACCCCGGCTTCTCCATCACCGGTCTCGGACGAGCCGTCTGGGCGACCCTCACCGGCGGGCCCGTCCAGGGCGGCTCCACCATCACCCAGCAGTACGTCAAGAACTACTTCCTCACCCAGGACCAGACGTTGACGCGCAAGGCGCGTGAACTCGTCATCTCCCTCAAGGTCGAGCAGGAGCTCAGCAAGGACGAGATCCTGCGCGACTACCTCAACACCATCTACTTCGGGCGCGGCGCCTACGGCATCCAGGCCGCCTCCCGGGCCTACTTCGGCAAGACCGTCGACCAGCTCGACGTCGCCGAGAGCGCCGTCCTGTCCTCGGTGATCCGCGGACCGTCGCTGTACGACCCGGCCATGGGAGAGGACGCGCAGCGCAACCTCGAAGGGCGCGTGGACTACGTGCTCGCCGGGATGGTCGAGCAAGGCTGGCTGACCGAGCAGGAGCGGACCGCGGTGCAGATGCCCGAGATCCGCGAGCCGCGCCAGGGTGAGGAGAAGTCCGGCCCCAACGGCTACGTCGTCCAGCTCGTCAAGGACGAGCTCGCCTACAAGGTGGGACTCACCCCCGAGCAGATCGACATGGGCGGGCTGCGCATCACCACGACGATCGAGCAGGACAAGCAGCAGGCCGCGATCCGCGCGGTGGAGAACAACCTGCCCGCCGCCGGGGTGCGCACGGGTCTGGTGTCCCTCAAGCCCGGCGACGGCGCCATCATGGCCCTCTACGGCGGCCGCAACTTCCGCGAACAGCCGTACAGCGCCGCGACGCAGGCGCAGCTGCAGGGTGGCTCGACGTTCAAGGTGTTCACCCTCGTCGCAGCGCTCGAAGAGGGCATCAGCACGCGGCGCAGCTTCGACGCCAACTCGCCCCGCTACTTCGAGGCGTTCCGGGGCACCGGCAACGAGAGCGGCCGCGTCCAGAACTACAACGACCAGTCCCTCGGGTGGATCGACCTGCGCACGGCCACGGCCCGCTCGGCCAACACCCCCTACGCCGAGCTGAACATCGAGATCGGCCCCGAGAAGATGGTCGAGACCGCCGTCAAGCTCGGGCTCCCGCAAGACACCCTCGGCCTGGCCGACAACCCGGCCAACGTGTTCGGGACCGCCTCGCCCCGGGTCATCGACATGGCCAAGGCATACGCGACCCTCGCCGCCGGCGGAGTCCGCGCCGAGCCGTACCTCATCAAGGAGGCGCACGGCGTCGACGAACGCTTCTCCACCTACATCGCCTCACCGGTGACCCGGCGGGTCATCGAAGAGGACGTCGCCGCCGACGCCGTCGACGCGATGCGGCAGGTCGTGCTGCGCGGCACCGCCCAGCGGGCGCAGAACATCAACCGCCCGGCCGCCGGCAAGACCGGCACGACCGATGAGAACCGCGCCGTCTGGTTCGACGGTTTCACCCCCGACATCGCCACCGCCGTCGGCATGTACCTGCCCGACGAGGACGGCAACGCGATCCCGATGCGCGGGGCGGGGCTCGGCCGCGGCGTCACCGGTGGGTCCTACCCGGTGGATGTGTGGACCGCCTACATGCGCGTGGCCGTGGAGGGCACGGAGTGGCAGGACTTCCCGGAGCGGACCGGGATCGGCGATCGCCAGTGGCGCCCCGCCCCGCGTCCCGAGCCCACCCCCGAACCCACGAGGGAGTACACGCCGGAGCCGGAGCCCACCGAGACCGAGACGGCCGAGCCGGAGGTCACGTGGGAGCCCACCGACGTCCCCCTCGACCCGGACCCCGCACCGGAGGACGAGGGCGACACCGGCGGTGACCCGCCGCCGGATCCGGCCGGGGACCAAGGAGATTCGAACCAGCAAGGGGCCGGCGCCGGTGGCGGCGGGTCAGGGGAGACGCCGAGTCCGACGGGCACGTAAGCTGCGTCCATGCCTTCGACCGCGACGGCGTCTCCGGGGTCGGGGAGACGTCCTCACGATCGCTCGACCGACGCGCTCGCACGCGTGGCGACCACCCTCTTCGGGGGCCCGAGAGGGCGTCACGCCGCCGATGTCGTCCCCGCGCGCAGGGCGCTGATCCTCGCCGGGCTGCTCTCCCTCGGGGCCTGCCTCACCCTCGCGCTGGGGTTCCTGCAGAAGAGCCACTGCGTCCGGTACGGATGGGCGGCGCCCGAGGCGTACTGGAAGGCCTGCTACTCCGACCTGCCCACCTACGCGGCGTTCACGGGTCTGCCCGGTTCGGGGCTGCCCTACGGCTCGGGCGACGCCGTCACCCAGCCGGTCGGCTCGGGCATCCTCATCTGGCTGTTGTCGTTCGCGGCCCCCGAGACGGGCCTGGCCCGGCAGCAGGGCTTCTTCATCGCGTGGACGATCCTCGCCGCGCTGTGTCTCGTCGTCATCGTGTGCGCCCTGGTGTGGACGGTCCCGTCGCGTCCGGAGTTCGCGGCGCACGTGGCGTTCAGCCCCGTCCTGGTCACCGTGGCGCTGGTGTCTCCCGACCTCGCGGCGATCGCCCTGGTCAGCGTGGGCCTCTGGGCGTGGAGTCGGTCGCAGCCGGTGGCCGCAGGCGTCGCGCTCGGGCTGGCGATGAGTACCCGCTCCCTGTCGATCGTCGTGCTCCTCGTCCTTCTCGGCCTGGCCGTGCGCGCGGGGGTGCGGCACCAGTGGGCGCGGATGGCGGGAACAGCCGTGATCACCGCCGTCGTCGTCATCGGTGGCGCCACGCTGGTGTACGGGACGACGACCCTCGCGAGCTACCAGGTGTGGATGACCGCGGGCGCCGAGCTGGGGTCCCCCTGGTACCTCGCCACCCTCGCCGGGCGAGGACTCTCACCGCAGGTCCTGCTCGTCTTCGCGGTCCTCGGGTGGGTGCTCGCGGGGGCTGTCGCCGTGTGGCTCACCTTCTCGACCCACGTACGGCCACGGGTCGGTGAGGTGGCGCTCATCGTCGTCCTCATCATCCTCATGACGGGCAAGGCGCTCCCGGTCCAGGCCGCGCTGTGGGTGCTGCCGTTCCTGGCCCTCGCCCGGCTGCCGTGGCGCGACCACCTCATCTGGGCGGCGACGGAGGTGACGGCGTTCGTCGCGGTGTGGCTCTACCTCGGCGGTCTGCACGACGAGCGGGCCGCCCTCCCGCCGGCCTGGTACGCCGTGTTCCTCATCGTGCGGCTGCTCGGTATGTCGTGGCTGGTCATCGCCACGATCCGGCAGATCCGCGGCCGACAGGGCATCGCCGACGACGAGGCCGCCGGGCCCATCGCGGAGGCTCCCGACGCGGTCGTCGTCATGTACACGCGCCGGGGCGAGAACGGTGAGGCCACGCCACGGGCGGCGCCCGACCCGCGGTGACACGGACGACCACACACCGGGCCTGTGGACGGATTACCCCGCAGCTGCCCTCGCCCGGTACGCTGAGGTATCCCATCAACCCTCAGCACCGATCCTTCGGCGCGGCGGGTCCGGGACGCTGCAACCCTCCTGTCACGGAGAGACCGTGACCGCCTAGACCGAAGGAGGTGGGTTATCGCATGCGTCAGTACGAACTCATGATCATCCTCGACCCCGAGGTGGACGACCGTCAGGTCGCGCCCACGCTCGAGCGATTCCTCAACGTCATCAAGAACGACAAGGGGACCGTCGACAACCTCGACCTCATGGGCCGGCGCCGCCTGGCCTATGAGATCAAGAAGAAGTCCGAGGGCATCTACGTCGTCATCGACTTCACCGCCGAGCCGGCCACCGCCAAGGAGCTGGACCGGCAGCTGGGCCTGAGCGAGCAGGTGCTGCGCACCAAGCTGCTCCGTCCCGACGCAGCCTGATCACCGTCCACCACCGACGCTAGGAACCCCTCATGGCAGGCGAGACCGTCATCACCGTCATCGGCAACCTCACCGCCGACCCGGAGCTGCGTTTCACGCCCTCCGGTGCCGCGGTCGCCAACTTCACCGTCGCCTCGACGCCGCGTCAGTTCGACCGGCAGAGCAACGAGTGGAAGGACGGCGAGACGCTGTTCATGCGCTGCTCGGTGTGGCGCGACGCGGCCGAGAACGTGGCCGAGTCCCTCACCCGTGGCACGCGTGTCGTGGTGACCGGTCGCCTGGTGTCCCGCTCGTGGGACGACAAGGAGACCGGCCAGAAGCGGACCGTCATGGAGATGCAGGTCGACGAGGTCGGCCCCTCGCTGCGCTACGCCACCGCGAAGGTCACCAAGACCCAGCGTGGTGGCGGTGGTGGCGGCGGCGGCTTCTCCGGTGGCGGAGGCGGCGGTTACGGCGGCGGCCAGGGCCAGCAGGGTGGCGGCTACGGCGGCGGCCAGCAGGGCGGCCGACCGGAGTCCGACCCGTGGGCCTCGGGCCCCAGCGGCGGCGGTAGCGGTGGCGGCAACCAGCAGGGCGGCAACTCCGGGTGGGGCAACGCCCCCTCCTACGACGAGCCCCCCTTCTGATCCAACGATCCAACCGGACGCGCCCCTAGTGGCGCCGTCCAACCGCGGGTGAGTTCGCCCGCACCGGGACGCCTCGGCGTCCTGCATCGAATCGAGTACGACCCATCCCGGAGCATCACTCCGGGCTCTCACGAGAGGAGAGCACCACGATGGCGAAGCCCGTTGTGCGCAAGCCCAAGAAGAAGGCCAACCCGCTCAAGGCCGCGAAGATCGAGAACATCGACTACAAGGACACGACGCTGCTGCGGAAGTTCATCTCCGACCGCGGCAAGATCCGTGCCCGTCGCGTCACCGGTGTGTCGGTCCAGGAGCAGCGGCTCATCGCGAAGGCCGTGAAGAACGCCCGCGAGATGGCGCTGCTTCCCTACTCCAGCTCGGCTCGCTGAGCCGGTCAGAGAGAAGGAGACAATCATGAAGTTGATCCTCACCCACGAGGTGACCGGTCTCGGTTCTGCCGGCGACGTCGTCGAGGTCAAGGACGGGTACGGCCGCAACTACCTGCTGCCGCGCGGTCTGGCGACCCCGTGGTCGCGAGGCGGCCAGAAGCAGGTCGACGCGCTGCGTAAGGCCCGTGAGGCTCGTGTCATCGCCTCCCTGGAGGACGCCAAGGGTGTCAAGGGCCAGCTCGAGGCCCGCACGCTGACGATCGCCGCGCAGGCCAGCGACTCCGGTCGTCTGTTCGGCGCGATCTCGCAGGCGGAGGTGGCCGAGGCCGCCAAGGCCGAGGGCATCACGATCGACCGCCGCACCGTCGAGTTCCCCGCCCCGGTGAAGTCGACGGGTGAGCACACCGCGCAGGTGCGTCTGCACCCCGAGGTGCTCGCCACCGTCAAGCTGGCGGTCCAGAGCCGCTGACGCGGTGTTGACCGATGTCGGTCATCGGCCGCCGTTGCGCCTCCCGAAGGCCGGTACCCCGTACGGGGTGCCGGCCTTCGGCGTGACCTCTTCCCCCATCGCACCTCAATGTGAGAATGTCAGTGCAAAGACGCTGAAAGATGAGGGAGTGGATCGTGCGCATCGGCATCGCAGGCACCGGTCGGATCGGGGCGTATCACGCCCAGACGTTGCTGGACCTCGACGGAGTGAGCGAGGTCGTCCTCGCCGACGCCCTCCCGGGGCGCGCCGCCGAGGTGGCCGGTGAGCTGGGAGTCTCGGCGGCCGATTCGGTGGAGGATCTGCTCACGCGGATCGACGGGTTCATCATCACGACGCCGACGACGACCCACGAGTCGCTCGTGCGGGCCGGTGTCGCGGCCGGGGTGCCGACTTTCTGCGAGAAGCCCGTCGCCGCGAGCCTCGAGGCCGCCCTGTCGCTGGCCGAGTTGGAGCGGGCGAGCGAGGTGCCGATCCACATCGGGTTCCAGCGGCGCTTCGACGCGGCCTACATGCGGGCCCAGCAGGCGGTCGCCGCCGACGAACTCGGGTTCGTGCACTCGGTGCGGGCGGTCACCCTCGACACGGCGCCGCCGCCGGAGGAGTACGTCACGGTATCCGGCGGCATCTTTCGGGACTGCAGCATTCACGACTTCGACATCATCCGGTTCGTCACCGGTGCCGAGGTGCGCACGGCGTACGCGGCCGGGTCGAACCGGGGCGCCGACTACATCCGTGCGGCCGGTGACGTCGACACCGGGGCCGGGGTGTTCGTCATGGACAACGACGTGCTCGTGTCGTTCGCGTGCTCGCGGCACAACGCCTTCGGGCACGACGTGCGCATGGAGGTCCACGGGTCGACCGGCGACCTCGCCGTCGGTCTGGACGACACCCTGGCTCTGACGTCGGCGGAGCCGGGCGTGAGCTTCCCGCCGGGCCCGCGCGTCATCAATTTCATGGACCGCTTCGTGCCCGCCTTCGTGCGTGAGCTGAGGGCGTTCGTCGAGGTTGCCCGGGGGGAGCGGCCGAGCCCGTGCACCGTCTACGACGGGCTGCAGGCGCAGCGGATGGCGGAGGCCGCCGACCTGTCGCGTCGGGAGTCGCGCCTGGTCGTCATGGACGAGATCGCGAACGTGTCATGACGTTGCCGACCTCCCGGCGTCCGGCCGCGTCCGATGTGCCTGCCCTCCGGTGGGGTGTGCTCGGCACGGGGTGGATCGCGCAGCAGTTCATCGACGCCCTGCGCGGGCACACCACGCAGCAGGTGGTCGCTGTCGGATCCCGGTCGGCGGCCTCGGCGCAGGAGGCGGCGACCCGTCTCGGCGTCGAGACGGCCTACCCGAGCTACGAGCAGCTCGTCGCGGCCGACGATGTCGACGTCGTGTACGTCGCGACGCCGCACCCGCAGCACCTGGAGAACGCGCTGCTGGCCATCGCCGCGGGTAAGCACGTGCTCGTGGAGAAGCCGTTCGCGATCAACGCCGACGAGGCTCGACGCATCGCGAGTGCGGCACAGGCTGCGGGCGTGTTCTGCGCCGAGGCGATGTGGACGCTGTTTCTGCCGAAGTACGACGTGCTCCGGCAGGTGCTGGCCGACGGCATGCTCGGCGACCTGACGACGGTCGTCGCCGACATGGGTGAGTGGTTCGAGCACGAGCACCGCATCTTCGACCCGGCCCTGGCCGGTGGGGCGATGCTCGACCTGGGCACCTACCCGATCACCCTCGCGACGTGGGCGTTCGGTGACGCGGCCCCGATCGGCGTGGTCGGTGAGGGGACGCGCAGCGCCTCCGGAGTCACGGGTCAGTTCAGCGCCGGTCTCGACTTCGGTGACGGGCGGCTCGCGTCGCTGGCGGCCTCCATCGAGGCCGACCTGCCGACGCGCGCGACCATTGCGGGGACGCAGGGGCGGGTCGATCTGGAGCGGTGCTTCTACCAGCCGGGCGCGTTCGACGTGATCCTGCGTGACGGGCGCACCCTGCGGTATGAGGAGGAGCCGATCGCGCACGCGGGCCTCTTCCACGAGGCCCTGGAGGTGGCGCGCTGCATCGACGCCGGTCTCACGGAGACCCCGATCCGCCCGCTGGCCGCGACGGTGTTCACCCTGTCGGTCATGGACCGGGTACGAGCCACCCACGACGACGTCCTCGTCGGCGAGTAGCCCCCGCCCCGTGGGTCGGGTACCCCCGTTGGTCGAGGAGGAGCGAAGCGACGTCTCGAGACCATTGCCATGTCTGCGGCAGGTCCCACCCCCCGTTGGTCGAGGAGCGAAGCGTCTCGAGACCATCGCCACCGTCACGACGCGGGCCCACCACCCCGTTGGTCGAGGAGCGAGCGAAGCGAGTGTCTCGAGACCACTGCCGAACGTGTCCCCTGACGTCACCATGGTTTCTCTAGAGACGTCGCTGCGCTCCTCCTCAACCAACGGGGGGTGGGGGGCCGGGCGACGTGGTCACCGCATCCCGGTGACCAGCCACGTGTCGCTGCGTGCCCGGTGCCCCAACACCGCTGCCCGGAGCAGCATGAACACACTGAACCCGGCCCAGATCCCGGCGAGCGCCAGGCCGGCGCCGGCGGCGGCGAGCAGGTCGGTCGTGGCGGCGAGGAGCCCGACGACGGGCAGGTAGGCGATGAGCAGCCCGACCTGGGCCCACGCGAGCCAGCGGGCGTCGCCGGCGCCGATGAGGACTCCGTCGAGGAGAAAGGCGTACGCCCCGATCGGCTGCCCGGCGGCGACGACGAGCAGACCGAGAACCAGCGCGGCTCGGACGCCGGGGTCGGTCGTGAACAGCAGCGGAAGCACCGGGGCGAGCAGCGCGATGACCACGCCCAGCACGACACCGAACTGGATCGACCAGCGCGTCATGAGGGCGGTGAGGGCGCGCGCTGCGCGGGCGTCACCGGCGCCGAGAGCCTTGCCGATGAGGGCTTGGGCGGCGATGGCGAGGGCGTCGAGGGCGAAGACGAGGAACGTCCAGATCGTCCAGGTGACGTGGTGGGCGGCGAGCGTGACCTCGTCGAAGCCGGCGGCAACCCAGGTGGTGAGCACGATGACGGCGCGTAGCGCGAGGGTGCGGATCAGCAGTGGCAGGCCGTCGCGGGCGGCGCGCAGGACAGCCAGTGGGGCGGGCCGAAGGGAGGCGCCGTGGTGGCGGGCTGCCCGGACGACGACGACGCCGAGACCGAGCGCCATGCCGACCTGCGCGATGACCGTGCCCCATGCGGCTCCGGCGATCCCGAGGCCGACGCCGTGGACGAGGACGAGGTTGAGAACGATGTTGGCGCCGAACCCCGCGGCGGCGGCGATGAGGGGGGTGGTCGTGTCCTGCAGGCCGCGGAGCACGCCGGTGAGGGCGAGGACGACGAGCATGGCAGGGATGCCGATCAGGGAGATCCGCAGGTAGATCTCGGCCTGGACGTTCACCTCCGGCCCGGCCCCGAAGGAGGCGACGAGGGGTCCCGAGGTGGGCAGGAGGACGGCGACGGTGAGCGCGCCGAGGATCAGGGCGAGCCAGAGCCCGTCGAGACCTGCCGAGAGGGCCTGGTCGTGTGCCCCGGCTCCGAGGCGGCGGGCGACGAGCGCGGTCGTCGCGTAGGCGAGGAACACGAAGATGCCGACCGCGGTGCCGAGGATGGTGCCGGCGATGGCGAGGCCGGCCAGCGGTGCGGTGCCGAGGTGCCCGATGATCGCGGTGTCGGCGAGGAGGAACAGGGGCTCGGCGAGCAGCGTGAGCAGGGCGGGTATGCCGAGGCGGAGGACTTCGGCGCGGATGGCGCGTTCGTCGAGTCGGTCGTCGGAGGGCACGGTGTCAGTGAACGTCGTCGGCGCTGTGGCCGGTGTCGGGGGTCGCAGTGTGGGCAGGGCACGTGACCCGAGTGATCCAGGATGTGGACGGTTGACCGGGTCTTTGCGTCGTCAGTGCGGGGTCTCCTGGGAGGGACGTGGGTGTCCGGTTGGTCCGGTGTGTGGAGGATCGACGCTGGCCAGGTGGCGGACGCGTGTGGGCCTGGGTCAATCAGGCGTCAAGTTCCTGTACGGGTTCCCCAGGAGGGGACGGATCGGTGTTGCCGGATGTGACGAATCAATCGCCGAGCGGTTCATCCACCGACAACGTCCCTGCTCACGACGGGGCCCGTGGACAACTCCCGGTGTTGTCCCCAGCGGTGTCCACAGGATGTGGACGTTGTCCACCGGGTCGTCCACATCCTGTCCCCAGGTGGGGTGGGTCATCCGTTTGTGACGGGCGTCCGAGCGGCTCTAGCGTTGGGCATCCGGCTCACCCCTCGGCCGTGATCGGCCTCCCTCCGGTGGCCCGTCGGTGGGGGGCGTGGGCGGGCGAAGGGTTGTCGGTGGTGGCGTGCAGGGTGGCGTCAGCGGCGGGGCTTTTCTGGTCCGGTTCGTGGTTGGCAGAAGGGGAGACGCATGTCGCTCGCGCGGGTGGATCGGTCGGATTTCGACGACCGGCTGTCGGTGGCTGCGGATCCTGTCGATGACCGCGTTCCCCCGCAGGACGTGGGTGCCGAGCAGAGCGTGCTGGGCAGCATGTTGCTGTCGAAGGACGCGATCGCCGACTCCATCGAGGTCCTCAAGGGCACCGACTTCTACCGTCCGGCGCACGAGCTGGTGTACGAGGCGATCCTCGACCTGTACGGGCGGGGTGAGCCGGCCGACGCCATCACGGTGGCCGACGAGCTGACCAAGCGGGGCGAGTTGTCGCGGGTGGGCGGCCAGTCGTACTTGCACCAGCTCATCTCGGCGGTGCCGACGGCCGCGAACGCGGGGTATTACGCGCAGATCGTCGCGGAGCGCGCGGTGCTGCGGCGTCTCGTCGATGCGGGGACGCGCATCGTGCAGCTCGGCTACGGCACCGACGGTGGCGACGTCGAGGAGATCGTCAACACGGCGCAGGCGGAGGTGTACGCGGTCGCCGACAAGCGCGGCGGCGAGGACTACCACCTGCTCGGCGAGCTCCTCGAGGCCACGGCCGATGAGATCGAGCAGGCCTCCGGCTCGACCGGCGAGATGGTGGGTGTGCCGACGGGGTTCACCGACCTGGACGATTTGACCAACGGATTGCACCCCGGACAGATGATTGTCATCGCGGCGCGTCCGGCTATGGGCAAAGCACTGGCGCTGGACACCCCGCTGCCGACGCCGTCTGGGTGGACGACGATGGGTGAAGTATCCGTGGGCGACGAGGTGCTGGGCGCCGACGGCAAGCCGACGAAAGTCGTCGCGGCAACCGAGGTCATGAAGGGTCGGCCCTGCTACGAGGTGGGGTTCTCCGACGGCGGGAGCATCGTCGCCGACGAGGAGCACTTGTGGCCGGTCGTCGGCGGCCCGATCAGCACCACGGCCGATATTGGGGACCGCCTTGCCGGTGGCGATGCTGTGCACGTCGACGGGGAGCGTCGATTCGCGGCGATCACCCCGGTGCCCTCGGTTCCGGTCCGTTGCATCCAGGTCGAGGCAAGCGACCACCTGTACTTGGCGGGGCAGTCGATGGTTCCCACGCACAACTCGACGCTGGCCTTGGATTTTGCGCGCGCAGCCGCGATCCACAACGACATGGCGACGGTGGTCTTCTCGTTGGAGATGAGCCGCAACGAGATCACGATGCGTCTGCTGAGTGCTGAGGCGCAGATCCAGTTGCAGCACATGCGTAAGGGCACGATGCGCGATGAGGACTGGAGCCGGCTCGCTCGAACGATGGGTGAGGTCAGCGAGGCGCCGTTGTTCATCGACGACTCGCCCAACATGTCGCTCATGGAGATCCGCGCCAAGTGTCGGCGGCTCAAGCAGCGACACAACCTCAAGATGGTCATCATCGACTACCTGCAGCTCATGAGTTCGGGCAAGCGCGTGGAGTCGCGCCAGCAGGAGGTGTCGGAGTTCTCGCGTGCGCTCAAGTTGTTGGCGAAGGAGATCGAGGTGCCGGTCATCGCGTTGTCCCAGCTGAACCGTGGTCCCGAGCAGCGAACCGACAAGAAACCGCAGGTGAGCGACCTGCGTGAGTCGGGGTGCCTGACGGCGGACACGCGGATTCTGCGGGCCGACACCGGCGCCGAGGTGACGATCGGTGAGTTGGCCGCGAGCGGTGAGAAGGACGTCCCGGTGTGGGCGTTGGACGAGTCGCTGCGGTACGTGCGTCGCCCGATGACGCACGCGTTCTCCACGGGCGTCAAGCCCGTGTACCGGTTGACGTTGGCCTCGGGCAAGACGGTGCGCGCCACCGAGAACCACCCGTTCCTCACCTACGACGGGTGGGTCCCGCTCGGGGAGATCACGTGCGGGATGCGGGTGGCGGCGCCGCGGCACGTGTCGGCACCGGTCGCTGTCGAGGAGGGCTGGGCCGACGAGGACGTGCGAACGGGGGCGCTGCTGTGCGCCGAGCACCCGTCGGCGACGGTCCCCTCAGTGGTCAATTCGTTGCCGAAGGCGCAGATCGCGCTGTTCTTGCGGACGTTCTTCTCCGTCGCGGGCGGGGTGACCCTGTCGTCGAGCCGTCCCGGCGGAGAGGTGTTCTGCTTCGCCGACGATCGGGTGCGCCTCGACCGGTTGTCGCGGTTGCTGCTGCGGTTCGGCATCTCGTGCGTCATCACCGGCGACGAGTCGGGGTGGGTGCTGGACGTCGTCGACGTGGACTCGCAGCGCCGTTTCCTTCAGGAGATCGGCATCGAGGGCCCGACCGAGCAGGACGCAGCTCGCTTGCTGGAGATCGTGAAGCAGGCGTCGTCGGTGCCGCTGCCGGGCGAGGGTCAGATGGCGTTGTGGCAGGACGTGGCCTCGGCGCTGTCGCCGGTGACGTCGGACCCGACCGAACTGGCCGACAGCGACGGTTCTGTGGGCACCTTGCGGCAGGTGGCGGCGGTCCTGGACCGGGATGAGGCCGACTTGGAGGCGATCAACGACGTCGAGTGGGAGATCGTCGTCGGGGTCGACTTCGACGGGTTCGAGGAGGTCTTCGACGCGACGGTGCTGGACACGCACAACTTCATCGCCGACGGCATCGCGGTGCACAACTCCATCGAGCAGGACGCCGACATGGTCATGCTGCTGCACCGTGAGTCGGTGTATGAGCCGGACTCTCCGCGTGAGGGTGAGGCCGACATCATCGTCGCCAAGCACCGTAACGGCCCCACCCGCACGATCACCGTCGCCTTCCAGGGCCACTACTCCCGCTTCACGAACATGGCGGCGACCTACTGACCCCGTGTCGAGACGGCTGTCCCTGCCTGCAAGCCGGCCTCGTCAGCGTCCTCTGTTGCGTGGGTGCTGGCGGGCCTGGTGCTCGTTGCCTCGCCGGTAGTTGCCGGTGAGCCGGGCCATGAGTTCTTGGGGGTCCTGGGTCTCGACGTCGTCGAGGAAATCTCGCGCCTTCCTGCCGCGGAGGAGAGCGGCCGCCTTGCCGTGGTGCGTGACGACGACCTCGTCCCCGCACACCGCGTAGGAGAATTTCTCGGGGCGTGCCATGCCGGTCATGGTAGTAGTGCGGTCGAGCCGGTCATCAGCCATGAGGGCTCCTGGCCGACGACTGAGCTCGGCGGGCTCCGGCACTTCTGCTCGCAGCCAGGGGCCCGTCGGCCGACCGGAGACCGACACGGCATCCTGGCGTTGTTCACACTGGGCGTCGCATCTGTACACACCCATTGTCAGGATGGCCGAGGCATCGCCGAGAGCCCGACCGAGAGGCACATCCGTTCATGAGTACCCCACGCCCCTACGATCTGGTCCTGTTCGGCGCCACCGGGTTCACGGGCGGCCTGACCGCCGAGTATCTCGCTGCCCACGCGCCCACCGAGGTTCGGTTGGCTCTCGCAGGGCGCAACCGCGCGAAGCTCGAAGCGGTCCGCGACCGGCTCGCCGGGATCGACCCCGCGATGGCCGACGTGGCGCTCCTGCACGCCGACGTCGCCGAGCCCGCGACGCTGACCCGGGTCGCCGAGTCCACGCGGGTCGTCATCACCACCGTCGGCCCCTACCTCGAGCATGGCGGCCCGGTGGTGGCCGCCTGCGCAGCGGCCGGGACCGACTACGTCGACCTCACCGGGGAGCCGGAGTTCGTCGACCGGATGTACCTCGAGCACCACGACTCAGCGGTGCGCACCGGTGCGCGCATCGTCCACGCCTGCGGCTTCGACTCCATCCCCCACGACCTCGGCGCCCTGTTCACCGTCCAGCAGTTGCCCGCCGGCATGCCCATCACCATGCGGGGAGTCGTGCGCACCAACGCCACCCTGTCCGGAGGATCCGTGCACTCCGGCCTCGAGCAGCTCTCTCGTCTGCGCTCCATGCAGCAGGTTGCGTCCGAGCGCAAGCGTCGCGAGCCACAGCCGGCCGGTAGGCGCGCCCGCAGCGTCATCGGTAGGCCACGCCGCGACCGAGTGCTCGGCACGTGGCTGATCCCGTTCCCCACCATCGACGCGGAGATCGTCACGCGTTCGGCGCTCGCGCGCGACGACTACGGACCGGACTTCAGCTACGCCCACTACGTCGGAGCACGCCGGGCCAGCACGGTGGTCGGGTCCGTCGTCGGGTTCGGTGCCGCCCTGGCCGTCGTCCAGGTGCCGCCGCTGCGCCGCGCGATCGGGCGCCGCAGCCCCCAGGGTGATGGACCGTCCGAAGAACGGCGCGCCCGCACCCGGTTCACCGTCGACTTCCTCGGCGAGGGAGGCGGCCGGAGGGTGCACACCCGGATCAGTGGTGGCGACCCCGGATACACCGAGACGGCCAAGATGCTCGCCGAGTCCGCCCTGTGCCTGGCCCTCGACGACAACCCGCCGACGGCCGGGCAGGTCACCACCGCGACGGCGATGGGAGAGAACCTCACGCGCCGGCTGATCGACGCCGGTATCACGTTCGACGTCATCGCCACCGATGGCTGACGCACCAGGGCCGATCGCCCTCAGGCTTCCTTCTACGCTGAGTACATGGCCGTGAAGACGATCACGATCGACCTGGAGGCCTACGAGCGCCTCCGTCGTCTCAAGCATGGTGATTCGTTCTCACAGGTCATCAAGAAGTACCTGCCGGCCGCACGGTCCACGGCCGGGGACCTCCTCGACGCGTCGGACGCCAGTGAGGTGTCGGAGGAGACCGTCGACGCTGTCGTTGCGGCGGTTGACGAGCGGCGCGAGCACCCCGTCCGCGAGCCCTCCCCGTAATCCATCTCGACACGACGTTGCTCATCGATGCGATCAGTAGAGGCGCAGCGGCTTCAGATTCTCCAGTACTGACACGCTCATCCGTGTACGGGTGCAGCTCGTCGGCTCCATCTCTCATCGGCCGCGTCTGATCGATGACACGCACGATGACAGATTGTGCGACCACCTCCGCCACGTGGCGACGTTGCCGAGGGCACCCTGTCCAGCACCAGACCGTCGAGCGACCGGCGCTCGAGCGCCGGCCGGTTCACCTGAGCGCAGGTCGACCACATCAGCTCTGCCGGATCGATCCAGTCACCACATTGGCGGTCGATCTGGCGGCTCGTCGGGACGGTCCGGTTGGTACTGTCCTCGCAGAAGGGGCACCCCGAGCACCCGTCAGGAGATGGACGCTACATGGACCCTGAACAGCCTGCCGACGCTCTCCGACCCGGACTGGGACGCCGTCGCTTCCTCGGGCTCAGTGGCCTCGGGGTCGTCGGCGTCGGTCTCGCCACCGCCTGCACCCGACAAGACGGGGCGGCTCCGGTGCACGAGGGCTCCACGCCCGACCATCCGGTGACCCCGCCGGCGCGTGATGCCCTCCGCGTCCTCAACCCCGACCAAGCCCGCACCCTCGACGCCATGGTGGCGCGCATCATCCCCGGCACCGCAGAGGAGCCCGGCGCCCGCGAGGCAGCGGTCATCTACTACATAGACCACCTGCTCGAGAGCCACTCGGGTCACCCGTCGCCGGCGTACATGCAGGGCCCGTTCGCCCGCACCTACGAGGGCGACACCCCGCCCGCGGACACTGACGACAACGTCGTCTGGATCAAGGCCGACGAGTTGAGCCGGTACGGACGCCAGTCCCCGTTCGTGCCCCTGCAGATGTATCAGATGGGCCTGCCCCGCCTCGATGTGTTGAGCGAGGCGCGGTTCGGCAGTGACTTCGCGGACGCATCCGAGGACGACCAGGACGCCCTGCTCGAAGCCCTCGAGGACGCCGAGGACGACGACGTCACCGACGTGTTCGACGACCTGTCCGCCGACGACTTCTTCGACCTCGTCCGCGAGCACACCCTGCAGGGGTTCCTCGCCGACCCCGCCTACGGGGGCAACCGCGACCTCGTCGGCTGGCGACACATCGGCTTCCCCGGAGCCCGCCGCAGTTTCGCGCCGGCGGACTTCGTCGACGAGAACTACGACGTCACCCCCCAAAGCCTGCTCGACCTGCCGTCGTTCAGCACCGACCGCGGCGGCCACCACGCCCATGGCGTGCCCGCTGTGCGCCGCCGCCACCCCAACGGCCCCATCGACTGACAGGTAGACGAGGCATGCAGGTACACCCCGAGGTCGATGTCGTCGCGGTGGGCACCGGGTTCGCGGCGTCCATCATCGCCCAGCAACTCACCGGTGAGGGACTGACCGTCGTGTCCCTGGAGCGCGGGCGCGCACAGTGGACGTGGCCGGACTTCGCCCACAACCACGACTATCTGCGGTACAGCCACCGCAACCAATTGCTGCAGGACCTCGCCCGCGAGACCTGGACGTGGCGCCCCGCGGCCGACAAGCCGAGCCTGCCCTTTCGGGAGCACGGGTCGAAGACGGTGGGGCAGGGCCTCGGCGGCACGTCGATGCACTGGGCGGCCGGCTCCTGGCGGTTCCTGCCCATGGACTTCCGGTACCGCAGCCACCACGTCGAGCGGTACGGCGAGGACAAGCTGCCCGAGGGCAACCTCATCCAGGACTGGCCCCTGACGTATGACGAACTCGAGCCGTACTACGACCGGTTCGAGTACGACCTCGGCATCTCCGGGGTCGCCGGCAACATCGCCGGTCAGCTCACCGGGCACGGCAGCCCCTTCGAGGGCCCTCGCTCACGCCCCTACCCGATGCCGCCGCTGGAGGGCATGGCCCACGGCAAGTTGTTCTCGCAGGCCTGCTCCTCGCTCGGGTACCACCCCTACAAGACGGCCTCGTCCATTCTCTCCCAGGGTTACAACGACCTCACCGGCTCGCCCCGGGCCGGGTGCCTCTACTGCGGGTACTGCTCGATGTTCGGGTGCGAGGTCGACGCCAAGGGCAGCCCGCTGACGACCTACCTGCCGGCGGCGTTCGAGACGGGCAAGTACGAAGTGCGCACGCACAGCACCGTCGTCGGCATCGAGATGAACGACCAGGGGCACGCGACCGGGCTGCGCTACATCGATCGACACGGTCAAGAACATCTGCAACCGGCGGCGCGGGTCATGCTCACCGGCTTCACGTACACCAACGTGCGGCTGCTGCTGCTCTCGCGCAACAGCGCCCACCCCGACGGCGTCGGCAACAACCGAGGTCTGGTGGGCCGCAACTACACCGACCAGCTCGTCGCCAACCCCGTCTCGGCGGTCTTCCCCGGCCGCAAGTTCAACCTCTTCATGGGGAACACGGACACCAGGTACGCCATCCAGGACTTCTACGGCGACGTGTTCGACCACAGCGACCTCGACTTCATCGGCGGGGCGCACCTGCGCGCCGGCATGGGCGAGGTCGAGCCCATCGGCACCCTCGATGAGATCTACTTCGGCACTGGTGAGGCGGGCGCCGACGACGAGGACGAGAACGGCGACAACGGCGACGAGCCGCGCCAGTGGGGGCAGGCGTTCAAGGACGCGATGTTCGAGGCGTACAACAGCACCGTCCCGCTCGGCATGCACGGCGAGGACATGCCCGACGAGGGCAAGTTCCTCGACCTCGACCCCACGTACAAGGACGCCTACGGTCAGCCTCTACTCCGCATCACGTTCGACTGGACCGACAACAGCAAGAAGATGTACGCCTACCTCACCGACCGGCTCGAGGAGATCGCCGAGGCCATGGGCGCAGAGCGCGTCCACGCCGACCGGGAGCTCGAACCCTTCGGCATCTCCGCGGGCGCCATCCACCCGACCGGCGGCGCGATCATGGGCACCGACCCGGGCAACTCGGTGACCAACCGCTACGGCCAGGTCTGGGATGCCCCCAACGTCTTCGTCGTCGGCGCCGCCCTCTTCCCGCAGAACCCGGGCAGCAACCCCACCGAGACCGTCTGCGCGATGGCCTACTGGATCGCCGACGCCATCAAACGCACCAAGAACTCCCCGACCGACCTGATCACCTGATCGTCTGGACTGACCAGCCTGCTCCTAGGTGGGCTGCGGGCTCGGCGCACAATGGCCGCATGAGTGGGAATCACGGCGCGCCGCACTCGGCGGCCGCATGGGATGAGCGCTACTCCGGCGAGCGCGTGTGGAGCGGCAACCCCAACCAGGCGCTGGTCGCCGAAGTCGAGGACCTGAGCCCCGGTCGGGCGCTCGACGTGGGCTGCGGTGAGGGCGCCGACGCCGTGTGGCTCGCCGGTCGCGGCTGGCGGGTGACCGGTCTGGACATCTCCACGCGTGCCGTCGACCTCACCCGCGCGGCTGCGACGCAGGCGGGTGTATCGGTCGACGGTGTCGCGTCGGGGCTCGTCGAGGCGCCGCTGCAACTCGGGTCGTTCGACCTGGTCAGCGCGCTGTTCCCGGTCCTGCTGCGCACGCCTGAACGGGTCGTCGAGCACCGACTCCTCGACCTCGTCGCACCTGGCGGCACGCTGCTCGTCGTCCACCACGCCGACATCGACCGCGACCACGCCCGAGAACACGGCTGCGACCCCGATGCGTACGTGTCACCGGAGGACGTCCGGGCCCTCGCCGAGGAGGTGGGCGGTTGGCGCGTCGTCACCGATGAGCAACGCACCCGCGACGCCGTGCACGGCGCCGGCGCCCGCCATCACGACGACCTCATCGTCCGCCTTCAGCGCCTGTGAACGGTGGGCGATGCGGCCGCCCACGTCGGACGGACGACACAGATGACGACAGATCGCGGGGCCGCCCACGGGGCAGAAGCCTCTGACCTGCACTGATGTGGTCGAGGAGTCGGCGGGTGAGGTCGATCTGTCGTCATCGGGGTCGTCGGTGACGCCGTGGCCCTGACTAGCCGCGTGGGGCGGGCGGTTACTCCGCGGTCGTCGCGTCGCGGCGGCGCAGGGCCGTGGCCTCCACGGGGCGAAGCACCAGGTCCTCGTAGATGCCGCCCATCTGCTCAGGGGGGTAGGGCATGTCGTGCGCGAGCCACCAGTCGATGAGCCCGAGGAACGCGGCGACGAAATGGCCCGCGGCCACGTCGGGGGGCACGGTCGCGTCCGGGAGCGGCTCGTAGGCCTCGTCCAGTCCGCGCGTGGCGATGTCGGTCATCCGCTCGAGCAGCCCGTACGAGCGTGGCGCCCACAGCAGCAGGCGGTACACCTCCGGATGCTCCGCCACGTGCCGGAACACCACGGCCCCGGCCTCCCGGGGCGCCCCGCCCGCCAGGGGCGGGAGCAACTCCACCAGCTCGCTGTACAGGTCATCGACCGTGGCCCGCAGCAGCCCCTCGATGCTCGGGTAGTGACGAAAGAACGTCGCGTAGCCCACCCCCGCGTGCTCGGTGAGGTCGCGCACCGTGACCGTCTCGAACGGCCGTGAGCTGCTGAGATCGACCAGCGCGGCAGTGAGCCGCGCATGCGTGCGCGTGACCCGCTGGTCGGTCCGGGGGATACGAGGACGACTCATCCGCCACCTTCCGATTCACGATGGCTCAGAAATATGATTCACTATGAATCATAAGCCATCGAGGAGGACGCCATGGGCACTGATACATCGACCCAGTCTGCCCCGGCTCCCGGACGGCGTAAGACCGGCTTCGGTACCGACGGCCGGCGCCCGGGAATCGAGCGCATCGACGGGGTGTGGCACCTGCGCACGTACGCCGCGGTGCGCCAGGTGTTGCGTGACGCCGAGCGGGCTCGTCAGGGCGCCACGACCGACAACGTGCTGATGCGGCGTCTGCGGCCGTCGGTGATCTTTCAGGACGGTGAGGCTCACCGCGAGCAGCGCACCGCGATCGCCCGTTTCTTCGCGCCCAAGACCGTCGACCGCGACTACCAGGGCGTCATCGACGAGCTGACGACTCGGCTGTTGGGGCGGCTGCAGGCCTCGGGCCGGGCCGATGTCAGCGACCTCAGCATGGAGTTGTCGGTCGAGGTGGCGGCGCGAGTCGTCGGTCTGACCGACTCGCGGCGCCCTGGCATGGACCGGCGGATCGATGCCCTGCTGTCGGGGAGCGGCGAGGTCTTTCCCGATGGGTCCCCCGGGCTACTCGATCGGCTCCGGGGCCTGCGATCGGTGGCGCAGGGTCTGTGGCGGACGGGGAGCTTCTTCATGATCGACGTGCGTCCGGCCATCGCGGCCCGCCGCGCGCAGCCGCGCGAGGACGTCATCAGCCACCTGCTCGGCAAGGGCTACAACCCGCTGGAGATCCTCGTCGAATGCCTGACGTACGCGACGGCCGGCATGGTGACCACGCGCGAGTTCATCGTCGTCGCGGCCTGGCACCTGTTGGAGAACCCTGAGCTGCGCGAGCGCTACGTCGCCGCCGATCAGGGTGACCGGCGCCGACTGCTCCACGAGATCCTGCGCCTCGAACCGGTCGCATCGACGTTGTGGCGCCGAGCCGAGCACGAGGTCGTCATCACCGACGGCGAGAGAGAACACCGCATCCCGGCCGGTTCCCGCATGGTGCTCGACATCCGCACGGCGAATGCCGACCCGGCCGCCGTGGGTGAAGAACCGCTGGTGGTGCGGCCGGGCCGCGGCCTGAGCTCGGGGGTGAAGCCCGAGGGGGTGGCTTTCGGCGACGGCACTCACAAGTGCCCCGGAGCCTTCTTGGCGATCCACGAGAGCGACGTCTTCCTCCACGCCCTGCTCGCGCTCCCGGTGCGCATGGAGAGTGAGCCGGTCCTGACGTTCAACGACATGATCAAGAGCTACGAGATCCGCGGCCTCGTCGTCCGCTGCGACTGAGACGAACCCTTCGCGGCCGGGGGCGTGTCGTTCCTGGCGGCAAACGTCCGTCACTCCCGTCCGATCGGCCCTGTTGGCGGGCGCGGTGACGCCTCGCTGGCTGCGGACGACACCGATGACGACAGAACGCGCGAGCGGCAGGGGAGCGCAACCCTGTGACCTGGGTCGATGCTCTTGGCCAGATGATAGGTGGCCTCGAATTGTCGTCATCGGTGTCGCCGGTCCTCACGCGTCAGTGACATTCGTGCACGCGAGGCGGAGAATGGGGTTCACATGCCGGGGGGTGGTGTGGAGGTCTATCGGACCCATCTAGCCGAAGGAACCCAGAACCATGGATGTGCACGTGGCGGTGGAAGCCGCTGATCGCCTAGATATCCAGCCGCGGGAGCAGCGCTGGCGCAGCGTGAGCTACTGCGTCATAGATGCGGTGTGGAGCATCGGTGCTAAGTACGACCCGGTTGTCGCTCCGCTCGTTCGTCGTGTCGCCGCCGCCTATGGTGACGATCAGCCACTGACTCAGAACATCGACAATCCCGGGGACGATCCTGCGCCGCTTCCCGACTTTCGTGCCCGCTTCTCGTCTCCCGAAGCTCTCATGGAGGTGGTGAACAACGAGCAGCGCACCTCGCCACGAGGTGGGATCTTGAAGACCGAGGCGGTGATTCGATACGTCGACACCCTTCTGGAGCACGACGTGCGCGACCTCGTATCGGCGCAAGACGTCCTGAACGACAGGGATGCTGAGTCAGCGGTGACTCAGAGTCTCGCGCAGATTCCAGGGCGCGGCGTCCGGGAGGGGTACTTCTGGATGCTGATCGGAGCCAACCACCTGGTCAAGCCCGATCGTCAGGTCCTGCGCTGGTTGAGTGACAACGACATCGACACCGATGTGGAGGGTGCGCGTGGCGTGCTCGCGGAAATCGCACGTCGTCTGTCCGAGCGGCGCGGGGTGGAGGTGACGCCGTGGGAGGTCGACAACGCAATTTGGCGGTCGATCACCCAGTCTGCGGCTCGCTACTGACCTCTGAACAGTGGTGCAGTGACGCCTGGTCGGCTGCGGACGACACCGATGACGACAGATCGCGCGGTAGGCAGGGAAGCGCAACCCTGTGACCCGCTGCGATGCTATGAGCGGACCGTCAGGTTGGCTCGATTTGTCGTCGTCGGTGTCGTCTGAGGTTGGGCAAGGCTCCGTGACGCGCCGCGGCCGACCGCCTGGCAGGGCATCCTGTTCGCTCAGTGCACTGCTGTGAAGACGGTCACGAGTGAGCTGGAAGCTAGGCGCCGACGCTCCTGTCGGAGGCCGACCATATTTCATGAAACCGATGCTATGATTGCGAATATGAAATCGGCGGCTCCGTCCCTGCTTCCGCTGCTGCGGTCGCGCGCTCAGGGGACTGTCACGGCATGGGTGATGCTGCATCCGGATGAGCCTGCGTCGCTCACTGAGATCGCTGCCGCGACGGGGGTTTCCGTGCCAACGGTGATGCGGGAGGTGGATCGTCTCGACGCGGCGGGCCTCGTCTGCACCACCCGGCGTGGCAACCAGCGGCTCGTTCGAGCGGCTACGGACAACCCGGTCTACGGGCCGCTCTCGTCCTTGATGGCTGTGACGTTCGGTGCCGTGCCGGTGCTTCGGGAGGCCCTGGCCGACACTGCCGGAGTGCACGAGGCGTTCATCTACGGCTCTTGGGCCGACCGGTATGACCAGAACCCCGGACCGGTGCCTGGGGATATCGACGTCCTCGTCATCGGAACGACCGACCTGGATCTCCTTGACGACATCGCGACCTCGGTCTCGCAACGCCTGGGCCGCGACGTGTCCATCCGACGAGTCCGCCCCGAGGTATGGAGAGACTCGGATGACGACCCGTTCAAGGTCACCGTCACCTCGCGACCGCTGGTGCGCTTGATCGGTGAACAGTCATGAGCCGGTGGGAGCCCGGCAGAGCCGAGGTTGAGTCCCTCCTTGCGGCCGGGCACCTGGAACGCATCGCGCCCTCGCTCGACAACGCCGCTCGTCTCATGGCTGAGGCCGAACGCCATCTGGGTTCGGCGAGCACGCTCGCAGACGATGATCCGGCCGGGGCCTACGACATGCTCTACAGCGCTGCTCGAAAGGCCATGTCCGCGGCCCTGGCCGTCCAGGGTCTGAGAGCCACCAGCGCCGGCGGGCATGTGGCCGTGCAAGAGGCGGTCACCGCACAGCTCGGCCGGCAAGGTCAGGTTGTGAAGCCGTTCGGTCGGCTTCGGCGAACCCGCAACGAGGCCGACTATCCGCGTCTCGACACCCCACAGCTCACACCCGCCGACGTCGCGGAGGACCTGACGAAGGCTGCAGCGATCGTGAGGGCTATGGGCGCGCTCTTGCCACACCTCCCTGCCTGGTGAGATCTCAGTTCGTGCGTCCCGCACCGCCGCGTGGGACGAGCAACGGGTCCTGCTGGTTGCGCGCACTTTCAGGTCGGAAGCTCACCTTGAGGTCAGAAGCTCACCGTCGACGGTGAGTGTGTGTTCACGGGCTGAATTCGGTGCGCGGAGATGAGGCTGTGCACGGGAGGGGAGCGGGGGTCGGCGGGGAGACGCGCCGTCAGGCGTCAGCGGTTCGGCCGTGCCGCGGCGCAACCGCCTTCACATCAGGACGCACTACGCCTCATGTGTCGGCTCAGCGCAGTCTCCTCAACGCATGACGGACTTGGGCAGGTAGGCGGTGACGACCCAGTTGGGTGCGTCGACGAGTTCGCTGATCTTGAGGTCGACCACTACGCTGCACAGGAGGTAGGCGTCGGCCGGCCCGAGGCGGTACTCGCGCCCGAGCAGGTCGATCATCGCGCGGACCGCATCCTTGGAGGCGGTCATGAGGTCAGGCGCGACACCCATCGTCGCGTGGTAGCCGGCGTCCTCGATGCCGGCGCGCAGCGGACCGCTGGTCTCGAACTGCGGGCCGGGGATCGAGCGCCCGCGATGCAGCCGCACCCGCACCGCCCCGGTCATCGAGCCCAGCTCCATCGCCGAGACGCACACCTCGCCGTCCCCCTGAGCGCCGTGCGGGTCGCCGAACGCCACCCGCGCGCCCTCGGTCTGCACCGGCAGATACAGCTTGGAGCCGACGGTCAGATCGCGGCAGTCCATGTTGCCGCCGAAGTGTCCCGGGGGCATGACCGGCGTCGGTTCGGCGACGTCCGGGGTGACCGCCATGACCCCCAAGAACGGGCGCAGCGGGATCGTCGCCACGTCGTAGAACGCCGTCGTCTGCGGATTGTCGATGCTCCAGCGATACAGGTGCGCCTCCGGGAAATCCTCCGGCAGCAGCCCGAGTTCGGGCAGGCACGCGGTCCAGGCCCAGTCGCCAGGGGAGAACTCCAGCGGCTCGAGCTCGACGACGTCGCCGGGCCGTGCGCCGTCGACCATGACCGGCCCGGCGAGCGGGTAGACGAGGTCGAAGTCCAGCTCCGGGACCGGCTCCCCGGTGCGCGCGTCGTCGAAGACCCCACCGGAGGCGTCCTGCACCTCGAACGTCACGACATCCCCGTCGGAGACGGTCAAGACGGGGGTGTGCTCCAGGCTCCACAGCCGGAATGGGCGGTCGGGAATCTCGTGGGTGGCCATGCGTCCTCCTCGAAGTCGTGGACGCATCGACCCTACCCACGGCGCCGGCAGGCGCGCCCGTCCTGCGATGACGCGGACGCAGATCTTCATAGCTGGAGGGGCGTACGTTGGGGTCAGGAGCTCACCCTGAGATCAGAGGTTCACCGTCGACGGTGAGTGTGTGATCACGGGCTGAGTTCGGTGCGCTGGGGTGAGGCTGTGCACGTGGCGAGAGTGTGAGTCGGGGGACCGACAGATCACATGTGTCGAAGCCGGTCCTGGGGGCCCTCGCTCCACTCCGGCTCCCGAAGGATGACGTCCTGAGGGCCAGAGCTCAGCGGTAGCACGGTCGTGTGTACTGGTACATCCTCCTCCGGGCGCGGAGCGGGATTCTGACACGAGCACGATGTCGGCTGGAGGAGCTCGACGGGCAGATCGTCTGCCCACGGTGCGAGCGGGTGCTTGTTCCTGTGCGGCAGGCCGAAACGGCGCCCTACCTCATCGGCCCGCAGGGGCGGGCACTGACACGTGCCCCCGCAACTGCATCCGTTCCCGTCGATGATGGACACCCCGCGGCGGGTCAACGCCTCCCGGGCCAGCTCACGGTCGCGGACCGGCACCATCCACACGTCGCTGCGCTGCACCCACGCCGGCAGCTCGGGCGGGAT
>JAUNTP010000021.1:0-3188 GCA_030538585.1 Mobilicoccus sp.
GGCCGTAGGACATCGTGGCGTCGCCCTCGATGCCGTACTTCTTCTTCTCGTGGGTGAGGGTGTGGGCCAGCTCGGCGTTCTTGAGCAGGGCCTTGCTGGGGATGCACCCGACGTTGAGGCAGACACCGCCCCAGTACTGCTTCTCGATGACGGCAACGGACTTGCCGAGTTGGGAGGCGCGGATGGCGGCGACGTAGCCGCCGGGGCCCGCGCCGAGGACGACGACATCGAAGTGATCAGCCATGAGGTGCAGCCTACCGGGCAGCCCAGGCGAGCAGGCGTCGGATGAAAGGGGACTCCTGAGGGGCAGATGTGTGGCCGATCACCCACCGGCGCTGCGGGCGCCGGTGGCCCACCGATGGGAGGATCGGGGGCGATCGACGACGAGGAGCAGACATGCGCAAGCAGGTGGCGGGCAACTTCTACGAGGACTTCACCATCGGGCAGGAGATCGTGCACGCGACGCCGCGCACGGTCACCGAGGGTGACGTGGCGCTGTACACGGCCCTGTACGGATCCCGGTTCGCGGCCACCAGCGCCGAGACGTTCGCGCGCGACCTCGGCTACTCGCGCATGCCGGTCGACGCGCTGCTCGCGTTCCACCTGGTGTTCGGCAAGTCCGTGCCCGATATCTCCCTCAACGCCGTCGCGAACCTCGGCTACGCGGGCGGGGTGTTCGGGGTGCCGCTCTACCCCGGCGACACGGTGAGCACCACCTCAGAGGTCATCGGCCTCAAACCGAACTCCTCGGGCAAGAACGGCAACGTGTACGTGCGCTCCGTCGGCATCAACCAGCACGGTGAGACCGTCGTCGAGTACGTGCGCTGGGTCATGGTCAACCGACGCGAGGCGACCAGCGACATCGGCGAGGCGCAGATCCCCGACCTGCCCGGAGCCGTGGCTGCCGAGGACCTCGTCGTGCCGGTCGAGGAGGTCCGCTTCGACGACCGCATGGCAGCCCTGTCGGGCAGCCCGCACCGGTGGGGCGACTACGAGGTGGGCGAGCGTATCGATCACGTCGACGGCATGACCATCGAAGAGGCCGAGCACATGCTCGCCACCCGCCTCTACCAGAACACCGCCAAGGTGCACTTCAACCAGTACGCGCAGGGCACGAGCCGGATCGGGCGACGCCTCATCTACGGCGGCCACATCATCAGCCTCGCGCGCGCCTTGTCGTTCAACGGCCTCGCCAACGCGTGGACCATCGCCGCCATCAACGCCGGCGCCCACGCCAACCCGACGTTCGCCGGCGACACCATCCACGCGTGGAGTGAGGTGCTCGACCGCCTCGAGATCCCTGGCCGGAGCGACGTTGGCGCGTTGCGGCTGCGCACCGTCGCCACCAAGGATCTGCCCTGCGTCGAGTTTCCCCACCGGCTGGCCGAGGGCGAGAAGGCCGGGGCGTACCACCCGCAGGTCGTGCTCGATCTCGACTACACCGTCCTCATTCCCCGGTGACGCCCATCCGCGCGGTGCCCCTAGGCTGACCCGATGATCGTCGACCTGCACGCTCACACGCTCGCCTCCGACGGGACGGACACCCCGACCCAACTGGTGGAGAACGCGGACGCGGCCGGAGTGGACGTCGTCGCCATCACCGACCACGACACCACCGCCGGCTGGACCGAAGCCATTGACGCTGCCACGAGGCTCGGGGTCGGGCTCCTGCCCGGCATCGAGATCTCGTGCTCGGCCGGTGGGGTCAGCGTGCACCTGCTCGGCTACCTGCACGACGCGAGCGACGAGGCGTTGCGCGCCGAACTCGACGCGGCGCGCGAAAGCCGTGACACGCGGGCCCGCCGCATCACCGAGTTGCTCGCCGCTGACGTGCCCATCACCTGGGAGGACGTCCTCGCCCAGGTGGCGGAGGGCGCGACGGTCGGACGCCCCCACATCGCCGACGCCCTCATCGCGAACGGCGTCGTCCCCGACCGGGAGGCCGCGTTCGCGGACTACCTCTACACCGGCTCGCCCTACTACGCCCGCCACTATGCCCCCGACCCCGTCGAGGCCGTGCGCCTCGTGCGCGCCGCAGGGGGAGTGCCGGTCATGGCGCACCCGTTCGCCGAGAAGCGTGGCCGCGTCGTACCCGACCGGATCATCGCCGACATGGCCGCCGCTGGCCTGTTCGCCCTCGAAGCGCATCACCCCGACCACACGCCCGAGCAGGAGGTCCGGGCCGTCGCGCTCGCCGCCGACCTGAGCCTGCTCACCACCGGCTCCAGCGACTACCACGGCACCGGCAAGCCCCAAGGCCTCGGGGCTCGCACCACGAGCCCCGAGGTGCTCGACGCCCTGCTCGCCGAACCCACCCACCGAGGCATCGTCCGCCCCTGACCACGCCTGCGCAGCAGATGGCGCGCCCGATGGCGTGGATACGGTCGTGACCACGACCAACTCAGCACCACGGGGCGCGCCAGCGCTCAGGAGTCGCTGCGCTCGACGCCCTGCTCGTCGGTCCACGTCAAGGCCGGCCGCGGGATGTCCCGTGCTTCGAGGAATCGACCGCGGGCCGTAGAGATGACGGCGACTCGGTCGGTGCCGGGAACGGGCGCCATCGCCAGAGGGTCGGCGTTCCACTCGCTCGGCCAGTCGATCGCGACCGCCGTCGCGGTCCGAGGCAGCATCGCGACGACGGTGCCCCGGCCCGGTGTGCCGTGCTCGAAGGAGAGCATGGCCAGACCGAACTCCTGGGACGCCATGCTCCACCACCCGCTCGCGCCCCGCGCGTCGTGCGGAGTCGATGTGCAACCGCACAAGCGCCTTGCGTGCGTAGGCGGCCGCCGACTCGGGCCGCACCCGAGACCACGCCGCGTAGGTGCGCACGAGCGCGTTCTGGGTCAGCTCCTCGGCGGCGTACCCGTCGCCGGTGAGCAGCCACGCCGTACGCAGCAGACTCCCTTGAGCCTCCTCGACGAAGGCGATGAACGCCTCGTCCCGTGTCGTTGTCACACCCTCTCTACGGGGCAGCAGCGGAAAAGGTTGCCTTGCGAGCTGTCGTGGTCGCCGACCGACCGCAACGCCCCGGGCCGCAGGCGGCCCGGGGCGCGGGGGTGCCACCCGGGGGAGAGTGGGCACCGGACGGCTGCTGCTGTCGAGCGGAGGGGTGCGCGACAGCGCGCCGCTGGCGGGAGGGGTGTCGGTGTCGCTCGCGGTCCCCCCACAGCTCTCACCGACAGCAGGAC
>JAUNTP010000021.1:3288-30338 GCA_030538585.1 Mobilicoccus sp.
CGGCGACCACCGCCGCGGCGAGCCCGGCCGCCGCGTCCAGCGGACTTGCCGGTCTCACCGAGGTCCTCGACCTCCTCGGCAGCGAGGCCCGCGCGGGTGCGCGCCGACTTGGGGAGGCGGCCGGTCACCTTGGGGTCGATGTCGAGGTCGGCGAACAGGTGCTCGGAGGAGGAGTACGTCTCCACCGGCTCCGGCATGCCCAGGTCGAGAGCCTTGTCGATAAGCCCCCAGCGCGGCATGTCGTCCCAGTCGACGAGGGTGACCGCGACGCCCTTCTGCCCCGCGCGACCGGTGCGACCGGTGCGGTGCAGGTAGGTCTTCTCGTCCTCGGGGCACTGGTAGTTGATGACGTGCGTGACGTTCTCCACGTCGATCCCGCGGGCCGCGACATCGGTGGCCACGAGGATGTCGACCTTGCCGTTGCGGAACGCGCGCAGCGCCTGCTCGCGGGCGCCCTGCCCGAGGTCGCCGTGCAGGCTCGCCGCCGCGAACCCGCGGTCGACGAGCTCGTCGGCCACCTTGGCGGCGGTGCGCTTGGTGCGGCTGAAGATGATGGTCAGGCCTCGGCCCTTGGCCTGGAGGATGCGGGCGAGCATCTCGACCTTGTCCATCGCGTGCGCCCGGTAGACGAACTGCTCGATGGCCTTGACGGTCTGGCCCTCGTCGTCGTGGGAGATGGCGCGAATGTGCGTCGGGCGGCTCATGTACCGGCGCGCCAGGGTGACGACCGGCCCGGGCATCGTCGCCGAGAACAGCATCGTCTGGCGCGACGCCGGCGTCTGGGCCAGCAGCTTCTCGACGTCGGGGAGGAACCCGAGGTCGAGCATCTCGTCGGCCTCGTCGAGCACGAGGGTGCGGATGTTGCTCAGGCGCAGGTGACCCTGCTGCATGAGGTCGATGAGACGACCCGGCGTGCCGACGACGACCTCGACGCCCCGCTTGAGCGCGTCGATCTGCGGCTCGAAGGCGCGGCCACCGTAGATGGTCTCGATGCGGATGCCGCGGCGCTTGGCCGCGCGGGTCAGGTCGCCCGCGACCTGCGTCGCGAGCTCACGGGTGGGGGCGACGACGAGCGCTTGCGGGCGACCCGGGTGAGCGAGGGAGTCGAACCCCTCGTCACCAGGAGCGACGACCCGATCCAGGACCGGGACACCGAACCCGAGGGTCTTACCCGTACCCGTCTTGGCCTGCCCGATGATGTCGTGCCCCCCGAGCGCGACCGGCAGGGTCATCGCCTGAATGGGGAAGGGGTTGACGATCCCGGCGTCGGCCAGGGCCGCGACGATGTCGGGGTGGACGTCGAAATCGCCGAACGTCTGGGTGGGTGCGTCCTGCGGGGCCTGCTCGCTCTGGGCGGCGGTGGCCGACTCGATGGTCATGCTGATGAGATTCCTTCGATCGCCCCGGGCGCAATGGGCTGCCGGGGAGTGTGTCGGGCCGATCGGAGGTCTGTCTTGCCGCCGCGTGTCACGGGCGGGTTACTGCGAGTTCTGCGGGTCGTGCCGACCGGGCACCGAATGGTCAGGACGGCATTCTACCGTCACGGCCGACACCTCGGCCGCGACCCGGTGTACAGGGCCGCGGCCGATGGTCCTCAGTGGGCTTGAGGCGTCACTGCATGCCGAAGCCGACACCACCCTTGCGGGCCGCGCCGATCTCGACGTACGCCAGGCTCGCGGCCGGCACGATGACGACGCTGCCCTTGCTGTCCTCCAGGCGCAGGGTCCCGGCCTGGGAGGCCGACTCCAGCGCCGAACGCACGGCCGCCTCGACGTCCTCGGGGCTCTGGTCGGACTCCAGGGTGATCTCGCGGCTGGTGTTCTGCACACCGATCTTGACCTCCACGAGGCCTCCTTTCGGGGGTGCGGCGTCGGCGATCACCGACGAGCCGCGCGGGGACGGGCCAGGGACCGGCCCGCCGTCGTGTCTCTCCCAGGTTAGCCGCGAGGTCGAAGCGGCCCGGCAGGTGCCCGCGCGGAGCCTCAGGCGCTCGCGGCGTCCTCGACCACCGGGAACGCGCGGATGCCCCGCCAGACGACATCGGTGAGGAGACGGGCCGCCTCCCGGGAGTGGATGGGCTGGCCCTCGAGCAGCCACGCCCGGGCAGCGGTTTGCGCCATGCCGACCACCCCCGTCGACACCAGACGCGCCGCCGCGTCGGACAACCCGGCCTGGTCGCGCACCAACTCGGCGATGGCCGCGGAGGTGACCGACTCGACCTGCTGGACGCGTTCGGCCACCTGCGGGTCCTGACGCAGATCCGATTCGAAGACCAGCCGGTAGGCGCCGCTGTGCTCGGAGACGTAGTCGAGGTAGGCCTCCATGGTGGCCAGCACGCGCTCCTTGTTGTCGGTGGTCGACGTGAGGGCGGTGCGCACCGATTCGATGATCTGACCGCACGCCGTGTCGAGCAGCGCGACGTACAGCTCGAACTTGCCCGGAAAGTGTTGATACAACACGGGCTTGGACACGCCGGCACGATCGGCGATCTCATCCATGCCGGCCGCGTGGTAGCCCTGCTCCACGAAGACGGCCATCGCGGCATCGAGCAACTGGGCACGGCGCGCTTCGCGCGGGAGCCTCGTTCCGCGGGGGACTGCGGGACCGCCACCGGAGTTCGTCACGGCTGATCCGGCTCCTTCCAGATGAGCGCGAGCAGGCCCGATGTCGACGGGCCGGGAGCAGCGATCCTAGCCCTGTCGGCGCCTCTGTGGCGCCCCGTAGGGCGAACCCACCCCGGCCTCCGGGTCGTCGAAGGGCTGTCGGTGGTCTCTGATCCAATGGCGTCATGGCGGATTCGTGGGGTGTGCACAGGCTGGAGCGGTCCACGCTCGATCGCGTGGTCGCCGCCCATTCGCTGGACGACGCGCAGCGTGCCGCGGTCCGGGCCCGCGGAGGGATCGTCAGGGTGCTGGGCGGGCCGGGCACGGGCAAGACCACCGTGGCGGTCCACGCCGTCGCCGACCGTGTCGCCACCGGTGAGGTGGCCGCGCACCACGCCCTCGTCCTCGCCCCCACGCGGGTGGCTGCCGCGCGATTGCGCAGCGCCCTCACCACCACGGTGGCGGCGACGACGAGTTCACCCTTGGTGTGCAGCGTGCAGGCGTTCGCCTACGGTGTGCTGCGCCGCGACGCCCTGCAGCGGGGGGCGCCACCGCCCCGCCTGCTCAGCGGCCCCGAGCAGGACGTCGTGCTCCGCGAGCTGCTGGCCGGGCACGCCGCCGGGTTCGGTCGCGTGCCGCACTGGCCCGATGCCCTCACCGAGGCGGTGTCCACGCGGGGGTTCCGCGCCGAGCTGCGCGATGTGTTGATGCGGGCGGTCGAGCACGGGCTCGACGCGCATGGGCTCGCCCAGCTGGCGCAGGAGCGCGGGGTGCAGGCGTGGGCGGCCGCGGCGCAGGTCCTCGAGGAGTACGACGAGGTCACGGCCCTGTCGACCCCGGGAGGATACGACCCGGCGTGGCTCCTCACCGCGGTCGCGGATCTGCTCGAGGACGACGCCGAGGCGCTCGCCGGGGTGCGGGAGCGCACCCGTCTCGTCGTCGTCGACGACGCGCAAGAACTCACCGCCCCGGGGGCGCGTCTGCTGCGTGTTCTCGGCAACGGCGAGGGGCACGGCATCGAGATCGTGCACATCGGCGATCCCGACGTGGCCACCCAGACCTTTCGTGGCGCCGACCCCCACCTCATGTTCGACCAGCCCGCCACGCACACGTGCCTGTTGGGGGCGTCGTGGCGATTGCCGACCGCCGTCGTGCCGGTGGTCGAACGGGTCGTCGCCCGCATCGGATCGACAGGCTCGACCACCCACCGGCTCGGCACGACACCGGCCGACGACACCGCGGGGGAGCACGACGGTTCTCCGCCCGGCCAGGGCTCCGGCGCCGCCCCGGACGTCGCTGAGGTCCGCGGAACGACGCCGGTCCGGGCCGGGCAGCTGAGCTTGTTCGAGGTCGAGCCAGATGCCCCTGAGGGGGCCGCCGCGACCGACCAGCAGGGACCCCAGTCCTCGACGGAGGAGGGTTCGGCGCTGGCACAGAGCGAACGCAGACCGGAACCTCGTGCCGGTGCCGTCGAGACCGCGGTCCTCGGCACGGCAGCGGCCGAGGCCAGGTTCGTCGCCGCGCGCATCCGGCGGGCCCACCTCGTGGAGGGGGTGCCGTGGTCGCGCATGGCCGTCATCGTCCGAGGTGCCGGGCGCAGCGCCACGATGCGCCGCGTGCTCGCGGGCGACGGCATCCCCGTCGACGTCCCCGGCGCCCACGTGCCGCTGCGCGACGAACGGGCTGTCCGACCGTTCCTGCTCTGCCTCGCTCTCGTCCTCGACATCGCCGCCGGGGAGCCGTCCGACATCGACGCCGAGACGGTCCTCGACCTGCTCGACTCTCCTCTGGGCGCCACCGATTCCCTCGCCGTCCGCCGCCTCCTGCGCGCCTTGCGACGCGCCGAGGTCGCCCGTGCCCAGCAGGAGGCCCGTGAGCGTCGCACGAGCGATGAGCTGCTCGTGGCGGCCGTGCTCGGCGACACCGTCGTCGACGAGGTCGACGAGGGCAGCCCCGTCGCGGGCCTCCTCCGCCTGCGGGCCGTCGTCGCCGCCGGGGTGGAGGCCGCCCGCCGCGACGGCACGGTCTGGGCCGAGGGCGTCACCGCCGAGACGGTGCTGTGGGCGATGTGGCAGGCGAGCGATCTCGCCGAGCCGTGGCGGCGGGCAGCGTTGTCGGGCAGCGTGCGCGCCGACCGTGACCTCGACGCCGTCGTCGCGCTTCAGGACGCCGCCGCCCGCTACGTCGACCGGCTGCCACAGCGCGGCCCCGACGGGTTCCTCGAACACGTCCGCGGCCAGGACGTGGCCGGCGACACACTCGTCGATCGGGCACCGGGCGACGACTGCGTCACGCTCACCACCCCCGCGGGTGCAGCCGGGGTGGAGTGGGATCTCGTCGTCGTCACCGGCGTGCAGGAGGGCGTCTGGCCCGACCTGCGTCTGCGCGGCTCGCTGCTGGGCTCCACGGCGCTCGTCGACGCGGTCACGGGCCGCGACACCGCACCGACGGCCGCACGGTCCGTGGTGCGGGCCGACGAGACGCGCCTGTTCCTCGTCGCGGTGAGCCGCACCCGCCACACCCTGCTCGTCACGGCGGTGCTCAACGAGGACGAGACCCCCTCACCCTTCCTCGACCTCGTCGATCCCGACCGGGACACCGCACTCGCCCCGCCCACGAGCCCCATGACGTTGCCCGACCTCGTCGCGGCCCTGCGTCGCCGGGTGTCCGCCGCCGCCCTCGCGGTGGTCGACGGCCGTACGGACGGCCCGTCGGCCGACGCGCAGGTCGCCGCGTCCCTGCTGGCTCGCCTCGCCGCAGCAGGCGTTCCGGGTGCCGACCCCGAGCACTGGTGGCCGCTGCGCAGCGTCAGCGACGACCGGCCCCGCCGCGGGCCGGACGACGTCGTCGCGATCTCCCCCTCCAAGGTCGAGGCGTTCAGCGACTGCGAGCTGCGGTGGCTGCTCACCACCTGCGGCGGCCGAGCGGGGGGCGGCTCCATCGCCACGAGCCTCGGCACGCTCGTGCACGACATCGCCGCCGAGGTCGACAACGGCGACCACGCCGCCCTCGTCGCCGAGCTCGGCCGGCGCTGGAGCGACCTGGACCTTCCTCAAGGGTGGAGCGAACGGCGCCTGCACAGCCGGGCCCTGGCCATGATCGACCGCCTGGTCCGCCTGCATCACGACAGCGAGAAGGCCGGGTGGCAGGTCGTCGGCACCGAGATCGACGTCACGGTCCCGCTCGGGCGCGCGGTCGTCCGGGGCCGGGTCGACCGGCTCGAACAGGATGCGGAGGGTCGGTTGCGGGTCGTCGATCTCAAGACGGGGTCGAGCAAACCCGCGGGCGATGCGGTGCCCCGGCATCCACAGCTCGGGGCCTATCAGGTGGCCGTCGAGGAGGGCGGCTTCGGCCCGCATGGACGCACCTCGGCGGGGGCGGCTCTCATGCACATCGGTGCCGGTGGCGGCGTCCGGGGCGCCCTGCAGGAACAGCAGGGCCTGGCCGGCGCCGAGGACCCGCAGTGGGCCCACCGTCTGCTCGCCGACACGGCCGAGGGCATGGCGGGAGCGACGTTCCGGGCGACGCCCGGCACCGCGTGCCGCGTGTGCGATGCCCGCTTCAGTTGCCCGATCCAGCCCGAAGGCGAGACGTTGCGATGAGCGTGTACAGCGCGGCCGAGGTCGCCGATGCCCTGTCGTTGCCCCCGCCCACCGCGGAGCAGGCGGCCGTCATCGGGGCGCCGCTCACGTCGATGCTCGTGGTGGCGGGGGCCGGGTCGGGCAAAACCGAGACCATGGCCGGGCGTGTGGTGTGGCTCGTCGCCAACGACCTCGTCCCGCCCGAGTCGGTGCTCGGCCTCACCTTCACCCGCAAGGCGGCGGGCGAACTCGCCGAACGCATCGTCTCCCGGCTGCAGATGCTGTCGACGACACGGCTGTGGGAGGGCCGTCCCCCCATCGAGACCGACGCGGTGCCCACCGTCGCCACGTACCACTCCTACGCGGGTGGCATCGTGCGCGAGCACGGGCTCCGCCTCGGCGTCGAGCCCGACGCCCGCTTGCTCACCGAGGCGGCCGCCTGGCAGTACGCCCACGAGGTGGTCATGCGCTACGACGGGCCGATGGAGGCCGTCCCCAACGTCGAGTCGACCGTGACCGGCGCGGTCCGCGACCTCGCGGGCGGGTTGGCCGAGCACCTGCGCACCCCCGACGATCTGGACGACCACCTCGCCGAGATCGAGCGACGGGTGCGCGCCCTCCCGCGGGGATCGGGGCGGGGCGGCGCGGTGCCGGGCCCGGTCAAGGCGATGCTGGCTCAGGTGGCCGCCCAGCGGCAGGTCGTGCCGATCCTGCGCGCCTACGCGGCCACGAAGGCCGCGCACGAGTCGCTCGACTTCGCCGACCAGATGGCCCACGCCGCCACGCTGGCCGGCCTCGACCCGCAGGTCGGCCGCACCGAACGCGCGCGGTACCGCATCGTCCTGCTGGATGAGTTCCAGGACACGAGCGAGGCGCAGATGCGTCTCCTGCACGCCCTGTACGCCGACGAGCGGTCGGGGCCGGCCAGGCCCGTCACCGCGGTCGGGGATCCGCACCAGTCCATCTACGGCTGGCGCGGAGCGAGCGCCACGACGCTGGCGACCTTTCCCGAACGCTTCACGGTCGACGCGGTCTCGGTCGGCGACATCGAGGACGCTGCCGAGACCACCCAGGGCCCGGTCGTCCCGGGCGTCCTGACGTTGTCACGAAGCTGGCGCAACGATCGCGTCGTCCTCGCCGCCGCCAACCTCGTCGCCGCGCCCCTCACGGCCGGTAGCGCGGTCCCCGTTCGTGCCCTCCAGGCCCGCGACGGGGCGGAGGACGGGCTCGTCGAAGCGGCGCGGCTGCTCACGGCGCAGGAGGAGGCCGCGTACGTCGCCGACTGGATCGCGGACTCCTGGTTCGATGCCTCCGGCGAGGGACACACGGGCGTCAGCGCCGCGGTGCTGTGCCGTCGCCGGGCCCAGTTCGCCGCCGTCGCCGATGCGCTCGCCGCCCGCAACCTGCCCGTCGAGGTCGTCGGACTCGGCGGTCTGCTCACGCGTCCCGAGGTGAGCGACATCGTGTCCCTCCTGCGCGTCGTGCACGACCCATCCCGCGGGGACGCCCTCATGCGCCTGCTCACCGGCCCGTTCGTGCGGCTCGGGGCAGCCGACCTCGACGCCCTCGGCGCCTGGTCCCGCGAGCTGCAGCGGGCCCGGGCGACGCCGGACGATGAGGCGGAGGTCGACGACGACGAACCCAGCATCGTCGAGGCCGTCGACACCCTGCCCGCACCGGAGTGGGAAGGCAGCTCCGGCGAGCGGTTCTCCCCGGTCGCCCACGCCCGGCTCACGCGCCTCGGCGAGGCGATGAGCACCGTGCGCGTCGCCGTCGGTCAACCGCTGCCCGACCTCGTCGTCCTCGCCGAGCGCACCCTCGGGCTCGACGTCGAGGTCGCGAGCGGGCTCGACACCCTGCCCGCCACGGCGCGCGCCCAGCTCGACGCGTTCGCCGACGCCGCCGCCGACTTCACGCACGCGGCCGATCGGCCGAGCCTGGGCGGGTTTCTCGCCTGGCTCGACGCGGCCCGTGAGGAGGAGCGTGGCCTCGACAGCCCTGCCACGGCCGTCGCCGAGGGGGCGGTGCAGGTGCTCACGGTGCACGCGGCCAAGGGACTCGAATGGGACGTCGTCGCGGTGCCCGGCCTCATCGAGGCCGCGTTCCCCTCCCACCGCAGCTTCACCCCTCCCAAGGACGGCGGCCTTCCCCGGCCCACCTCGAAGGGGTGGCTGACGGGGTTGGGATCGGTGCCCTACGACCTGCGCGGCGACCGCGAAGGGCTACCCCGCCTGCCGTGGCGCACGGTCGAAGACCTGACCGAGCTCAAGAGGGCGATCGAGGAGTTCTCGGCCGACGGCGGCGACCACCTCATCGCCGAGGAGCGTCGGCTCGCCTACGTCGCGTTCACCCGCGCGCGACACCGCATGCTGCTGTCCGCGAGTGTCTGGGCCGACGGCACGCGCCCCCGCACCCCGTCCCGGTTCCTCAGCGAGCTCGTCGACGCCTCCGTCGTGCGCGTCCGCGCGTGGGAGCCAGACCCTCCCGAGGGGAGCGAGAACCCCTCGGCGCTCGGCCTCGACGCGGTGTGGCCACCGCACCGGGACGACCTGCGGGACCGCACCGTCGCGCTCGCGGCCCAGTGGGTCCGTGACGCCGGCCCGCCCCCACCGCCATCGCCGGGGATGGCGGAGCTGGGGTCGCTCACCGACCTGCTGCTCGCCGAGTGGTCCCGCCCACGAGACTCCCGCATCGTCGCGAGGCTGCCCGGGCACCTGTCCACCTCGGCCGTGGTCGAGCTCTACGACGACCCGGCTGCCGTCGCCGAACGCCTGCGCCGACCCATGCCCGCACCGCCGGCCACGGCGGCCCGCGTCGGCACCGCGTTCCACACCTGGATCGAACAGCACTACCGGCAGGCGAGCCTCGTCGACGACACCGACCTCGGGTACGTCGACGAGGAGGGCGATCTGCTCGACCTGCAGGAGGCCAAGCGCCTGTTCCTCGCCTCACCGTGGGCGAGCCAGACGCCGCTGGAGGTGGAGGTGTCACTGGAGACGGTCGTCGCCGGCCTGCCCATCCGCGGTCGGATCGACGCCGTGTTCCCCCGACCCGGCGGCGGTGTCGTCGTGGTCGACTGGAAGACCGGGCGCCCCCCGACGGGTGACCGGTTGCGGCGCCGCGCCCTGCAACTTGCCGTGTACCGCCTCGCCTACGCCCGGTGGAGCGGCCTGCCGGCCGACGACATCGACGCCGCGTTCTACTACGCCGCGACGGGTGAGACCGTCCACCCTCCGTTGCCGAACGAGGACGAGCTCATCGGGCTCATCGCCGACCTCACTGCGGCCGACTGACCTCGTCCGGTGTGCCACCCTCGTCGGCGACGTGCTGCGGACCGTCGTCGGCGGGGGATTCGCTCGCAGGGGATTCGGTGTCGGCCGACCCGAGCCGGTCGCTCGTGCCGCCCGAGGAGTACCAGTCCTCGTCGATGGGCTCGTCCTCATAGCTCACCGGCACGGCGCCTCGCGCGGCCGCGGCCGCCGAGGGGGGTGGCCCGTCGTCGGCGAGGAGGTGGACGAGGCGACGCATCGTCGACACCGTGTGGGCCACCGCGGGCTCGTCGCCGCGTCGGTGCGCCCCGAGCAGCCGTGAGAGCAGCCGCAGCTCACCGAGGAGCCGGGCGCGCTCGCGCAGGTGGGGGTCGACCGTCGCGCGACGGTGCTGCGCGTACGCGCCGAACACCGTATCGACGGCGTCGCTGGGGGCCGATCGGGCCAGGGCGGCGAGGTCTTCGGCAGGGTCGCCGATCTTCGCGCCCTCCCAGCTGACGAGCGCCGACACGTGACCCGAGGACGTGTCTTCGGTCGGGAAGTCGGCGAGGAGGTGGGCGTTGGCGAGGTACCCGTGGACGGGCACCGTCGCGAAGCGCCACCAGCTCACGTCGTCGAGGGCGTGCTCCCATCGCGTGAGCAGGGCGGAGGGGACGAGGCCGGTGCGGGCACCGCGCTCGACGTCGCTGACGAGCCGGTGTCGGCACTCGTCGGCGTCGTAGACGGGCACCCCCGTCTCGTCCAGGGCGGAGACCGGCACGTCGTGCAGGGCCGCGAGGGCCGACCCGATGCCGGTTGCGATGCCCGGCCCGGCGGGCAGCAGAGCGAAGTCGACGATGCGACCGTGCAGGTAGGGGTACACCATGGCGCGGCGCCCGTCGGGCAGGGCCGCCATGCCGGTGGGGGCTGGCACGTCATACGGCAGGTACCGGGCGACCTCCTCGACGAACGGGATGGACGCGTCCTGCAGCGCGGCCGAGACGGGGTCACCCGGCAGGCGCACGACCCAGGCGCGTTCCTTGTCGTCGATGACGAACCCCACGGCGAACCGGTCGCCCACGTTCTCGGTGACGACGTGGACGCCGACGGGGACGAGGCCCGGGACGGCCCCGTCGGCGAGCGCGGCGAGATGGTGGGGGGTGATGTTCACCCGCACACCGTATCGGCGTCGCATCGGCGGCTCGGGCGCGACTCACCCCGCGTCGTACGGTGAATCCATGACACACGTGGTCGATCGCTGCTCCACCGAGCGCACGGGCGTCGACGTGCGGGAGATCCTCGCCGACGCCCGCATCCTCGAGGTCGTCGGGCAGCATGCCCCGGTCCACAGGGCGTACACGGCGTTGCGCTGGCGCTCTCGGGCCGAGCAGGACGAGGACGCGCTGCTCGTCTTCCTCGGCCGGGACTCCCACGGCGTCCCCGCCCTCGCCTCCTGCCGGGCGGGCGAGCCACCCGAGGAGAGCGAGCAGGTGGCGTGGCAGACGCTGCGCGAGGTCGGGCCGTGGTTGCCCGAGCCCGACGTGGACGCCTTCATGGCCGCTCAGGGGATGTTCGCCTGGCACCGCACGCACGGGTTCTGCCCTCGCTGCGGTACTCCGACCGCGCCGGCCTCGGCAGGCTGGGTGCGGCGATGCGACGAGGGCCACGAGCTGTACCCGCGCACCGACCCGGCCGTCATCATGGCGATTCGCGACGACGCCGACCGCATCCTGCTCGGCCGGGGTCCGACGTGGCCGGAGGATCGGCGCTCGGTGCTCGCCGGGTTCGTCGAACCGGGGGAGAGCCTCGAGGACGCGGTCCGGCGCGAGGTGGCCGAGGAGGTCGGGATCGTCGTCGGCGAGGTGAGGTACGAAGGCAACCAGCCGTGGCCGTTCCCCGCCTCGCTCATGGTCGGGTTCGCCGGGCGTGCCCTCACCACGGACATCTCGTGCGAAGAAACGGAGATGGCCGAGGCCGACTGGTACACCCGGGCGGACGTCGACGAGGCCCTCGCGTCGGGGCGGATCGTGCTGCCGGGGCGGTTGTCGATCGCGCGACGGCTCATCGAGTCCTGGTACGGCGCACGACTGTCGGTGCCGGCCGTCGACGAGCCCGGCGGTCAGCCCTGGGTGCGACCCAGCTGAGGGGAGGTCAGCGAGCCAGGCGCAGCAGGACGGTGTCGAAGCTGGGGTTGGTTGCGGTCGTCCCGTCGGGAAAGACGACTGTGGGCACGGTGCGGTTGCCACCGTTGATGCGCTTCACAGCCTCGGCGGCGTCGCGATCCTCGTCGACGTCGATGGAGGTGAACGGCACCTCTCCGGTCAGATCGGTCACGAGCATCGAGCAGTAGGGACACCACGACGTGAGGTACACGGTGAGGTGACCCGGCTCGGGCACGATCGGGTGGGACGCGGACATCGTGCGCATGGGCCCAGCTCTTTCGCCTGCGATACGGGATAGACCCCGCACTGTAGCGCTGCCGAACGCGCGGTGTCGGTGGCCCGTGACAGCATCGGGGGCGATGACCACGCACGGACTCCCCACCCCGGATGACATCCTCGATGCGCTCGACCCCGACCAGCGGCAGGTCGCGGCCCGCCCGCTCGGGGCCATGTGCGTGCTCGCGGGTGCCGGGTCGGGCAAGACCCGTGCGATCACCCACCGCATCGCCTACGGGGTTCACGCGGGCGCCTACCAACCGGGACGAGTCCTCGCGGTGACCTTCACGGCGCGCGCGGCCGGTGAGCTGCGCACGCGCCTGCGGGGTCTCGGGGTCGGCGGGGTGCAGGCGCGCACGTTCCACTCCGCTGCGCTGCGCCAACTCCACTACTTCTGGCCGGCGGCCGTCGGGGGCGCCGCGCCGGAGATCCTCTCGCACAAGGCCTCCGTCGTCGCCGAGGCCGCCTCGCGGCTGCGGATCTCCACCGACCGCGCGGTCGTGCGTGACCTCGCGGCCGAGATCGAGTGGGCCAAGGTGTCGATGCTCACCGAAGAGACCTACGCGGCTGTCGCGCACGGTGCGGGTCGGGAGGTCCCGGGCATCGACGCGGCCACCATCGGACGCCTGCTCGGCCAGTACGAGGCGACGAAGACCGGGCGCGGCGTCATCGACTTCGAGGACGTGCTGCTCCTCATGGTCGGCATCCTGAGCGAGTCGGGCGAGATCGCGGCCACGGTGCGCAGCCAGTACCGGCACTTCGTCGTCGACGAGTACCAGGACGTCAACGCCGTGCAGCAGCGCTTGCTCGACCTGTGGGTGGGGGATCGCCAGGACGTCTGCGTCGTCGGCGACCCGGCGCAGACGATCTTCGGGTTCACGGGCGCCTCCCCGCAGCACCTCACCTCGTTCGCTCGCCGCCACGAGGGCGCGGAGGTCGTCCACCTCACCCGCAACTACCGCAGCACCCCGCAGATCGTCGCTCTGGCGGGTTCGGTCCTGGCCGGGTCGGGCGGCTCGGCCCGGCGGCTCCAGGCGATGGGGGAGGCGGGCCCACCCCCCACCCTCACGGCCTATGCCGACGACCAGGCCGAGGCAGCCGGAGTGGCCCAGGCGATCAGCACGCTCATCGGCCAGGGGACGCCCGCATCGCAGATCGCCGTCCTCTACCGCACCAATGCTCAGTCCGAGGCCGTGGAGGACGCGCTGGGCGAGATGGGCATCCCCTACCTCGTGCGCGGCGGAGAGCGGTTCTTCGCGCGCCCCGAGGTGCGCCGGGCCGTATTGCTCTTGCGGGGCGCGGTCCGCTCCGACGACGGATCGACGCCGCTGGCGACGCTCGTGGGGGATGTCCTCACGGCCGTCGGGTGGTCGCCCGACGCCCCCGCAGCACGCGGCGCCGTGCGCGAACAGTGGGAGTCCCTGGACGCGCTCGTGCATCTCGCCGAAGATCTCGTCGCCACCGCACCGAAGCCGCGCCTGCGTGACCTCGTGGCCGATCTCGACGAGCGGGCCGCGGCATCGCACGCCCCGACGGTGCAAGGTGTCACCCTCGCCTCCCTGCACGCCGCCAAGGGGCTGGAGTGGGAGGTCGTGTTCCTCATCGGTGCCTCGGACGGGCTCATCCCCATCGTCATGGCCGACGACGGTGACGCCGTCGAGGAGGAGCGACGGTTGCTCTACGTGGGGCTGACGCGCGCCCGTCGTGAACTGCGGGTGTCGTGGTCGGCGTCGCGCAGCCCGGGCGGTCGTGCGTCGCGGCGTCCGTCCCGGTTCTTCGACGGCGTCCCCCTGGGCGACGGCGCGCGGGCTCTGCGGGGCCCCGGCCGGGGGCGGGCCGCGCGACCGACGCGCAGCGTGGCCCGTGAGCTGCGGTGCCGCTGCGGAGAGGTGCTCGAGAGCGCCTCGGACCGCACCCGGGGTCGGTGCGCCACCTGCCCGCCCGGCTACGACGAGACCACCTTCGCGAGGCTCCGTGACTGGCGCGCGAAGACGGCGCTCGCGAGCAAGGTGCCCGCCTACGTGGTGTTCACCGACGCCACCCTCGAAGCCATCGCCGAACATCGGCCCACCGATCGCGCATCACTGGCCGCTGTGCGCGGCGTCGGCGCCCGCAAACTCGACCTCTACGCCGACGCCGTCATCGCCGTGCTCACCGCGCCGCAGACCCTCGCCGAGTAAATGCGTTGCGCCGTCGCGAGCGGTGCGCTTACGCTGGTCAGGTCGCTCCGCGATGCGCCTCGTTCCGGGGCGGAATGGCACACCGAGAGCAGAGAGGAGGAGCGTGATCATGATCATCACCACGAACGCCACGGCCACCGAGTTCGGCCAGAGCTACCCGTGCGTCGATCCCACGCATGTCGGCGAAGCCGCCGCGCGTGTCAGCTCCTCCGCCGCACGTCTGCGTCTCCTCGGTTCGCGCTGAAGCGCACCCATCCCGTCCTGATTCCCGCCGAACCCGCCGGTTCGGCCCCGGTCCCCCGCTGAGCAGGGGCCGGCGATCCACGAGGTCTGTCGATGTCTGTTAGTCACCACGTCCACACCCGTTCACGTGCCGCGCTGCCGTGCCGTCAGCACGACGCCGAGCTGTGGTTCGCCGACTCCCCGAGTGACGTCGAGCGCGCCAAGGACCTCTGCCTGGACTGTCCGCTGCTCATGAGCTGCCTCGAGGCGGCGCTGGACCGCGGCGAGCCCTGTGGGGTCTGGGGCGGGCAACTGCTCGTCGCCGGGCGCGTCGTTGCCCGAAAACGTCCGCGGGGACGCCCCCGCAAGAACGACGTCGCGGCCTGAGCGGCCCCACCGACGACGACGGCCGCTGTCCCTTTCGGGACGGCGGCCGTGGCACCTCACGGCTCCGGGGTGAACGCTGCTCCAGGAAGCTGTTCGGCGAGGACGGCGCGCGCGGGGATGTCGCCGCCGATCTGGCACAACACCCCGATCCCGCCCGCCCAGACGCGCTCGATGAGCATGTACTCGGGCGGCAGGTTGAGGCGCATCGTCGTGCGGAAGTCGACCGACCGAGGGTCGCGGATCCGTTCGGCGTGCCCGCGCAGCCACTCCCGGGTGAAGCGGTAGGTGGGCGAGCGCAGCGGGTCGAGGAAGGGGTCGATCGTGTCGAGGAGCGCGTCCGGGTCGACCTCCATCTGCGGCAGGATGAACCGTTCGCGTCGCAGCCCTTCGAGGACCGTGGGGCCGTCGTCGTCGAGGGCGGCGGTCAGCAGCTCCCCGATGATCGGCGGCAGCCCGTCGGGCAGCCGGTCGACGGCACCGAAGTCCATGACGCCGAGGCGGCCGTCGGGCAACATCCGAAAGTTGCCCGGGTGCGGGTCGGCGTGCAGTAGCCGCGCCGACTGCGGCCCCGCCAGGTGGAACTCCAGGTAGCGGGTGCCCGCGTGGTCCCGCTCGTCGTCGCTGCCCTCACGGATGATGTGGGAGAGCGGGGTGCCCTCCAGCCACTCGCTGACGATGAGCGTGTGCCCGTGGTGGACGACCGCGGGCACCCGAATGTGGGGGTGACCGGCGAAGGCCCTCGAGAACACCTGCTGGTGCGCCGCCTCCTGCGCGTAGTCGAGCTCCTCCTCGATCCGGGCGACGAACTCGGCGAGCAGCGGCTGCAGGTCCAGGCCGGGGATCCAGCCCGCCGACACCCGCGTGACCCGCGCCAGGCGCTTGAAGTCACCGACGAGGGCCGGCCCGGCCCCCGGGTACTGGACCTTGACCGCGACGGCCCGTCCGTCCTTCCACGTGGCGCGGTGCACCTGACCGATCGAGGCGGACGCCGCGGGCACGTCGTCGAAGTCCCGAAACTTGGTGGCCCATCGGGGTCCGAGGTTCTCGGCGAGGATGCGGTGGACGCTCGCGACGGGCAGCGGGGGAGCGGAGTCCTGCAGCTTGGTGAGCGCCGCGCGATAGGGGCCGGCGAGGTCTTCGGGCATCGCGGCCTCGAAGATCGACAGCGCCTGCCCCACCTTCATCGCGCCGCCCTTGAGCTCGCCCAGCACCTGGAAGAGCGACTCGGCGGTGCGGTTCTGCAACTCCAGGGCGATCTCCTCGGCGGAGGTGCCGGTGAGGCGTCGTCCCGCCCCCAAGGCCGCGCGTCCCGCCATCCCGAGCGGCAATCCGGCCAGGCGGGCGGTGCGGGTCAGGGCTTTGCGGGGTGGTTCGCTCACGTCGCCTCCCACGGGCGCGGCCTGAGGCCGGGTCGGGTCAGGGGTCGTTCCTTATTGTCCCGCCGCGGCCCCGATCTGTCACAAGGGGGCGCGCGAGGCCCCGGAGAGCGGTCACGCGGGTGGGTGCGGGCGGACGCATCGCGGGTGCACCGGCCATCGTCGGTGCGTGACGAGCGGTGGGTGCGCCGACGCCTCGATCGACAAGCCGGACGGGCCGCCGCCCACCGGGTCGGTGAGGTGACCGAGAACGGTGGTCGCCGTCAGGGCCGCTGCGAGCAGGGTGAGCGGGGATTCCTCGACCGGGTCACCGGTCTCACCGAGTTGGGCGAGCAACGAGGGCCACGCCGGGTCGAGATCGCTGTGGGTGAGGTCGAGACAGCGCAGACAGGGCCCGCCGGGGCGCGTGAGTGGCCCGATGCTCACCGAGCGTTGCCGCAGGATCACCGGCAGGCAGGGGATGAGCGCGTGGGGCCAGGCCCGGACGGGGGAGAGAGCGTGCGCGGCGATCTGCACGATGAGCGTGGGCCGATCGCCCGTCGCGAGTGTCGTCCCCCGCCGCTGAGCGCTGTCGGCATCGTCGAACGCGCCGCGGCCGTGGTGGACGATGACGCCCTCCTCCCGGAGGACGGGCACGAGGCGGCGGGTGACGGCGCCGTCACCGTCGATGACGACGACGCCGAGACGCCCACCGCGAGGTGGGGGTGCGAGGCCCCGGGTGCGCAACTCGGCGAGGACCTCCCCGAGTCGAGAACCCGGCACGGGGCGCACCCGCTGGCGACGCACCTGCTCCAGAGAGAGGACCTCGGCGGGGGAGAGGCCCGCAAGGACGACCGCATCGGTGTCGAGCCCGACCTGGATCTCCCCACCGGCGCGGAACAGGAGAGGTGGAGGTGCGGACACGGGCGGGCTCCTCGCGAGACGTGGGCCGAGTGGACCCTGCCAGTGTCGGGGTGTCACCCACCCACGGACCCGGCCTCATCCACAAGCGGGCCCCACCCGTGGTGGTCACGCACGGCGTGACCACCGCTGGGGAGAATCAGGCCTTGCCGAGGATGCGGTTGAGCTTGGTGCTGCACTCGGGGCAGGTGCCCTTGGCCATGCGGCGGCCGTTCGTCTCGACGACGTTGCCCTCCGTCTCGCGCTTGGCCTTGCACTTCACGCAGTAGAACTCGCCCTTGTAGGTCTCGCCGGTGTCGGTCATGTGGGTCTCCTTCGTCGTACCGGACCGCGTGTGCGGTCTGAACCGCGACCCACCATAGAGGAGAGTCCCGCGCGCCGCCGTATTGAGCGCGAACGGCGCGGCGTCGCGACGGTGTCGGGACACCCCTTGTGGCGCAACGGAATCCGGGGCGAGGGCCGTGCGGGTGTCGGCCGGTGGATGCGCAGAGGCTACGGTGCGGGCATGACCCGCCCGGACCTTCTCGACGTCGACGGCACCGTGGTGCACGTGCGCCGCAGCGGCCGTCGGCGCCGCACGGTGAGCGCCCGGTGGGAGGCCGGTGACCTCATCCTTCTCGTTCCGGCGACGTTGACGGCGACGCAGGAGCGCGAGTTCGCCGAACGGCTCACCCGGCGGCTGCAGGCGCGCGAGCAGGTGGGCGACGGCGACCTCGAACACCGCGCGGCCGAGCTGTCGGCGCGCTACCTCCAGGGTCGGGCGCGCCCCACATCCGTGCGGTGGACCGCTCGCCAGCAGCGCAGATGGGGCTCCTGCACCCCGGCGACCGGGGCGATCCGTATCGCGGAGAGTGTCCGGGGCATGCCGCAGGAGGTGCTCGACTACGTGATCCTGCACGAGCTCGCCCACCTCCTCGTGCCGGGGCACGGGGCGAGGTTCTGGGCCGAACTCGCGGACTACCCGGCCCTGGATCGGGCCCGCGGATTCCTCGACGGCGTGTCCTTCGCGACCGACCGGGCGCTCACCACGCCAGCAGGAGAATGAGCGCGAGCGCGGTCGACAACACGATCTCGCCGAGGCCGACGTGCATCGGCCGCACGCGATGCCCCGCGAGCACGGCCGCACGTACCGTCGTGACGACGAAGAAGCCGGTCAGCAGCGCGTGGGCAGCTCCCGGCACGACGCCCGGCAGCAGGACGGGCACGAGAGCCCACAGCAGCGTCGCCAGGGCGTGATAGCCGATCGAGGCCCACTTGTAGGCGCGCGAGGTGCGCTCCCGGATGAGGGTCTTGACGTAGAGGCTCGTGCCGACGAAGTACGTGGCCAGCGCCAACGTCATGCCGACGAGCACCGTGTCGCCCGTCAGGAGGTGCACCACCGCGAGGGGATCGCGCGCCAACGGGGCGCCGAGAGCTCCAGCGTGCGCCGCGACGGGCGCGATGAGGCAGGCGGCGATGATCGTGACGACGTCGTTGGTCAGCGCCCGCTCCTCCCGACGCGCCGAGTAGAGCAGGCTCACCGCGGCGAAGGGGGCGAACACGAGGGCCCACAGCGCCATCGAGGGGCGGGCCGCGACGAGGATCAGACCGGCAAGGAGGCTGATCGATCCGTACACGAGGATCGGTGCCCGATAGGGCGCGCGCCGATTCGGACGGGCCTTGAGCCAGAGCCCCGCCGCCGCGAAGCCCATGTACCCGACGATCCAGCTGATGAGCAGCGCCCCCTGCGGCCACGCCGGACCGCCGTGCACGGCACCCACGACGAACGGGACGACGAGCATCGCCCACGCGCCGTGCTGACGGGGCACCCATCCGCGCGAGCCGCCGCGTCGGCGCGAGGCGGGAGCGCCGGCGCCGCCGCGCGGCTTCGTGCCGGCGTCAGTGGCCGCCATGGCTGGGTCCGAACCCCATGGGGCCGCGCGGCCCGCCACCTCGCCCTGGGCCGTCCTCGTCGTCAGGCCGCGACCCGGAGCCGGGCCACGGGCCGGCGTCGGCGGGGCCCTCCTCGTCGGCGGCCTCGGCCGCGCGGCGGCGGTCCTCACCCGAGAGGATCGCCTCGAGGGCGGCGTCGAGGTCGTCGCTCAGTTCCGAGGCCTCGCCACCGACGCGCCGCTGCACGAACCCGATCGGGTCGTCGAGGTCCTCGGCGCCGGGGGCCACGTCGGGGTGGGCCCATGCGGCGTCGCGGGTGGCGGCGTCAGAGGCGTCTTCGAGAGCGGCCCACAGGTTGGCGGCGTCCCGCAACCGGCGCGGGCGGAGCTCCAGCCCGACGAGCTGACCGAACAGCTGCTCGGCCGGTCCGCCCGCGGCGCGGCGGCGACGCACCGCCTCACCGAGCGCGGCCGTCTGCGGCAGGTGCGGGGAGGTGGCCTGGTCGGTGACGACCTCGACCCACCCTTCGACGAGGGCGAGCAGCGTCTCCAAGCGGGTCAACGCCGCCTGCTGCGCCTCGCTGTGCTCGCTGGAGAAGAGGGAGTCGGTGAGGGCGCTCTGCATCGCCTCGGGGTCGGTCGGGTCGATGCTGCGGACCTTCTCCTCGATGCCTTCGGTGTCGATGGAGATGTCGCGGGCGTACGCCTGCACGGCGCCGAGCAGCTGCGGGCCGAGCCACGGCGCGCCGTGGAACAAGCGCATCCGGGCCGCTTCGCGCACCGCGAGGTAGAGCTCCACCTGCGCCTGATCGACCTCGAGCCCCTCGGCGAACTCGGCGATGTTGGCGGGCAGGACGACCACCGCGCCACCCTCGACGAGCGGCAGACCCACCTCGGTGCCGGTCAGCACGTCTCCGGCGAGCAGGCCGACGGCGCGACCGATCTGCGCACCGAACATCGAGTTGCTCATGCGGGCGAGCATCGGTTCCATCTGGCCGAACATGGCGCGCGGGTCCATCCCGGCCGGCATGCCCGGCAGGTTCATCCCCTCGGGAAGACCCATCCCCTCGGGCAGGCCCTGCTCCCCGAGCTGGTCGAGCTGGGAACGCATCGCGTTCGTGATGGCCTGGTTGACGCCCTGGGCGACCGGCGACACCAGCGCGCCCCACGTGGGCATCGTCTCGGCCACCCACTCGGCCCGGCTCCACGCCTTGACCTCGGTGGCGGGGGCGGCGAAGTCCGTGACCTCGTCGAGCCAGAGGTCGGCGACGTGACCGGCCTGCGCGGCGGCGCGCCGCGTGCTGTCCGGGACCGAGGCATCACCTTCGGCCGCGACGGTCTTGCGTGCGACGTCGGCGCACAGCTCCAGATCGACGCCGTCGGTGCCGGGCCCGGCGAACATCGCCTGGAACTGCGACGACAGCATCGCCATCATCGACGGGTCGATCTTGTCCAGACCCATCTGCTTCAGCATGTCGTTCATGGCCGGGTCCCCGCCCCCGAGCAGTTGCTCGAAGATCTTGCCGAGGTCGGGCTGCTCGGGCTCGTTCGGCTGCGACGGGTTGGACATGAGGACTCCCTCTCGCCTGAGACACTGGTCTTTACCACTCAACCACGGGAGCCCCCAGAGGGTTCCCGCCCACCCATGGATCGGACGGATCCGTCCGATCCCCGGTGCGCCCGCAGGCAGCTTCGGCGGCACGCGCACCGCGGCGAGTCCTGCAGGAGGACATCGATGCCCGAGGCCACCCCGCTGGTCGCGGTCCGTGACCGGGCCCTGTCCGTCGACGAGGTGCTGACGGCCGTCGCGCACCCGCGAGTCGGGGGCATCGTCACGTTCATCGGCGTCGTCCGTGACCACGCCGACGGCAAGGGCGTGGGCGGACTCGACTACTCGGCCCACCCGACCGCGCAGCCGGCACTGGCGGCCCTGGTGGAGGAGACGCAGCGCCGCGAGGGCGTCGTCACCGCGGCGGCCGTGCACCGGGAGGGGAGCCTGCAGGTCGGTGACCTCGCGGTCGTCCTCGCCGTGGGCGCCGAGCACCGCGGGCAGGCGTTCGAGGCGTGCCGCGCGCTCATCGACGACCTCAAGCGCACGGTGCCGATCTGGAAGCACCAACTGTTCACCGACGGCTCCGACGAATGGGTGGGGACCCCGTGACGCAGACAGGGTCACGTCGCACGGGAACGCGGTTGGGCAGGGCGATCTCACTGATGATCATGGGCGCCCTCGTCATGGCGCTCCTCGCCCAGTTCGTCACGCTGCCGTACGTGCTGCTGCGCCCGGGGCCGGCCGTCGACATCCTGGGCACCCCCGAGGAAGGCGCCCCCGTCGTCACCATCGAGGGCGCCGAGACCTACCCCACCGAGGGGGCGCTCTACTTCACGACCGTCGCCCAGTACGGCGGCCCCGGCCGCCGACCGACCGCTTGGGACGTCGCCCGCGCCGCCCTCGACCCGCACAGCGACGTCGTGCCCGAGGAGCGCATCTTCCCGCCCGACGTCACCCGCGAACAGATGCAGGAACGCCAGAGCGCGATGATGACCGACTCCAAGGAGGAGGCTGTCGCAGTAGCCCTGCGGGCCCTCGGGCGCGACGTCACCGAGACGGCCCAGGTCGCGCAGGTGATGCCCGACATGCCGGCCCAGGGCCGCCTGGAGGTGAACGACATCATCACCGCGGTCGACGGTGAGGACGTCACGCGGGCACCGCAGATCGCCGAACGCATCACCGCGAGCACGAGCGACGTGACGCTGACCGTGATCCGCGGTGACGAGACGCTCCAGGTCGAGCTGTCACCACGCGAACGCGACGGGCGACGCCTCGTCGGTGTGCTCATCCAGCCGCGGTTCGAGTACGGCGTCGACGTACAGATCCAGGCCGGCAACGTCGGCGGACCCTCCGCGGGCATGATGTTCGCCCTCGGCGTGTACGACACCCTCACCCCCGGCGCGCTCACCGGCGGCGAGCAGATCGCCGGGACGGGTTCCATCGACTCCACGGGCCAGGTCGGCGCCATCGGCGGAGTCCCGCAGAAGCTCACCGGCGCTCGCGACGCCGGTGCCTCCTTCTTCCTCACCCCGCGGGACAACTGTCACGAGGTACCCGGCAACGTGCCGGACGGCCTCACCGTCACCCCCGTCACGACGTTCGAGGAATCCGTCGCCGCCGTCGAAGCCATCGCCTCCGGCGACAGCGCAGACCTCCCCCGCTGCCCCGGCACCTGACCTCACCTCTCGCTGGGTTGAGGAGGAGCGAAGCGACGTCTCGAAACCAAGCCCCACCTCTCGTTGGTTGAGGAGGAGCGAAGCGACGTCTCGAAACCATGGTGACGTCCCCGCTCACCTGCGAAAAGGTCGCTCACCAGTGGTCTCGAGACGCTTCGCCCCTCGACCAACGGCGGGCGTTGCGCTCCTGCCCAACGACCCTCCGGCCGTCAGTCCTCCAGCTTGATGGTCGGACTTCCGGCACCTCGGGCTCTGGCAGGATGCTCGCTACGCTGCGCTCCTACCTCCGCCCTCGCTCACCGTCAGTCCTCCAGCGTCGAGGCCAGAGCGTCCAACAAAGCGGGCGCGATCTCTTCCCCAGAGGCGACCGCGTCGTCGCTGTCGTGGGCCCGCTGTCGCACCAGGCAGACGCGCTCACCGGTGCGGGACACCGCCGCGAGCAGGCGGATGTCGGCCCGGTCGGGGTGGTCCAGGAGCGCCTGAGTGGCGGCCTCGGCGTCGCTCGGGAGGTCGTCCTCGGCGCCGGGAGGAAGGACGATCCGTTCGAGAGCGACCGCGACCCCGTCCACCTCGGCCGGCCACGCGATGCGTGCCAAGAGATCCTCGACGTCGTCGTGCTCGGGAAGATCGTCCTGCTCGACGGTGACGTAACCCTCCTGCTCCGCGTCCACCTGGTCAGCGAGCTGCGGCTCCGCCGCGGCAAACCGCGCAGCGTCCACGAGCGCGAACAGGCGGATCGGTTGATCCCACCCGGACGCCGCGACGTACTTCTCCGCCTCCACAGCGCACTCGGTCAGCGGCGGGTGGGCGGGGATGAACCGGGCGCTGGGCTCGGTCTGGGCATCGACGGGGCTATCGTTCGCATCGGTCACGGCCCCATGCTGCCAAATCGCGTCTCGCCCTGCGCCCGATGATGCGCGCCCGACAACCCCGCGCAGGCGCACGCGTGCCGGCGATGCTGCCGAGGCGGGAACGCCCCGCCCTGCTCGGGCGTTGCCAATTCACGCCTGAACCATCCGCTGGGTACCGTGGGGGCACCGATATGTCCCCGGCCCATTGCGCGGCGGGGACAGGTACCCAGGCACAGACGCCCGAGAACGACGCGGGCGCCGATGACGAGCAGGACAGGTGGCGACAGCGTGAGTGACGAGACCCCCCGGTCGGGCGACGGTGCAGCGGGAGGGGGTGCGAGCAGCGGCGGATTCGGCGGTTTCGGTGGACCGCCCGGGCCGGGCGGCGGCTTCGGTGGTCCTTCAGGGCCTGCCGGTGGCGGACCCGGCGGGTCGCGTCCCACCTTCGCCCGGCAGGATCGCAAGCCCAGCAAGCTCGGGCTCACCATCGCGGCGGTGCTCGTCCTCATCGGTGTGCTCGCCGGGTTGGCGGGGCTGTGGACCGACATCCTCTGGTACGACGCGACCGGGTACCGCCAGGTGCTCTGGACCCAGCTGGGCGCGCAGGTCGGGCTGTTCGCCGCAGCCGCGGTGATCGTCTGGCTCATCGTTGCGTCCTCCCTGCTCATCGCCTATCGCACGCGTCCGGTGTACGCGCCCTCCACGCCGCAGCAGGAGGCGCTCGACCGGTACCGCGAGGTCATCGACCCGCTGCGTCGCATCGCGTTCCTCGTCGCCCCGCTCGTGTTCGCGGCCTTCGCGGGCCTTGCGGCCTCCAGCCAGTGGCAGCCGCTGCTGCTGTGGCTCAACAGCCAGGAATTCGGCACCGCCGACCCGACGCACGGCCTCGACATCGGCTTCTTCGTGTTCACGTTGCCGTGGCTGCAGTTCCTCGTGTCCTTCGGCACGATGGCGCTCGCGCTCGCGCTGGTGACGGCTGCGGTCACGCACTACATCTACGGCGGCATCTCGGTGTCGGGCACGGGGCCGCGCACCACCAAGTCGGCGCGGGTGCACCTCTCGGTGCTCGCCGCCCTGCTGGTGCTGCTGCGGGCCGTGTCGTACTGGCTGGAGCGCTACGAGCTGTCGACGCAGTCGGGGTCGCTCATCACGGGTCTGCAGTACACCGACTACAACGCGGTGTTGCCCACGCGGGGCATCCTCGCGATCGCGGCCCTCATCTGCGCGGGCTTGTTCGTGGCGACCATCTGGAGCAACTCCTGGCGGCTGCCGATGATCGCGGTCGGCATGCTGCTCGTCACATCCCTCGTGGTGGGCAGCCTCTACCCGATGGCCGTGCAGAACCTGCGCGTCGGCCCCTCCGAGGCGACCCTCGAGGCCGAGTTCATCGCCAAGAACATCGAGGGAACCCGCCGCGCCTACGGCATCGAGAACCTCGAGAAGACCGAGTACAACGCCGAGACGCAGGCTTCGCCGGGCCAGTTGCGTGAGGACGCCGCCACGGTGCCGGGCATCCGTCTGCTCGACCCGACGATCGTGTCGCCGACGTTCACGCAGACGCAGGGTCTGCGCCGCTACTACGCGTTCCCCGACGCCCTCGACGTCGGCCGGTACGAGATCGACGGTGAGGTGCGTGACACCGTCATCGCCGCCCGTGAGCTCGACCTGGGCGGTGTGCCGCAGCGCAACTGGGTCAACGACCACACGGTGTACACGCACGGGTACGGCGTCGTGGCCGCGTACGGCAACCGGCAGACCCGTGACGGTGAGCCGAGCTACTACGTGCGCGACATCCCGCCGCGCGGCGAGCTGGGCGAGTTCGAGCCGCGCATCTACTTCGGTGAGCGCTCGCTGCAGTACTCGATCGTCGGCAAGGAGGACGGCGCTGCCGACCGTGAGCTCGACTACCAGTCGGCCGAGGGCGAGCAGCGCAACACCTACTCCGGCGGCGGCGGCGTCGCGATGGACAACATCTTCAAGCGGGCCGCGTACGCCATCAAGTACCGCGAGTACCGCATCATGCTCTCCGAAGAGGTCGGCGACTACTCGACGATGCTCGATCATCGCACCCCGCGCGACCGGGTTCAGCGGGTCGCGCCGTGGCTGACGCTCGACGGCAACGCCTACCCGGCGATCGTCGACGGCCGCGTGCGCTGGATCATCGACGGCTACACGACGACGAACAACTACCCGTACAGCCAGAAGCGCAACCTCGACCAGGCCACCGAGGACGCGGTGACCCAGCGCGCGCAGAGCATCGCGGCGATGCGCGGCGAAGAGGTCAACTACATCCGTAACTCGGTCAAGGCGACCGTCGACGCGTACAGCGGCGAGGTGCAGCTGTACGCGTGGGACGACGAGGACCCGATGCTCCGCGCCTGGAGCTCGGCGTTCTCGGACACGGTGCGGCCGATGAGCGAGATCTCCGGGTCTCTCATGACGCATCTGCGGTACCCGGAGGACCTGTTCAAGGTGCAGCGCGACATCATCACGCGCTACCACATCACCGATCCGGGCGGCTTCTACTCCGGTGGTGAGTACTGGAAGGTGCCGGAGGACCCGACCTCGGGTGACCCGACGCAGCCGGGCAGCCTCGCCGAGCAGCCGCCGTACTACCTGTCGATCGCGATGCCCGACCAGGAGGAGCCGTCGTTCTCGTTGACGACGTCGTTCTCGCCGGTGGGTGCTGAGCGGCCGTACCTGACGGGCTTCATGGCGGTCGATTCGGACGCCGGCTCCGAGGATGGGGTGCGCTCCGAGACGTACGGTCAGTTGCGCCTGCTGGATCTGCCGAGCGCGACGAACGTGCCAGGCCCGGTGCAGGTGCAGAACCGGATCGACTCCTCGAACGACCGTTCCGAGGCGTTCGACCTCACCCTGAGCCAGTTCCTCAACCTGAACAGCCAGGGTGGGTCACGGGTGCATCGCGGCAACCTGCTCACCCTCCCCGTGGGTGGCGGTCTGCTGTACGTGCAGCCGGAATACGTGTCCGGTACGGCCGGCTCGACGTACCCGCGTCTGCAGGCGGTCGTGGCGTCGTTCGGTAACGACATCGCGTGGTCCTCGACGCTGGATGCGGCCCTGGACGAGTTGTTCCAGGGTGACTCGGGTGCCGCGGCCGGTGACAGTGGTGTGGACCCGGTACCGGTCGACCCGGATGCCGACCCCGGCGACGAGCCGACACCTGCTCCGTCTCCCTCGCCGACCGAGCAGCCGGCGGAGCTGTCGGAGGCACTCGCCGAGGTGCAGCGTCTCTACACCGAGGGGCAGAGCGCAATGCAGCGCGGCGACTGGGCGGCCTACGGCCAGGCGCAGGAGCAACTCGACGCGGCCATCCGTCGCGCCATCGAGTTGCAGCCCGAGGGCGGCTCGATCAGGTTGGACCCGACTCCGGCTCCCACCGAGACGGAGACTGAGGCCCCGCCCGCCGGCTGACCGTGGCGTGACGAAGGCCGGACCATCCTTGAGGGTGGTCCGGCCTTCGCGGCTCTCCACCAGCGGTTACGGCGTCAGGTCGGTGGCGTCGATGTCGATGGCGTGTCCGTCGATGTGCAGCGTGATGTGTTCGCCAGTGGTGGTGCCGTGCTCGTCGTGGAGGGTGAGGGCGGGCATGTCGTGCCGGGTGTCGATGATGAGGTAGGCGGGGACGCCGGCGGCGGCGTAGTCGGCGCGCTTGTCGACCAGATCGGTGTGGGCGGTGGAGGGGGAGAGGACCTCGACGACCAGCAGCACCTCGGCGGAGCTGAAACGGAGGGGCGGCTGACCGATACGGGGCGCGACAACGAGGTCAGGAACGCGCATCGAAGGGGTGCTCCCACTTCTCAGATCGACTCCCGCCTGCGGAAGAATGCGGTAGGCGCGAGCCGGCATCTGCGCGAGAAGTTGGTCCCGTAGCGCCATCGCGACGTCAAGGTTGCGGATGCTCTCCGGTGGGACCATGTGCGGGACGCCGTCGATGAGTTCCCACGTCTCGTCACGCGTCTGGGCCCAGGCGTCGAACTGATCCAGAGTCATCGTCGCGGTGGTGCTCATGTCGGACTCCTCCCTTCGGGCTTCTCAGTGTGCATCGGACAGCGCGGCTGCGGGAAGAGTAGGCCGGTAGCTCGCCCGTCGTGCAGCTCTATCCACAGGGGCGGGCGGTGAGTGTCTCGGACCACCGCCCACC
>JAUNTP010000234.1 GCA_030538585.1 Mobilicoccus sp.
ACGGCGACGGCACCGTGGGTGTCGGCTACGGCAAGGCCAAGGAGGTGCCCGCGGCCATCGCCAAGGGTGTCGAGGAGGCGAAGAAGAACTTCTTCCGCGTCCCCCGTATCCAGGGCACCATCCCGCACCCGGTGCAGGGTGAGGCCGCTGCCGGTGTCGTGCTCCTGCGTCCGGCGTCGCCCGGTACCGGTGTCATCGCCGGTGGCCCGGTCCGCGCCGTGCTCGAGTGCGCCGGCATCCACGACGTGCTGAGCAAGTCGCTCGGCTCCCAGAACGCCATCAACATCGTCCAGGCGACGGTGCAGGCGCTCAAGGAGCTCGAACAGCCCGAGGCTGTGGCCGCTCGTCGCGGTCTGCCCCTGGAGGACGTCGCTCCCGCCGCCATGCTGCGGGCCCGCGCCGCGGGGGTGAACGCCTGATGGCACGCCTCAAGGTGACCCAGACCCGTTCCGAGATCGGCGGCAAGCAGAACCAGCGTGACTCGCTGCGCTCGCTCGGTCTCAAGCGCATCGGTGACGTGGTCGTCAAGGAGGACCGTCCCGAGATCCGCGGGATGATCCACACCGTGACGCACCTCGTCGCCGTGGAGGAGGTTGACTGACATGGCCGACGAGACCAAGGCCACCAACGCCACCGAGGGTGGCACCGAGCGCTCGCACGCGCTCAAGGTGCACCACCTGCGCCCGGCTCCCGGCGCCAAGACCCCGCGCACCCGCGTGGGTCGTGGTGAGGGCAGCAAGGGTAAGACCGCCGGTCGCGGTACCAAGGGGACGAAGGCCCGCTACCAGGTTCCGGAGCGCTTCGAGGGTGGCCAGATGCCCCTTCACATGCGTCTTCCGAAGCTGCGCGGCTTCACCAACCCGTTCCGCACCGAGTACCAGGTCGTCAACCTGGACAAGATCGAGGCTCTCTTCCCCGCGGGCGGCGACGTCACCGTCGACGCGCTGGTGGAGAAGGGCGCCGTTCGCAAGGGCAAGCCGGTCAAGGTGCTGGGCGAGGGCGAGCTCACCGTCAAGGTGAACGTCTCCGCTCACCGCTTCTCCGCTTCGGCGACCTCGAAGATCGAGGCCGCTGGCGGCACGGCCACCCAGCTCTGAGGAGCCGACGGCCGAGCTGCGCACGCAGCCCTCGAACACCCCGCGCGCCGGAATCCCGGCCGCGGGGTGTTCTGCGTCCGCCCCCTGATCCTCGTGAAGCCGTCTGAGCAGCGCGCTGAGCTGCACAGACGGACCCCAGCGACTCGCGGCGTGCCGGAGCACCCCAGCTCGGGGTGTTATCGTCGTGAGGGGGTTTGGATGACCCTATTTCTCTGTGCCTGATCAACTTTGGGGTCGGCAGGAGCGGCTCACCCCGCACCGCCTGCTCGCCCCCCGGGAGGAACACCAGTGCTCACCGCGTTCGTTCGCGCCTTCAAGACGCCGGACCTCCGTCGCAAGATCCTGTTCACGCTGATGATCATGGCGATCTTCCGACTCGGGTCGTTCATCCCCACCCCCGGCGTGAGCTACCCGGCCGTGCAGCAGTGTGTCGCCTCCGGCGCCGGGGCGGGCAACCAGTTCCTCGGCCTCGCCAACATGTTCAGCGGCGGCGCGCTGCTCCAGCTGTCGATCTTCGCGCTCGGGATCATGCCCTACATCACGGCGAGCATCATCACGCAGCTGTTGACGGTCGTCATCCCCCGCTTCGAGCAACTCAAGCAGGAGGGGCAGACCGGTCAGGCGAAGATGACGCAGTACACGCGCTACCTGACGATCGGCCTCGCAGTGCTGCAGAGCGCCACGTTCGTCACGTTCGCGCGCAACCCCGAGCAGCTGTTCGGCGGCGAGTGCACGCAGGTCCTCGTCGACGAGAACTGGACGACCCTGGTCCTCATGGTCCTCACCATGACGGCGGGCACCGGCCTCATCATGTGGATGGGTGAGCTCGTCACCGAGAAGGGCGTCGGCAACGGCATGTCCCTGCTGATCTTCACCTCGATCGTCGCCGGCTTCCCCGGCTCCCTGTGGGCCATCCAGCAGCGTGAGGGCAGCTGGGAGACCTTCCTCATCGTCATCGGCATCGGCCTGCTCATCATCTGCGCGGTCGTGTTCGTCGAGCAGTGTCAGCGCCGCATCCCCGTGCAGTACGCCAAGCGCATGATCGGGCGCCGCATGTACGGCGGCACCTCGACGTACATCCCGCTCAAGGTCAACCAGGCCGGCGTCATCCCCGTCATCTTCGCCGCGTCGATGCTCGCGCTGCCCGGCCTCGCGACCCAGTTCCAGCAGGCCAACCCCAACCCGCCGGTGTGGGTGGACTGGGCCCGTCGCCTGGCCGAGCCGACCGACCCCCTGCACGCCATCGTGTACGTCGGGCTGATCCTCTTCTTCACGTTCTTCTACGTCTCGATTTCGTTCAACCCGAACGACGTGGCGGACAACATGAAGAAGTACGGTGGGTTCATCCCCGGCATCCGGGCCGGGCGACCTACGGTCGAATACCTCAGCTATGTGCTCAATCGCGTCATCGTGGTGGGTGCGACGTACCTCGCGGTCATCTCACTCATCCCGCTCGTGGCCATCGCGACCCTCGGCGCCACGCAGGACTTCCCGTTCGGCGGCACGTCGATCCTCATCATGGTCGGTGTGGGCCTGGAGACGGTGAAGCAGATCGAGTCTCAGCTGCAGCAGCGCCACTACGAAGGGTTCCTCCGCTGATGCGACTCATCATCCTCGGCCCCCCTGGGGCCGGCAAGGGAACGCAGGCCTCGCGCATTGCCGAGCGTCTGTCGATCCCCGCCATCTCCACCGGCGACATCTTCCGCGCCAACATCAAGAACGAGACCGAGCTCGGTCTTCAGGTCAAGGAGCTCCTCGCGGCCGGCAAGTACGTGCCGAACGAGCTGACCAACTCGATCGTGGAAGACCGCCTTGCCGAGGACGACGCATCGAACGGGTTCCTCCTCGACGGGTACCCGCGTACCCCCGATCAGGTCACTGCTCTCGACGGGATGCTCGAGAAGTCCGGCAAGGGCCTCGACAAGGTCATCGAGCTCAAGGTCGACACCGACGCCGTCGTCGAGCGGCTGCTCAAGCGCGCCGAGATCGAGGGCCGCGAGGACGACACCGAAGAGGTCATCCGCGAACGCATGCGCGTGTACGAGGCCGAGACGGCTCCCCTGGCCGCCACCTACGCCGAGCGCGGCCTGCTGGTCGAGGTCGACGGCATGGGTGAGGTCGACGAGGTCACCCAGCGTCTGTTCGACGCCCTCGGCGCCTGAGACGTCATGCTCCTCGGGCGTGAGCGTCTACCGGCGCGCGCGCCCGAGGAGGTCCTGGCCATGCGGGCCGCGGGCATCGTCGTGGCCGACGCACTCGCTGCGGTGCGCGAGGCGGCGCGGCCGGGCGTGACGGCGGCCCACCTCGACGAGATCGCCACGCAGGTCATCCGTGCCGCCGGAGCCGAGCCGTCGTTCCCGATGGTGCCGGGCTACCGCCACACGCTCTGCGTGAGCGCCAACGAGGCGATCGTGCACGGCATCCCCGGTGATCGAGAGCTTCGCCTCGGCGACCTCGTCAGCGTCGACTGCGGTGCGCAACTGCACGGCTGGAACGGGGACGCGGCCATCACGGTCATCGTCGGTGGGCGCGAACACGCCCGCCCGGAGGATCTGCGGCTGCTCGAGCACGCGACCGACTCCCTGTGGGCGGGCATCGTAGCGTTCCGGGTGGGGGAGCGGCTCTTCGATGTGGGGGCCGCCATCGAGGGTTCGCTCGAACGCGCGGCGAGCGCCGACGGGCGCGATTCGTACGGGATCCTCGAGGGGTACGAGGGTCACGGCATCGGCCGGTCGATGCACGAGGCGCCGGGTGTCCCCAACATCGCCGTCCGGGCCAAGGGCCCGCGCATTCGCGCCGGGGCGACGGTCGCGATCGAACCGATGGTCACCCTCGGCTCCGACATCGGCCACACTCTCGACGACGAATGGACCGTCGTCACCGTCGACGGCAGCCGCGGCGTCCACGTCGAGCACACCGTCGCCGCCACCCCCCACGGGCCGTGGGTCCTCACCGCCCACGACGGCGGCCGCGCCGACCTCACCGCCCGCGGGTTCCCCTGCGGGGCTCCGACGGCCGAGCGGTAGTCGTCGCCCCCGGCCCCGCCCTCGTCGGTTGATTTCGAGACGCTTCGCTTCTCAATCCGGCGGTGGCGGAGCGAAGCGACGTCTCGAAACCATGGTGAGTTGACGAAAGAGTCTCAC
>JAUNTP010000235.1 GCA_030538585.1 Mobilicoccus sp.
CAGAATCGGGCGCGCTGCGGACAGGAACGGGCGCTCGACGCGCTCAGGGGTTCAGAGGCGGTCGAGATCCTCGTGGCAGCGGCGCTCGAGGGTGTCGAGCTCGGTGAGGGCGATCTCGATGTCCTTGCGGCGTTGTTCGAGGTCGGCGCGCCGCTCGTCGATCTGGGCGAGGAGGTACTCGAGCTGCCCGCGCTCGCCCGGCTGCTCGTCGTACATGCCGACGATCTTGCGGATCTCCTCGAGCGGGAAGCCCAGGCGTCGACCGCGAAGCACCAGGTCGAGGCGGATGAGGTCGCGGCGGTGGAAGAGGCGCTGGGTGCCTCGACGCTCGGGGGAGAGGAGCCCGAGCGACTCGTAGTGCCGGATTGCTCGATGCGTGACGCCGAATTCGTCGGCCACCTCTGCGATGGTCCAAGGGGCGTCGTCGTTCGATGATGGCCGCGGGAGGGTTGTCACGAGAGCCAGAATGCTTTACGTTTACGTCAACGTCAAGCATCTGGTCGCGTCGGCCCACCGCAGACACCGCGCTACGCACCAGGGATCAGAGACCAGACACCGCGAATCACGCACACCGCCACCGCCACCGCCACAGCCACGAAGGGACGACCATGTTCGAACTCTCCTCCGACCACGAGGACTTCCGCCGCACCGTCCGCGAGTTCGCCGAAGCCGAGATCGCCCCCAACGTTCACCAGTGGGACCGCGAGCACCACTTCCCCGTCGACCTCATCCCCAAGATGGGTGAGCTCGGCCTGTTCGGCCTCGTCGTCCCCGAGGAGTTCGGCGGCCACGCCGGCGACGGCGGCGAGTTCACCTACCTGTGCCTCGCCATCGAGGAGCTCGGCCGCGTCGACCAGTCGATGGGCATCACGCTGCAGGCCGGTGTGGGTCTCGGCATCAACCCGATCCTCACCTACGGCACCCAGGAGCAGAAGGAGACGTGGCTGCCCGACCTCGCCGCCGGTAAGGCCATGGCCGGTTTCGGCCTGACCGAGCCCGACGCGGGCTCCGACGCGGGTGCCACCAAGACCCGGGCCAAGCTCGACAACGGCGAGTGGGTCGTCAACGGCTCGAAGGCGTTCATCACGAACTCCGGCACCCCGATCACCTCGGTCGTCACCGTCACCGCCCGCACGGGTGAGGATGCGAACGGCAAGCCCGAGATCAGCGCCATCATGGTGCCCAACGGCACGCCCGGCTTCACCGTTGAGCCCGCCTACGACAAGCTCGGCTGGAACATCAGCGACACCCACGGCCTCACCTTCGAGGACGCCCGCGTCCCCGAGGCCAACCTGCTCGGCGACCGCGGCCACGGGTTCAAGCAGTTCCTCGCCACCCTCGACGACGGCCGCATCGCCATCTCCGCCCTCTCCACCGGCTGCATCCAGCGGATGCTCGAGGAGTCGGCCGCGTACGCCAAGGAGCGCATGGCGTTCGGCAAGCCCATCGGCGCCAACCAGGGTGTGAGCTTCAAGGTCGCCGACCTCGCCGTCATGGCCGAGACCGCCCGCCTGCTCACCTACAAGGCCGCCTGGCTCAAGGACGAGATGCACGCCGGTCGTCGCTCGCACACCGAGGTCAAGAAGGCCGCGTCCATCGCGAAGGTCTACTCCACCGAGGCGGCCGTGTCCGCCACCCGCATCGCCACGCAGATCTTCGGTGGCAACGGGTTCATGGAGGAGTACCCGGTGGCGCGCTTCTACCGCGACAGCAAGATCCTCGAGATCGGTGAGGGCACCTCCGAGGTGCAGCGCATGCTCATCGCCCGCTCCCACGGGCTGTAAGTCGTTCGACCCCTCGCCGGGCCGCTTCTCGAGCTGCGGCCCGGCGAGGTGTGTCGTCACCAACCTACGTGCGACGTCGCGCCTTCTCGGTGCGATCGTTCGTCCCCGCTCGGCACGTTCGCCCGATAGCCTGCAACCGCCTGCTTGCCGCGCCACCGGCATGCCCCGACGAGGAGGTCGACATGACCGACACCGCTCCCTACGCCGGCCCGACGACGGGAGGCGACGAGCGTGTCGCCGACATCCGGCGCCGGTTGAACGACGCCCACGCCGCCTCCGGGCGCTTGTCGGAGCGGGCGCGGGCCAAGCTCGACTCGCAGAACAAGATGTACGTGCGTGATCGCATCGACATGTTGTTCGACGAGGGCAGCTTCGTCGAGGACGGGCGGTTCGCCAACAGCCGCGCCGAAGGTCTGCCGGCCGACGGCGTCGTCACCGGGCGGGGCACGCTCGACGGTCGGCCCGCGATCGTCATCGCCAACGACCCGTCGGTGAAAGCCGGGTCGTGGGGAGCGCGCACGGTCGAGAAGATCATCCGCGCCACCGAGATGGCGTTGCGTGAAGAGCTGCCGGTGTTCTGGTTCGTCGACTCCGCCGGTGCGCGCATCACCGACCAGGTCGAGATGTTCCCGGGTCGTCGGGGCGCGGGCCGCATCTTTCACAACCAGGTGGCACTGTCGGGCCGGGTCCCGCAGATCTGCTGCCTGTTCGGGCCGAGCGCGGCAGGTGGTGCGTACATCCCGAGCTTCACCGACGTCATCATCATGGTCGACGGCAACGCCTCCATGTACCTCGGCAGCCCCCGTATGGCCGAGATGGTCGTGGGGGAGCGTGTGTCCCTCGAGGAGATGGGCGGCGCGCGCATGCACTGCACCGTCTCCGGCGTCGGTGACCTGCTCGCCGAGGACGACGCCGAGGCCATCGAGCTCGCGCGCCTCTACTTCTCCTACCTGCCGAGCACCTGGCGCGACGAGCCGCCGGTGTACGTGGCGGAGGAGCCGGCCGAGCCGCTGACCAGCTCGACGGTCCCCGAGATCGAGAGCGTCCCGTTCGACATCCACGACGTCGTCGACGGACTGCTCGACGACGAGTCGTTCTTCGAGATCAAGCCGCTGTTCGCGCCCGAGCTCGTCGTCGGTTTCGGTCGCATCGACGGACGCACCGTCGGCATCGTGGCCAACAACTCCGCCGTCAAGGGTGGGGTGCTGTTCACCGACTCCGCCGACAAGGCGGCCCGATTCATCTGGCAATGCGACGCCTACGGCATTCCCCTGGTCTACCTCGCCGACGTGCCCGGGTTCATGATCGGCTCGGAGGTGGAGCGCGGCGGCATCATCCGGCACGGCGCCAAGATGGTGAGCGCCGTCTCCGAGGCGACGGTGCCTCAGTTCTGTGTGGTCGTGCGCAAGGCGTACGGCGCCGGACTGTACGCGATGGGCGGCCCGGGCTTCGGCCCGGACGCGACGATCGCTCTGCCCACCGCCCGCATCGCGGTGATGGGTCCGGAGGCCGCGGTCAACGCGGTGTTCGCCAACAAGATCGCCGCGATCGAGGACGAGGGGGAGCGCGCCGAGTACGTCGCCGCGCGGCGCCAGGAGTACGAGACCGACGTCGACCTCGAGCGCTTGGCCGCAGACCTCGTCATCGACTCGGTCATCGAGGCCGACGAACTCCGCGCAGACCTCTCCCGCCGACTGGCCTACGCCCGCGGCCGTGAGCGCCACTTCTCCGACCGCCGCCACGGCGTCCCCCCGGTCTGATCGCGCCCGGCCGCCTCCGGTGGTAAAGGGTGCGGCCCCATCCCCCTTGGTCGAGGAGCGAAGCGTCGCGGTCTGCCGTTGGTCGAGGAGCGAGCGAAGCGAGTGTCTCGAGACCATCGTGCTCCGACGTGCTCCGAGGACCCCACAGCCGCTAGCTGAGGAGCGAAGCGTCGCGGTCTGCCGTTGGTCGAGGAGCGAGCGAAGCGAGTGTCTCGAGACCACCGTGCGCCGACGTGGTTCCGAGGACCCCACAGCCGTTGGTTGAGGAGCGAAGCGTCTCGAAACCACCTGTGACCAGCGCAGTCACCCGCGCCCCAGTCACTCACCCCCCACACGAAGACGCACCGATTTGCACGAGCGCGCAGACGTGTCGTACTGTCTTCCAGCTGCCGCAGAGCGAACCTCCCAGGAGGGGCGCCGGCCGCCACCCGACGAGGTCGGCGAGAGCAGCATCAACGGTGACTGATCGGCTTCGAGCCTGCTCGCGCCTCACGGTGAACTCCGAGAGAACGCGAAGTTGACTCGCGAAGAGCGACGCAGTAACGTTGATTGAGTTGCCCCGCAGGACAACGGCCCTCACAGGTCGGACGTTCGAGGGTGCATCCGATGCTTGAGAACTCAACAGCGTGCCGAAAATCGATGCCAATTGTTTGTTGGTTGATCGTCAATGACATCCAATGTTTGATG
>JAUNTP010000236.1 GCA_030538585.1 Mobilicoccus sp.
GGAATCTGCCGCAAGTTCGTCGCCTTCCAAGGCGGCGTAGATGAGAGTGTCCGTCAGCGGTCTCGCCGAGGTGATCGGCGGGCAGCCGGTCCGGTTGATCTCGGCAGGGAGGATCGACGACGTCACTCATTCTGCAAAACTAACACTGATCGGATAGAGATCCGATCAGTGTTCGCTTAGAGTCGGACACGTGAGCTATTGGGATCATCGCAAGCCGGTGAGGCGGGCCCGTTCCGTCGACATCGACGCGCTCGCTCGCATCTCGGTGGCGCTACTCGATGACGGCGGGCTGCGCTCTCTCACCCTGCGCTCGGCTGCCGCGCGGGCGGGGGTGGCGCCCGCCAGCCTCTACTCGCGCATCGTCTCGCTCGATGATCTGTTCGATCTCGCCCTCGATCAGGCGTTGATGCGCGACCCAGACGTCAACGCGGCCGTCGACGGAGCCAACCTGCGCGGCTTGATGGTGGCCTTTTACAACCACCTCCTGAAACACCCGTGGGCAGGGCAGGTGATCGGGATGCGGGCCCCACGCGGGCCCGGGTACCTACGGCTGTCGGAGCGGATGTGTGCACTGCTCCTCGAGATGGGGGCATCCGATCCGCTGGGTACGGCCTACAGCTTGTCGAATTTCGTGATCGGCAGTGCCATGACCGCCCCCATGGCCCGGGATGAACGGGCTGCCGGAATCGACCGAGGCATCGCGCCCCTCTATGCCGATCTCCACGCCCACCACGACGTCGACACCGACGCGATGCTCGCCGCCGGGCTTGACGCACTCTTGACGAACATGCGGTGAGGTCCACGACCCGGTCAGGCGTCGGAGGCGGTCCGGTCGGTCTGCTCGGTGGTCTCGTCCTCTCGGACGCCGCGCATGCCCTCGCGGACGCCGTCACGGACTCCGTTCCGGATAACCCAGTACAAGACGACATGCCGACGACGAAGGGGATGAACGTGCTGGCGATGGCTGCCTGGTCCATGGGCTGAAGTCTCCTCCCGCCACGCGACGCCGATCAAGGGTGCGGGAGATCACGATCCGGTCATCCTCGCAGGTGATACCGCGTGAACCGGCCGCTGAGGATGCGGACACCAGCGGGCGGGCGGCCAGGAAGCGCCATCCCCGGGGCCCCTAACGATGCGGCCACGAGCGTTCTCCGTGCGACGGTGCAGGTCACCATCGCCAGAGTCGTCCGCGACTGCGTCTCGGGCTGCGATAGGCGCCCCCGTGTGGTGGCGCCGACGCGGGGATGGTTCAGGGGATCAGTAAAATGTCAGGACAATAGATTGACAGCGGGCCGCGTGGCTGGTGGGATGGCATCGACACGGCACACACCCTCGACGTGGAGGACTCCCATGACCGCGCACGGCCCGCTCAACACGATGGTCGAGAACGGCCCGACCGTTCTCTGGAACGACTCCGCCAACCCCGAGGAGTTGAAGGAGTCGATCTCCTTCGGTGCCGTGGGGGCCACGTGCAACCCGGTCATCGCGCTGGCCTGCATCAAGGCCGACCTGCCGCGCTGGACCGCGCGTATCCGCGAGCTCGCGAGCGAGATGCCCACCGCCGGTGAGTCCGAGATCGGGTGGAAGGTCGTCGAGGAGGTCTCCATCGACGCCGCGAAGCTGCTCATGCCTGCGTTCGAGAAGTACAAGGGCGTCAACGGCCGTCTCTCGATGCAGACCGACCCGCGCCTGCACCGCGACGCCGATGCCCTCGTCGAGCAGGCCGTCCACTTCGACGGCCTCATGCCGAACACCATCGTCAAGATCCCCGCCACCAGCGTCGGCATCGTGGCCATCGAAGAGGCGACCTATCGCGGCGTGAACATCAACGTCACCGTGTCGTTCACGGTCCCCCAGGCCGTCGCCGCCGGTGAGGCCATCGAACGCGGCCTGAAGCGCCGCGAGGCCGAGGGCCTGCCCGTCGACGAGATGGGCCCGGTCGTGACGATCATGTGCGGCCGCCTCGATGACTGGCTCAAGTCGGTGTACGAGAAGGAGAAGCTCTGCTTCGACCCCGGCTACCTCGAGTGGGCCGGCGTCGCCGCCTTCAAGGAGGCCTACCGCATCTTCGGCGAGCGCGGCCTGCGCGCCCGTCTGCTCTCGGCCGCGTACCGCAACGCGCTGCAGTGGACGGAGTTCGTGGGGGGCGACATCGTGCTCTCCCCGCCGTTCGCGTGGCAGCAGCGGTTCCAGGGCAGCGGCATCGAGCCGCAGCCGCGCATGGACGTCCCCGTCGAGGAGCACATCCTCGACACCCTCAAGACGATGCCGGAGTTCCGCAAGGCCTACGACGTCGACGGCATGACCCCCGAGGAGTTCGACGACTTCGGCGCCACCCGCAAGACGCTGCGCCAGTTCCTCCAGGCCGACGCCGACCTCGACGCGCTCGTGCGCGAGATCCTGGTCCCGGCCCCCTGATCGCTTCGGTAGGAGATCCCCATGACCACGGTCCAGCGCACGGGCGAGACGGTGCGACTCACCGTCGGGCAGGCGCTCGTCGCCTTTCTCGCTCGGCAGTACTCCGAACGTGACGGCGTCGAGCAGCGCCTCATCCCGGGCATCTACGGCATCTTCGGGCACGGCAACGTCGCCGGTGTCGGGCAGGCGTTGCTGCAGGCCGAGCTCGGTTCCCTGTCGGTGGCCGACACCGCCGGCTCCGAGCCCGAGGTCGTCGAGCTGCCCTACTACCTCGTGCGCAACGAGCAGGGCGGAGGTAACGCGGCGGCCGCCTACGGGCGCACGACCAACCGGTTGCAGACGATGGCCGTGACGACCTCGATCGGGCCGGGCGCGACCAACCTCGTCACCAGCGCGGCTCTCGCGACGACCAACCGGGTGCCGGTGCTCCTCCTGCCCTCGGACATCTTCGCCAACCGCTTTCCCGACCCCGTGCTGCAGCAGCTCGAAGACCCGACGAGCCTCGACGTGTCGGTCAACGATTCGCTGCGCCCGGTGTCGAAGTTCTGGGACCGCATCAATCGACCCGAGCAGCTCATCCCCTCCGCGATCGCCGCGATGCGGGTGCTCACCGACCCGGCCGAGACCGGCGCCGTGACGATCTGCCTGCCGCAGGACGTGCAGGCCGAGGCCTACGACTGGCCGGTCGAGTTCTTCCGCAAGCGCGTCTGGCACGTGGCCCGCCCCCAGGTCGAACCGGCCCAGCTCGAGCGGGCGCTCGCGGCGATCCGCGCCTCGAAACGTCCGCTGCTCGTCGCCGGTGGTGGCGTCGTCTACTCCGAGGGGAGTGAGGCGCTGCGCGAGTTCGCCCGCGCCACCGGCATCCCCGTCGCCGACACCCACGCCGGCAAGGGCGCCATCGACGCCGACCACCCGAGCTCCGTCGGTGGTCTCGGCTCGACCGGCTCGGACGCGGCGAACGCGCTGGCGCGGGAGGCCGACCTCGTCATCGGCGTCGGTACGCGCTACTCGGACTTCACGACCGCGAGCCACACGATCTTCAACAACCCGGACGTGGCGTTCGTCAACGTCAACGTCATGGCGATGGACGCCGCGAAGCACTCGGCCACCTCGCTGGTCGCCGACGCCCGCGACACCCTCGTCGCGCTGAAGAACGGGCTCGAGGGCTGGTCAGTCGAGGACTCCTACCGCGAGCGCGTCACCGAGCTCGCCGCGGCCTGGAAGCAGGCGACGGACGAGTGCTACCACCGCGACCACGGTCCGCTGCCCGCGCAGACTGAGGTGTTCGGGGCGCTCAACGAGCTCATGGGTGAGCGTGACGTCGTCATCAACGCCGCGGGGTCGATGCCCGGTGACCTGCAGGCCCTCTGGCGCGCGCAGACCCCGGAGCAGTACCACGTCGAATACGCCTACTCCTGCATGGGATATGAGATCCCGGCCGCGATGGGCGTCAAGATGGCGCTGCACGAGCAGGGCCACGGTGAGCGTGAAGTCGTGGCGATCGTCGGCGACGGCACCTACCAGATGCTGCCGATGGAGATCGCGACGATGGTCTCCGAAGGCCTTGACGTCACTCTTGTGCTGCTACAAAATCACGGATTCGCGTCCATCGGCGGCCTCTCGGAGTCGCGCGGCAGCCAGCGCTTCGGCACCAAGTACCGGATGCGCAGTGATTCCGGGCGTCTCGACGGTGACACGGTGCCCTTCGACCTCGCCGCCAATGCCGAGAGCTGGGGCGCGACCGTGCTGCGGTGCGACGGCATCGCCGACTTCCGCGACAAGTACCAGCAGGCGACCGGCATGAGCGGCGTGC
>JAUNTP010000022.1 GCA_030538585.1 Mobilicoccus sp.
GCAGGATCGCGGCGAGCATGCGCGTCGTCGTCGTCTTGCCGTTGGTGCCGGTGACGACGACGACGTCGTCGACCCCCGAGAGCGCGCGGCGGAGGAACTGCGGGTCGACCCGCTCGGCCACCAGACCGGGCAACGCCGAGCCGCCCCCGCCCTTGAGGCGGGACGCCACCCGCGCGGCCTTGCCTGCAACGACGGCAACACTCGTTCTCAACACGGACCTCAGCCTACTGGCGGCACGCCGCGACGCTCGACGCGCGCCATCCGGCGCAGCGTTTCCAAGCCCCGATCAGGCGTAGGCGGGGACCCGCGAGGGGCGTGGCGAGGTCTGCTCGGATGCCGTCAGTGATGCGAGGCCCCACGCGGTGAACGCGACGACGCCCGCGCAGATCACCCCCATCGCCCCCAGGACGACCGCTGCGAGCGTGAGGTTGGTCGACTCGCCCTGGACGACGAGGCCGCCGGTCAGCAGGAACGCACCCGCGAGCGTCGCGCCCGTCAGCGAGAGCAGGGCGTACCCGAGTAGGCCGGGCTCGCGGCGTCGGGACCGGGGCCCGCGACCGTTCGAGCGCGCCGCGATGAGCAGACCGACGCCGGCGAAGATCGCGCACACTCCGTACCCGGCGATGACGTCGCTGGGCCGGTGCCAGCGTTCGACGAGGGTCGCGGCGCCGGTCAACGTCCCGGCGCCGCCCGCGAGCAGGGCCACGACGGGCCGCAGGCGCGACGGCACGACGAAGACCGCAGCGAGAACCAAAGAGGTCACGACCGTCACGTGCCCGCTCGGCAACGTGTTGCCCGAGCCGATACCGAAGTCGGGACGCGGCAGACCGGCTTTGAGGACCTGCGTCGTGACGTTCGCGCCGACCACGACGAGCAGGGCACTGACCGCGTGCGCGGCTCGTCGCCGCGCCAGCGCCAGGAGCACGGCCACGACCAGGACGACGGCGATGAACTCGACGCTGACCAAATGCAGCCACCCCTGCAACACCTGGCTCGTCTCAAGAGGCACGCCCGCCGACCAGCGGCTCCGCTCGTCGGCGCGCTGACCGAGGTGGGTCCAGACGAGCAGGAGACTCAGCGCGAAGCCCACGGCCCCAAGCAGGCTCGTGGCGATGCCGATGGCACGTGCTCGACGCATGATCACTCCCCCTCACTCGTTCGACTTCCCCCGGCCATCGACGGTAACCAGGGACCCTGGGCCCCTCCTGTATATCCACACCCGCTCTCCGAACGCCGCCCGATAGTCTGGACTCCGCCGGAACAATCATGAGGAGGCGCCCCGTGAGCGAGCGACCCGCCGTCGCGGTCATCGGCGCAGGCGTGACTGGACTGCGAGCAGCCCGCGCCCTGCGCGACCACGGACTCGACGTCACCGTCTTCGAGGCCTCGACGCGGATGGGTGGCCAGATCCGCACCGTCGACGTCGGTGGGGTGCCTGTGGACGTCGGCGCCGAAGCGATGCACTTGGGCGCCCCGGGAGCCGCAGAGTTCATCGAGAGCCTCGGCCTCACCGACACGATGATCACCGCCCGCCCCGGCGCGAGCTGGCTCGCGACCCCACGCGGCCTGCGGCGACTCCCGGCAGGGGTCGGACCCGCCGGACCCACCAAGCTGCGGCCCGTGCTCCAGAGCGGCATCATGTCCGTCCCCGGCCTCGTGCGCGCCGGGCTCGAACCCGCCCTCGCCCGTCGCAACGGGGGCCTCGACCTCTCCCCCGGTCACGACGTGTCGGTCGCGGAGTTCGTCGGAGGCCGGTTCGGCGGCCAGGTCGTCGACCGGTTCGTCGACCCCCTCCTCGGCAGCCTCCACGCCGGCGACGTGCGCCGTCTCAGCCTGCGCGCCTGCGCCCCCTCCCTCGCACCGGCTGCCCGCGAAGGCCGTTCGCTCATCGCCAAGCGCAAGCCGGGCAAGGCACCAGTCATGTCGTTCGTCACGTGGCGCGACGGGCTCATCAGCGTGATCGACGCCCTCGCAGACGGGCTCGACGTGCGCACCGGGCGCCCCGTCAGCGCCATCAGCCGCCACGAGGGCCGCTACCGCCTCGCCCTCGGCTCAGCCGCCGAGTCCGTCGAGGCTGTTGATGTCGACGGCCTCGTGCTCGCCACCTCCAGCGCCGTCGCCGGGGACTTGCTGCGCGACCTCGCCCCCACGGCCGAGCGCCAGTTCGCGCGCACCGAGCGCGCCAGCGTCGCCACCGTGGTGCTCGCCTACCCGCGGCACGTCGTCGAGGCCCTGCCGGCGTTCACCGGCACCGGGGTCCTCGTCCCGTCCTCCCAGGGCCGGCTCCTCAAGGCCGCCACCCACCTGTCGACCAAGTGGCCGCACCTGCAGCATCCCGACCTGTACTTCGTCCGCGTCTCCGCAGGTCGGGCCGGTGATGAGCGCCTCGCCGGACTCGATGACGACGCGCTGCTGCGCCACTTGCGCTCCGACCTCGCCGACCTCATCGGCCTGCACGTCGAGCCCCGCCACACCCACGTGGAGCGCTGGGTCGAGGCGATGCCCCAACTCACCGTCGGTCACCCCGACCGACTCGCCGAGGCCCGCGCCGACCTGCCCGCCGGGCTCGCCGTCGCCGGCTCGTCCTACGACGGCGTCGGCATCGCCGCCTGCCTCGGCTCCGCCCGCCGCGCCGCAGACACGGTCGCCGCCACCCTGGGCGACCGAGGAGGTTCCGCATGACCACGCCCGCCCCCGACAAGGCCGTCCGACGCCTCAAGCACGACATCGACGACCGCCCGATGATCGTCATCTGGGAGGTCACCCGCGCCTGCCAGCTCGCCTGCAAGCACTGTCGCGCCGAGGCTCAACCCGTCGCTCTGCCGGGCCAATTGACCACCGAACAGGGCCACGAACTGCTCGACAGCATCGCGAGCTTCGGCACGCCCCTGCCCATCGTCATCCTCACCGGCGGTGACCCGTTCGAGCGTCCCGACCTGCACGACCTCATCTCCTACGGCGCGAGCCTGGGGCTGCACATGGCGTTGTCGCCGTCGGTGACGCCCAAGCTCACCCAGCAGTCCGTCGAGGCGATGCACAGCGCGGGCGCCAACTCGATGTCGCTCTCCCTCGACGGCGCGACCCCGGCCACGCACGACGCGTTCCGCGGGTTCTCGGGCGTGTTCGAGGACACCCTGCGCGCGGGGCGGTGGATGCGCGAGGAGAAGGTGCGCCTGCAGGTCAACTCGACCGTGACCCGTGACACGGTCACCGAGCTGCCGGATCTGCTGCGCATCATGTTCGAGCTCGACGTGCACCTGTGGAGCCTGTTCTTCCTCGTCCCCACCGGCCGCGGGCAGGCCCTCAAGAGCCTCAACGCCGGTGAGATCGAGGACGTCCTGCACTGGATGGCCGACGTCGCCGACATGATCGCCATCAAGACGACCGAGGCGCCGCACTTCCGCCGGGTTCTCGTGCAGCGGGCGCGCGCCGCCGCCGAAGGCCGGGACCCCCGCGACCTCGAGCACCGCGGCGAGATCTACGCGATGCTCACCCGCGAGACCGAGCGGATGCTGGCGCAGTGGGAGGCCGACGGGCACGCCCGCCCCACCCGCAAGCCGCGCCCTCCGATCGACATCAACTCCGGCCGCGGGTTCGCGTTCGTCGATTTTCGCGGCGACGTCTACCCGAGCGGGTTCTTCCCGCAGGCGTGCGGCAACGCCACCGAGAAGGGGTTCGCGACGGTGTACCGCGACAGTGAGCTGCTGCGGTCGCTGCGCCGCCCCGACACGTTCCACGGCAAGTGCGGGGTCTGCGAGTTCAACCAGATCTGCGGCGGCTCCCGCTCCCACGCCTACGCGGTGACCGGCGACATCCTCGGCTCCGACCCCACCTGCGAGTACATCCCCGAGGCGATGCGCGAACCTCACGACCGCCCCGGCCACGCCGTCCAAGCCCCCGCCTGAGCGCACCCCGGTGGCGCGGCGAAGAAGCGACCTCGTTGGTCGTTGGTCGAGGAAGGAGCGCTAGCGTCTGTCTCGAGACCACATCGCTCTCACCAGACCCTCCGGGGGCAGGTACCACGCGAGACCTCGATGGTTTCGAGACGTCGCTTCGCTCCTCCTCAACCAACGGCACCTCCCGACCAGCGGGGGGTGGCCAGCGTTGGGGTCAGACGGCGGGGGTGAAGAAGTACGTCGAGTGTTCGACGATGCGGCCGCCCCCGTCGAAGGTGAAGAACGCCGCGAAGCCGATGGTGCGGCGGGTGCCGTCGCGCAGCTCGCCCTCGTACATGCCGTGGGCGGCGACGTGGTTGTCCTCAGCGACCATGGCGCGCAGCACGTGCCGTCCGGCGGCGAGCTTGCGGTCGCGTGTGTAGTACTGGCGCAGCCCTTCCAGCCCGACGATCGGGTCGTAGCCGGGGCGGCGGTAGAGCACGTCGCCGCTGAAGTCGCGCAGCACGGCGTCGAAGTCGTCGCGGTCGAGGGCGTCGTAATACTCGGTCACCGCCCGACGCAGCCGGGTCTGGAGCGACACGTCACTCATGGGTACTCCCCTCGTCGGCGACTCGTCCTGCCAGTGTCCCACCGGATCGCCGCCCACGGGCGTCGTCCGCAAAGAGAAGACGCAAGCCCACCCCATACGAATCGAACGCGAGGCCCCCCACCCGCCGAAACCGTCGGTTTGAACCGACGGTTTCGGCGGGGTGAGCGCGGGAGCCTTCCGCGTGAGGCGCGTCAGCGGCCGCGCTTGCCCGACTTCTTGCCGGGCTTCTTCTTGTCCGTCGTGTCGGCCTTCTCGACGGTCACCGACATCGTCGCCTCGACGGCGGCGTCGCCCTCACCCACGGTGACGGTGATCGTCTGCGGCGTACCGACGGTGGAGGCGTCGAGCTCGCCCGACACCGTGACCGGCAGGTCGCAGGCGTTGGTGATGTCGAGACCAGCGAGTGCGTCGAAACCCTCGACCTCGGTCGCTTTGACGGTGCGGGTGAGGTCGCCGCTGATCTTCGGCGCCTCGAAGTTGGGCATGTAGACCGTGAGGTCGTCGACCACGCTCGAGTCGGTGGCCCGGTGGGTCGTGAACTGGAAGGAGCACTTCGTCACCGAGGCGACGGTGTAGTTGCGGATGCGCTCCTGGTTGTAGACCGAGATGTAGTCGAAGTGTGCACGGTCGTCGCCGGTGCGCTCGTTGCGCGGCGTGTAGTACTTCGACCCGGACGAGGAGTTGGCTTGCACCGAGATCGTCTGCCCGGTCTCGAGGAACACCTCCGACGGCTGCCCGTCGCTGACGACGTCGCCGTAGGAGCCGTTCCACTGCTGGGCGTCGTGGTCGAACGTGCCCGGGTAGTAGTTGTCGATCACGTGGGTGCGCACGTAGGAGTGGTCGTGGCCGGCGAGGACGAGCGGGATGTCGAACTCGTCGAGCAGCGGCAGGAACGTCTTGCGCACGTCGTCGGTCGCAGAGGTCGTCGCGTGGTTGGCCACGGGGTAGAGCGAGCGGTGGAGCACGACGACCTTGTGCGTGTAGTCGTCGCCGACCTGGTCGAGCACCCGCTTCATCCAGTTGCGGTGACGCAGCGTGTCGCGTTCACCGGCGCGCAGCTCGGTGTTGAGGTGCAGGAAAAGGACGTCGTTCTGACCCCACCAGTGGTTGCGCGTGTTGCCGACGTCGTAGTTCGGCAGGTTGTAGTGCTGGTCGTAGCTGGGCAGGTCGCGCCAGTCGTGGTTGCCGAGCGTGGCGGCGTGGCCGAGCTCCTGCATCTGCGGGGGCAGCGTGTAACCGCGGTACTCCCACTCGCCGGTCCACCAGTTGTTGCCGGGGAGCTCGACCTGGTCGCCGGCGGACACCAGGAGTGCGATGTCGGGGTACTTGCGCACCGCCTCGTGGAGGGTCTTACCCCAGCCGACGGTGTCATTGTGGATCGACTCGAAGAAGATCTCGTCGGGGGCGGTCGCCCGGTCGAGGTCCTGGGCGTAGGCGCGCTCGGAGTACGACGCGCCGATCTGGGCGTCGCCGATGACGAAGAACTGGAAGTTGCCCTCGGGCGCGGTGCGGAACTCGTGGGTGCGCAGCCAACCGCCGGAGTGGCCGATGCGGTACACGTACTCGGTGTCGGGTTCCAGGCCCTTGAGCTCGGTCTTGTGAACGCGCTGACCCGCCGGGTGGCTCTTGCCGCGGTCCAGGGCGACGGTGGGGTTGTTCTCGAGGGGGTGCAGGTCGACGCCGGAGCGGATGGCGCGCTCGGTGCGGATGTCGCGGCCGGCGAGGCGCGTCACGGCCGAGTCCTTGCCGCGGGCGTCCCCCTTTCCACGGCGCTGCGCCGGGAACTCCCCGTCGACGAGGTCGGCCTTCTTGACCACCTCGACCATGGGGCGGGCCGAGTGATTCGCGTCCGTGTACCAGACGAGGTAGCGCTCGGAGCCGTCGCTGCCGGTGCCGAGCACGATGCTCTCGATGGGCTGCTGGGTGTCGATGGCGTCGGACACCTTCTGGACGAGCTCGGGCTCGTGCACATCGAACAACTGCTCGGTCTGGGCAGTTGCGGGACTGGTCAGGAACGACCCGCCGAGGGTCAACGCCGCGAGCGACGCGATGCAGGTGGTGCGGACGGCCTTCGTCATGGTTCCTCAGCTCTCACCAGTAGCGTTCGTGGACAAGGCATTTCGCATTGAATGCCCGCTGAGAAACGTATGAGGGTCAGGTGGATTGCACGGGTGTCGTTGCCGAACAGATGGGGAACGACGCCTCGCGTGGCGCTGGAGCGTGACAGCGGTCGTGGCAGGCAACGACACCGAGACCGTCGGTTCGACCGACGGTCTCGGCGTCAGGGCAGTGGGCTCGGTGAGTTCGTCGAGTTCGGAGCGCCTCACCCTCACTGGAGTTCGGGGATCTTCACTCCCACTCGATGGTGCCCGGGGGCTTGGAGGTGACGTCGAGGACGACGCGGTTGACGTCGCGGACCTCGTTGGTGATGCGGGTGCTGATCTTCGAGAGAACGTCGTACGGCACGCGCGACCAGTCGGCCGTCATCGCGTCCTCACTGCTCACCGGGCGCAACACGATCGGGTGGCCGTACGTGCGACCGTCGCCCTGCACCCCCACCGAGCGGATGTCGGCGAGCAGCACCACCGGGCACTGCCAGATGTCGTCGTCCAGGCCCGCCTCGGTGAGTTCCTCGCGCGCGATGGCGTCGGCGGCGCGCAACATGTCGAGCCGCTCGCGGGTGACCTCACCGATGATGCGGATGCCGAGCCCCGGGCCGGGGAACGGTTGACGCCGCACGATGACCTCGGGCACGCCCAGTTCGAGCCCGACCTGACGCACCTCGTCCTTGAAGAGATCACGCAGCGGCTCGACGAGAGTGAACTGCAGGTCGTCGGGGAGACCGCCGACGTTGTGGTGACTCTTGATGTTGGCCGTGCCGCTGCCGCCGCCCGACTCGACCACATCCGGGTACAGCGTGCCCTGCACGAGGAACTTCACCGGGTGCTCCTCGGCGTCGCCCGGCGAGTTGTCGCCCGCCGTCCCGGCGACGACGTCGCGGGCCGCCTGCTCGAAACAGCGAATGAACTCACGGCCGATGATCTTGCGCTTCTCCTCGGGATCGCTCACCCCCGCGAGCGCGTCGAGGAACTGCTGGGCTGCGTCGACGACGACGAGGTCGACCCCCGTGGCCTCCACGAAATCCTGCTCGACCTGCTCGGCCTCACCGCTACGCAGCAGGCCATGATCGACGAACACGCACGTCAGCTGGTCACCGACGGCCTTCTGCACGAGCGCCGCCGCCACCGAGGAGTCCACCCCACCGGACAGGCCGCAGATGACGCGGGCGTCGCCGACCTGCTCCCGGATCTTGGCGACCTGGTCCTCGACGATGCTCGTGGCGTTCCAGCGCCCCTCGATCTTCGCGCCGTGCCGCAGAAAGTTGACGAGCACCCGCTGACCGAATGTCGAGTGCATGACCTCCGGGTGCCACTGCACCCCGTACAGGCGCCGGTCGTCGTCCTCGAACGCCGCGACCGGCGCCCCCGCCGTCGCCGCGGTGACCCGCATGCCCTCGGGCGCCTCGGTCACCGCGTCGCCGTGGCTCATCCACACCGACTGCGAGGACGGCTGCCCGTGGAACAGCGTCGACTCCTCCTCACGGATGTCGGCCTGCGTCGACCCGTACTCCCCGAGCCCGGTGCGCTCGACCGTGCCGCCGAGCGCCTGCACCATCGCCTGGAAGCCGTAACACATCCCGAACACGGGCACGCCCGCCTCGAGCAGCGCGGGGTCGAGACCCGGCGCGTCCGGCGCGTACACCGACGAGGGCCCCCCGGAGAGGATGATCGCCCCTGGCTCCTTGGCGAGCATGTCGCTCGCGCAAATCGTTTTAGTAAACAACTCCCAGAACACGTCGGCCTCCCGCACCCGCCGCGCGATGAGCTGCGCGTACTGAGCACCGAAGTCGACGACGAGGACGGGCCTGTCCTGCAAGGCCTCGGACGGGTTCGTGGTCACGCGGAGAGCCTCCTGGCGTCGGCGCAGAACTGGTCGCCCCACTCTAGTCGTGTGACGGACACCGGCGCGTGGATGCCCCGCCTGCACCGACGGGCAGGTTTCAGCGCCGCCCCGTACGGGTACCGTGAGGTTGTTGACGTGTCAATCGAAGGAGTGTCATGAAGATCGGCATCATCATCGGCAGCATCCGCACCGACCGCGCCGGCAAGGCCGTCGGGCACTGGGTGCACGAGCAGGCGAGCGAGCGCGACGACGCGCAGTTCGAGCTCATCGACATCACCGAGCACGACCTCGAACTCCTCGACGAGGCCACCGTGCCCGGCGCCGCCAACCGTAAGTACGACAAGGAGTCGACCCGGCGCTGGGGCGCGAAGATCGACGAGTTCGACGCCTTCATCTTCGTCACCCCCGAGTACAACCACGGCGTCCCGGGCGCGATGAAGAACGCGTTCGACCTCATCTACCCCGAATGGGGCAACAAGGCCGTCGCGTTCGTCGGCTACGGCGCCGACGGCGGCGTGCGGGCCGTGGAGCAGTGGCGCGGGATCGCCCTCAACGCCTACCTCTACCCCGCCCGCGCCCAGGTGGCCCTGAGCCTGTTCACCGACTGGGGCAAGGACGGGTTCGCTCCGGCCGACCGCCGCACCAAGGAGCTCACCGCCCTGTTCGACGAGCTCGTTCCGCTCGCGGGCGCCATCAAGACCCTGCGCGACTGATCGCTGCACGCGCCGCCCGCCTCGCCCAAGTCCTGCGGGGCGGGCGGTGCTGTGCTCAGGCCGGGAAGTCGTCCCAGGCCAACGGGGTCGACTGTCCCGATTCCCAGTCGCGGCGCAGCAGCCCGTAGGCCACCGACGCCAGCGGGGCACCGCCCTCCACCGGCCACCCCTCCCGGTAGTGCGCCTCCTTGACGAAACCGCACCGCTGCATGACCCGCCGCATCGCGTAGTTGTCTTCGCGGGTCTGCCCCTCGAACCGGTTGACGTCGGGCATCGTCCCGAACACGACGTCGCACGCAGCTCGCACGACCTCCACGCCGAGACCGCGCCCACGATGGCGTTCGGCCAAGCGCAGGTCGAACAGGGGCGCGCCGTCGGTGAGGTCCTCGAACCGGAGAAACCCGATCCGACCGTGCACGTCGTGGTCGACCCAGTACGAGTCGTGGTCAGCGTCGCGGTAGGCGCCCTCGGCGATGGCCTCCTCGACCTGCTCGCGGGTACGCCGGCGACCGACGTGGAACGGGAAATCGTTGCCCGTCATGAAGGCGATGAGTTCTTCCCGCTCGGCGTCGGGGTCGATGCGGCTGAGCGTCACGGACATGGGTTGACCCTACGCATCCTCGCTCGCTGCCTCGGCCAGCAGGCCCGCCATCTTCCGCGCCCCTTCACGCAGCGCCTCCTCGAACGCGGCGTGCGTCGCTTCGCTCTGGTCGACGTTGACGCAGACGTCGATGTCCTGCGGCGTCGCGGAGTAGTAGAGCCCAAACCCGCCGGGGCTGGTCGGCGCGAAGGCCGTGCGGACGATCTGGTCGCGCGAGCCCAGCGACGTCGTGGAAAGGAAGTCCGTCGTCATCGCCGTGTACCCGGCGTCGCCGACCAGGGGCGCGGCGAGCCCTTCGCGCTGGGCGATGAGGTGCAGGGCGAACAGGTGACGATCGACCGCCCGGCCGGTCTTGGCCACCTTGACCTGCTCGCGGTGGGCGGCCATGGCGTCGGCGAGCATCTGTGGGGTGGCGGTGTCGTCGACCAGCGCGCGTGCCAGCGCCACGGCCTGCGGGGTGTTGGGCCGCAGGCACTCGGTCCGACCGGCCTGGAACTCGCGCATGTCGACCGACTCGTACGTGCTGCGCACCCGCCCGTACGTCGCGAGCTGGGCGTAGAGCATGACCGCCTGACAGCACGCGTCGAGGCTGAACGGGAACGGCACCGACTCCGGCAGGCTCCACGGCTCGGTGATGATGCGGAAGCGGTAACCGGCCGCGTGGTGCTCGAACGCCTCACCCACCCGGGTCAACCGGGCGCGCAGCTGCGGTGTCGGTGCCCAGGTCAGGGAGGACCAGGCAGCCGACCCGCTCCCGGCCTGGTCTGCGTCGTCGTCGGGGGCGTGGTGCTGGGCAGCCTCGATGACGGAGGTGATAGTGCCGCCGTCGAGCGTCGAGTGCTCCATGTGCATGCCGACCTGACCACCGGCCAGATCGACCCGCAGGGACACCGTCTTGTACGGGAACGCCTCGTCGACCCCCGCCAACCCGGCCTGCACGAACTCCTCGGTCGATCCCCCGTTCTCGACGAGGACAAGGACGAACAGCGCGTCACGCAGGACGTCGTAGGTGGCTCGGCCTTCGGTCGTTGCCGTGAGCTCGTCCCACAGGTCGGCGGCGTCGTCGCCTCCGGCGTACGCGGGGCGAGCGAACAGGCCCTGCTCGCGCGGGGTCGCCTCCCAGATTTCCTGCAACGCCGCAGCGAGCGCCGCCCGAGGCAGGACCTGACCGGCGTCGTCGGCGACGACGAGCCGGTAGCCGTGGCCGCGGGCGATGACGACGATCTCGCGCCCGGCCGCCTCGTCGCTGCCCGGCTCGATGACATCGAGGCCGCGGCCCGGTCGACGGATGCCGCCCGCGAGGAACGTGAACTGGGACGGGCAGATGGCGTCGCCGCGCGGCGTGGGCGGGATCTCGTACTCGCCCCGCAGGTACTGCAGGCCGACATGCGCGAACCCTGCCGCGACGTCGGCGGCCAGCGTCACGCCCCGCCCGTCGGCCCACGCGAGCTCGAACACCGTGTTGCTCGTCAGCGGCAAGCGCTCCCGCACCCCGAGGTAGCCGTCCAGCCACGCCTGCGACAGCCAGCTCCGCCCGGCCGCGTGCTCGTCGGTGGCGAACTCCTCGAGGAGACGTTGCGCCTCCGGGCCGTCCCCGCGACGGAACGCCTCGACGGCCTCCCGCGTCGTGGTGAGCGTGGTGGCGTCGACGATCGGCTCCACGACGGTGAGGAACCGGTCGAGGGTCTCCTCGAGGGCCGGGACGGCGAGCTGCTTCACGGTGGTCCTTTCAGCCGACGTGGACGCGGGCGTTGCGGAACATGCGCAGCCACGGGCTCTCGGCGGCGAGGTCGCCGTCGGTCCACGACATCTGCACGTTGCGCTGCACCCGTTCGGGGTGGGGCATCATCGCGGTGAACCGGCCGTCGGGCGTCGTGACGGCGGTGAGTCCCCCGGGCGAGCCGTTGGGGTTGAGCGGGTACGTGCGGGCCGGGGCACCATGCCCGTCGACGTAGCGCGCGGCCGCCACCACGGCCGTCTCGTCGCCCCGCGCGGCGAAATTCGCATACCCCTCACCGTGGGCCACGGCGATGGGCAGGTGCGACCCGGCCATGCCGGCGAAGAACACCGACGGCGAGTCGAGGATCTCGACCATCGAGAGCCGCGCCTCGTACTGCTCGGAGAGGTTGCGGGTGAACCGCGGCCACGCCTGCGCGCCCGGGATGAGGTCGGCGAGCGCCGCGAACATCTGGCAGCCGTTGCAGATGCCCAACCCGAAGGTGTCCTCACGCGCGAAGAACGTCGCGAACTGCTCCTTGAGGCTCTCGTTGAACAGCACCGAACGCGCCCACCCCTCACCGGCGCCGAGGGTGTCACCGTAGGAGAACCCGCCGCAGGCGACGAGCCCCACCGCGTCCGCGAGGTCGTACCGGCCGTGCTGCAGGTCGGTCATGTGCACGTCGATCGCGGCGAACCCGGCGCGGTCGAACGCGAACGCGGTTTCGACGTGGGAGTTGACGCCTTGCTCACGCAGGATCGCCACCGGAGGGCGGGCGACGCCGGTGAGGTACGGCGCCGCGATGTCGTCGGTGGGGTCGTACGTGGGCGCCACCCGCAGGCCGGGGTCGTCGCCGCCGACACCGGCGTGCTCCTCGTCCGCGCAGGCCGGGTTGTCGCGCAGCGAGGTGATGCGCCAGGAGACCTCGTCCCACGTCTGCGCGAGATCGCGCAGCGACTCCTCCAAGACGTGGCCGTCGACGCGAACGGTCACCGTGCGCTCCGCGCGCGTCCGCCCGAGCGTGGTGACGAGGTCACCCAGGCCGTGCTCGGACAGGATGGCGTGGGCCCGCTCGGCGTCGGTGACTCCGAGCACGACCCCCAGCTCCTCGGTGAAGAGCGCGGCGAGCGAGGCGGCCTCGACGTCGAGCCCGACGCCACCGGCGAACGCCATCTCCGCCAGCGTTGCCCACAGGCCGCCGTCGGAGCGGTCGTGGTAGGCCGTGACGACGTCGGCGCTCCGCAGGTCGGTGAGCGCTGCGGCGAGCGCGACGAGCCGCTGCGGGTCGTCGAGGTCGGGTACCACTCCGCCGAAGACGCCCTGCACCTGCGCGATCATCGAGCCGCCCAGCCGGTCACGGCCCGCGCCGAGGTCGACGAGCAGCAGGTCGACGTCGGTGCCCACGACGGGGGTGAAGGTGCCACGCACGTCGGGCAGGGACGCGAACGCCGACACGACGAGCGAGACGGGCGAGGTCACCTGATGCTCGACCCCGTCCTGAGTCCAGCGGGTGCGCATCGAGAGGGAGTCCTTACCGACCGGCACGGAGATGCCGAGCGCGGGGCACAGCTCCATCGCGACCGCTTGCACGGTGTCGAACAGGGCGGCGTCCTCTCCCGGTTCGCCGCAGGCGGCCATCCAGTTGCACGACAGCTTGACCCCGCTCAGCGTCACCGGCGCCGCGAGGAGGTTGGTGAGGGCCTCCCCGACGGCCATACGCCCCGAGGCAGGCCCGTCGACCGCGGCGAGCGGCGTGCGCTCCCCGCTGCTCATCGCCTGCCCCGCCAGGGAGACGAAATCCGAGAGGGTGACGGCCACGTCGGCGACCGGCACCTGGTGGGGGCCGACCATCTGGTCGCGGTGGGTGAGGCCGCCGACGGTGCGGTCGGCGATGGTGATGAGGAACCGCTTGCTCGCCACGCTCGGGTGCCGCAGCACGGCGTGGGCCGCCTCGCGCAGCTCCTCGCCGGAGAGGTCGAGAGCGAGGTCCTCGGTGCTGCGCTCGATGCGGGCCACGTCGCGGGTCATCCGCGGCGGCTTGCCGAGCAGCACCTCCAGCGGCATGTCGATCGGCAGCTCGTCGGCCCGGGACGCGTCGAGGTCGTCGTGGTCGGGAGTCGGCGCGAGGACGAGGCGGCCGTCAGCTCGGGCGACCCCGACGACGGCGTAGGGGCACCGCTCGCGTGCGGCGAGCGCCGCGAACCGCGGCAGCGACTCCGGCGCGATCGCGAGGACGTACCGCTCCTGCGATTCGTTGCACCAGATCTCCTTGGGCGCGAGACCGCTCTCCTCCAGGGGTACCGCGGACAGCTCGAATCGGGCGCCCATGCCCGCGTCGTCCACGAGCTCGGGGAACGCGTTCGACAGGCCCCCGGCGCCGACGTCGTGGACCGCGAGGATGGGGTTGTCGGCGCCGAGCTGCCAGCAGTGGTTGATGACCTCCTGCGCGCGCCGCTCGATCTCGGGGTTGCCGCGCTGCACCGAATCGAAGTCGAGGTCGGCGGCGTTGACGCCCGCCGCCATCGAGGACGCCGCTCCCCCACCCATACCGATGCGCATGCCCGGACCGCCGAGCTGCACGAGCAGCGTGCCGTCGCCGAACGCGATCTTCTCGGTCTGGTCGGCGTCGATCGAGCCGAGGCCGCCGGCGCTCATGATCGGCTTGTGGTAGCCGCGGTGCACCCCGTCGACGACCTGCTCGTACACGCGGAAGAACCCGCCGAGACCGGGCCGCCCGAACTCGTTGTTGAACGCCGCAGCACCGATGGGCCCCTCGAGCATGATGTCGAGCGGCGTCGCCAGGTGAGCAGGGAAGGGGCGCACCCCCTCCCGGTTCTCCCGGTGCTCCCACGGCTCGTTCGTGCCCGGAAGGTGCAACCCCGAGACCGCGAACCCGGTGAGACCGGCCTTGGGTGCCGATCCGCGCCCCGTGGCACCTTCGTCGCGGATCTCCCCGCCCGCGCCCGTGGCCGCGCCCGGGAACGGGGAGATGGCGGTCGGGTGGTTGTGCGTCTCGACCTTCATGAGCACGTGAACCTCGCCCTCGCGCTCGACGTACCGGCTCGGCCCGTCACCGGCCTCCGGGACGAACCGTGCCGTCGGCCCACCCGCCATGATCGACGCGTTGTCCTTGTACGCGACGATGGTGCCGTTCTCCGGCCCTCCCGCGACGGCTTCGGTGTGCCGGATCATCGAGAACAGCGACCGCGGCTGCGCCTGCCCGTCGACGATGAAGTCGGCGTTGAAGATCTTGTGCCGGCAGTGTTCGGAGTTGGCCTGCGCGAACATCATGAGCTCGACGTCGGTGGGGTTGCGGCGCAGACCCGTGAACGCCTCGACGAGGTAGTCGATCTCGTCGGTGGACAGTGCCAACCCGAAGTCACGGTCGGCGGCGACGAGCGCCTCCCTGCCCCGGCCGAGGACGTCGACGTGCTCCATCGGCTCGGCCTGCCGTTCCGCGAACAGCTCGGTCGCGTGCTCACGGTGGCTCAGCGCGACCTCGGTCATGCGGTCGTGCAGGATCGCGGCGCACGCCGCCCAGTCGGTCTCATCGAGAGGCCCCGACACCTGCAGGAGGTACTCGGTGACCCGCTCGACGCGGTGGATGTCGATGCCGCAGTTGTGCACGATGTCGGTCGCCTTGCTGGCCCACGGCGAGATCGTGCCCAGCCGAGGAGCGACGACGACGACCTCACCGCTGGCCGGGCCGTCGTAGGGCTCGCCGTAGGAGAGGATCGCCGAGACGACCTGCGCGACAGACTCGGTCAGCGGCTCATCGCTCGCGACCAGGTGCACATACCTCGCTGTCACGCCCGTGACCTGCGGCGCGACCTCCTGAAGACGCCCCAGGAGCGCCGCAGCGCGAAAGTCGGAGAGTGCCGACCCGCCATCGAGAACGGTGAGGGCGAACGCAGCGGACATGAAGGGGCCTTTCGCGCCGTACGAGGGACGCCCTCAGGCTACCGCCGAGCACCGACACCCCATCCCCCCCGGTTGGTCGAGGAGCGAGCGAAGCGAGTGTCTCGAGACCATGGATGAGGTGACAGATCAGGTCGCCCATGGTCTCGAGACGCTTCGCTCCTCGACCAACGCGGGGGGAGGCGCTCCTCCTCGACCAACGGCGGGGGTCAGGTGCGTGGGACTTCGGTCGCCGCAGCCGTGTCGCCTTCGGCGACGCGCAACTGGCGCTGCACGCCTCGCGCGACGCGGTGCTCGACCCAGAACGACAGGAACGGCACGCACCCGGCGAGCATGACGCCGATCATCTTGCCGAGCGACCAGCGTGCCGGGAAGCCGATGTTGGCGACCGCCGCCAGGTAGACCATGTAGATGAAGCCGTGGGGGCCCGGCCACCACGACAGCGGGTTCTCCTCATCGCTCATACCCATCCCGTACTTCATCCACATCTCCACGACGAGGACGAGCAGTCCGACACCGACGACGAACGCCATGATGCGGAAGAACGGGAACGCCTTGGCCGTCCGCGCGGCATCGAACCCGCGGGGCAGCGTGGCGGTCGAGGACGTCATCGGGAACCTCCGGGGGATGTGATCGGGTCGGCCGTGGCCGGTGTCGCGGCGCTCGCCACGGTGTCGCGGGTGGGTGCGTCGTCAGCCCCGTCGCCGGGGTCCGGGCCACCCGCGTCGTGGTCGCGCTCGAGCAGGCGGAGCTGGTGGTCATCGCGCACCATGCGCCACCACACGTACAGGACGAACGCGGCGAAGATCCACCACTGCACGGCGTACGCGAAGTTGCGCCAGTTGACCCCGCCGGGGTTGATCGCGGGCGGCGGCACGATGCGGAACTGCGCTGACGCCCCGGTCGCGGCCGGGTCTTCACGCTCGACGAAGACGAACGCGTTGTAGATGTCGCTGGGCCAGATGTTGACGAAGCTCGACAGGTCGACGGTCTGCGCCTGCCCCGCCGGCATGATGCGGGGCTCGTCGGGCGGACCCTCCTGGGGCTGGATCGACCCGTGCACCGTGACCTCGCCGGTGGGTGCCGGCGGCAGCGGATCCCCCTCGGGGACGAACCCGCGCACCACCGCGAGACGCGCACCGGTCGCGTCGACGACGAGCGGTGTCAGCACCCACGTGCCCACCTCGTCGCCCAGGCGACGACCGGTGATCTGCAGTTGGTGCTCCGCGTCGTAGACGCCCGTCGCGTACACCTTGCGTCCCACGTGCGCCCCGGTGATCGGCGTGTGCGGCGGCAGGACCTCGTCGATGGGCACCTCGGGCGCCGTCTCCACCTGTTCGAGCAGTTCGGTCTGCGCCCGCTGTTGAGAGACGTTGAGTTGCCACAGGCCGAGCCAGGTGAACGCCACGATGATGACGACGACGAGACCGAGCAGGGCCAGCCACTTGGGTTGCAGGGCTGTCCGGAGCACCCGCCCAGGCTAGGCCATGCCCCTGACACTTCTCTGAGGTCCACCGGACCAGGGACCTTCGGCGACGACGCCTCAGGGAGTCAGGAACGAGCGCGCCCGCAGGATCGCGGTCGTCCAGCGGGAGGACTCCTCGCTCGGCGGCATCGCCAGGGCCACGCCGCGGGCGGTCGCGATCGTCTGAGGTTCGGTGAAGCGCAGCAGGCCACCGACGCCGTGTCGACGCCCCTGCCCGGAGATCTTCATACCGCCCATCGGCGCGTCTTTCGCCGTCCAGCCCACCGCGAACCCGTCGTTGATGTTGACGGTGCCGGCCTCGACGAGGTGGGCGATACCGCGGGCGCGCACGAGGTCGCGGCTCCAGATCGAGGCCGACAACCCGTACGTCGAGTCGTTGGCCTCCCGGACGAACTCGGCGTCGCTGCCCACGCGGCGGACGGCGACGACGGGCCCGAACGTCTCCTGCCGGGCGAGCAGCATGTCGTCGGTCACCTCGTCGAGGACGGTGGGGGCGTACACGAACGGGCCGATGTCGGGCCGGGGTCGACCACCGGCCAGTACACGCGCGCCTTTGGCGCGAGCGTCCTCGACGTGGTCCGTGACGCGGTCGAGTTGCCGCTGCCCTGCCAAGCTGCCCATCTCGGCGCCGTACGTGAGGTCGACACCGAGGCGCATCCCCTCCACCGCCGGCACGAAGCGGGCGAGGAAATCCTCGGCGATGGCGTCGTGCAGGTAGAGCCGTTCGATGGAGATGCACGTCTGACCGGCGGAGACGAAGCACGCGTCCAGAGCGCCGCGGGCGGCCGCGTCGACGTCGGCGTCGGCCGCGACGTACATCGCGTTCTTGCCGCCGAGTTCGAGGCTCGCGCCGGCGAGGCGGCGTCCGGCCCGCTCGGCGACCTTCGCCCCGGTCGCGCTCGACCCGGTGAAGCACACGTAGTCGGCGCGGTCGAGCACGGCCTCGCCGACCTCGGGGCCGCCGAGGACAACCTGCAGGACGCGCTGCGGCAGGCCCGCCTGCTGGAGGAGTTCGGCGACGAACAGGGTCGTCAGGGAGGTCTGCGGGTCGGGTCGCAGGACCACGGCGTTGCCCGCCATGAGCGCCGGCAGCGATTCGGAGACCGCCATGGCGAGCGGGAAGTTCCAGGGGGCGACGATCCCGACGACGCCGACGGGGCGTCGCACCTCGATGACGTCGGTGAGCAGTGGCACGAGCCCGTGCCGTCGCTGCGGACGCAGCGCCTTCGGGGCGAGGCGCGCGTAGTAGAGCGCGGTCAGCGCGGTGTCGACGACCTCCCCGAAGGCGTGCGCGCGGGTCTTGCCGGTCTCGAGCTGGATGAGGTCGAGCATCTCGACCTGCCGTTCGAGCACGAGGTCGTGGAAGCGGCGCAGCACGCGCGCCCGGCTCGTGGCGGGCAGGCGCGACCAGGTGCGGAAGGCGGCGCGGGCGCCGCGGTAGGCGACGTCGACGTCGTCGGTGGTCGAGCACGGCACCTGGGCGAGCTCGCTGCCGTCGAGCGGGCAGAACGTCGCCATCACCTCCGCGCGGGGGGAGAGCACCGCGTACTCGGTGAGCTGCTCCACCCGCGCGGGGTCGAGCCGGTGTGAGGGCGCTGACTGCACTGTGCTCGTCATGCACCGATGGTAGTGGGCCGGGCCAGACCGCCTCGCGGTCTCCTCGGTCGCTCCGGCCGGGGAGCTCAGGCCGGGGAGTAGGGCGAGACGACGACCTCGACGCGCTGGAACTCCTTGAGCTCGGAGTAGCCCGTGGTCGCCATGGCGCGGCGCAGGGCCCCGACGAAGTTGGTCATGCCGTCGGCGGAGCGGCCGGGCCCGTGGAGGATCTCCTGCAGCGGCGCGAGGGCCCCGACTTGCACGCGTTCGCCGCGGGGCAGTTCGGCGTGGTGGGCTTCGGGGCCCCAGTGGTAGCCGCGACCGGGGGCCTCGACAGCGCGGGCGAGGGCTGCGCCGATCATGACGGCGTCCGAGCCGCACGCGATGGCCTTGACGACGTCGCCGGAGCGGCCCATGCCGCCGTCGGCGATGACGTGCACGTACCGTCCGCCTGATTCGTCGAGGTAGTCGCGGCGGGCGGCGGCGACGTCGGCGATGGCGGTGGCCATGGGCGCCTGAATGCCGAGGGTCTGGCGGGTGGTGTGCGCCGCTCCCCCACCGAACCCGACGAGGACGCCGGCCGCGCCGGTGCGCATGAGGTGCAGCGCGGCGGTGTAGGTGGCGGCGCCGCCGACGATGACGGGCACGTCGAGTTCGTAGATGAACCGCTTGAGGTTGAGCGGTTCGGCGTGGCTGCTCACGTGCTCGGCGGAGACGGTGGTGCCGCGGATGACGAAGAGGTCGACCCCGGCGTCGACGACGGTCTTCCAGTGCTCCTGGGTGCGCTGCGGCGAGAGGGCGCCGGCGACGACGACCCCGGATTCGCGCATCTGCTGCAGGCGGGCGGTGATGAGCTCGGCCTTGATCGGCTCGGCGTACAGCTCCTGCATGCGGGCGGTGACCGACCCGGCGTCGAGCGCAGCGATCTCGGCGAGCAGCGAGGAGGGGTCCTCGTACCGGGTCCAGAGCCCCTCGAGGTCGAGGACGCCGAGGCCGCCGGCCTGCCCGAACGCGATGGCCGTCTCGGGGGACATGACCGAGTCCATCGGGGCAGCAAGGAACGGCAGCTCGAACTGGTAGGCGTCGATCTGCCAGGAGATCGAGACCTCCTCCGGGTCGCGGGTGCGCCGCGAGGGCACGATCGCGATGTCGTCGAAGGAGTAGGCGCGGCGTCCCCGCTTGCCTCGGCCGATCTCGATCTCAGTCACCGCTCCAGGCTACCCGCAGGCCCCGACAGCGCGGGCGCCACGTGCGAGCACACCCACAGCTCACCGAGAGGCGCCTCTCTTTGGGAGGCGAGATCAATCCGGCCACTCTCGGTCGCGCATCCGACGCACGTCGTCCACAGCGTCGCCCCCGATGCTCAGGGCTGGGTCCGGGTTGGACAGCAGAGCAGCCAGTCTCGCTCGCTGGTCCGTGACCTGCTGCGGCGTTCCCGCCTCCACCTGCGCGACCGCGGACAGTTGCCGGCGCGACAGTCCTGGGAGTCTCCACTCGCCCGACATCCACGCGAGCACCCACAAGATCACGACTGCGACTCCGGCGTACAGCGCGCCGAGGGCGCCGGGGTCGAGGGCCTCGAAACCGGACTCACGGATGAACAGGCCCAGAGCAACCTCGCCGGCGACGGCCACGACGAGCACCGCACTCGGGAGGCGCAACGCCGCATCGTGGCGGGCCGCGATGAGCGCGGCGACGATGCAGGCGACGGCGGCGACAGCGAGCATCATCCGGAGGATCTGCACCGACGGCGCAAGATCCAACGGGATGAGCTGCCAGGTGGGCCAACTGATGACGCGCGTGAACGACGCGGCCCCCTCAGGGGTGCGTCCGGCGATGAGGATGCCGAGGCAGTGCATGACCCACAGCAGCCCGAACGCGGCCAGCGCCCACCGCGCCGGTCGTACCGAACTCGACGTGCGCCCCGACTCAGAGCTCGTCACGGCCCGCACGCCGTGCGTGATGAACAACAGCGCCAGCAGCGCGCCACCGGCATCGAGCATGGCCAGCGGCTTGGGCAGGTGGAACAGGACGACGATCATCCCGAAGATCGCCGCCGCTACCGCGCCGACGAGCGCGAACCACGGGTAGAGGCGCACGCGCGGGTCGGGGTCGCGACGACCCAGCCAGCCGGCGAGGGCGAGAAAGACCAGCACGCCGGTGCTGATGGTGCGGTGCGCCATCTCCAGGGCGGGGTTCTGCGTCCACGTGGCGACGAGCTCGGGTCGCACCTGGCCGGGATAGCACGCCGGCCACGCCGGACACGCTGCGCTGGAATCGGTGGCGGCGACGATCGAGCCCATCGCGACGGTGACCCCGGTGAAGACCATGGCGGCGATGAACACCAGGCGCATCCTGGTCGAGTACTGCGGCATTCCTGCTCCCGAGACGCTCACGGGCTGTGTTGACCCCGCCACCGTAGGCACGGGTGCTCTCGCAGCCGAGGGGTCCCGAACCGGACGGGACCTCCGACCCGGATCGGCGCCCTCACACGGGCGAACGGGACCTGTGTGGCTCGGTCCTGTCGGGGAGAATGGGCCACGTGCCACGTCAACCGGTGTACGACCACCCGCCCGAGAAGGTGCAGGACTGGCGGGTGCGGCGATTGTTCTCGCTCGCGCTCGTGGAGAACCTGTTCTTCGGCGTCGCGACCGTCTTCTCGCTGCTGTTCGCGGCGTTGCTGCTACGGGCCGGGTTCGGCCGGTGGATCGACCTGCTGTACCTCATCGTGTTCTGGGCAGTGCTCGCCTACCTCGCGCTGCCGCGCGTACACCGGGTGCTCACTGCGCTGTACGTGCCCGACTACTTCATCGGGCGGGCCCGCACGACCGACGGCCTCCTCGGCGACCCCGTCAACCTCGCCTTCGTCGGCGACGAGCAGCGCATCCACGAGGCCATGCGGCGCGCCGGCTGGGTGGAGGCCGACCCGGTCAACCTCACGACGAGCTGGCGCATCGTCTCCAGTTCGCTGCGGCGGCGCAGCTACCCGCAGGCGCCGGTGAGCCCGCTCATGCTGTTCGGCACGATCCAGTCCTTCGCCTACCAGCAGGAAGTCGACGGCAACCCCGCCCAACGCCACCATGTCCGGTTCTGGCCCTGCCCGCCCGGGTGGCTACTGCCCGGCGGGCACCGCGTCGACTGGCTCGCCTCCGGCACGTACGACCGCGCTGTCGGCCTCTCGTGGTTCACGTTGCAGGTGACCCACCGCATCGACCGCGACATCGACGTCGAGCGCGATTACATCGTCGACTCGCTGCGCTACGCCTCCCCCGAGATCCGCGTGTCGACCATCGAGGACTTCTCCACCGGCTACCACCACCGCAACGGCGGCGGCGACGCCATCACCACCGACGGCGACCTGCCCGTCGTCGACGTCCATCCCGTCTCGGTTCCGGAGGCCGCGCGCGACGAGGGCGAGCAGTCCGGCGACAAGGACGACCTACTGCACGACGTCGGACGACGCCCGTTCTCCGTCGTCGCGGCCGGCGCGCTCACACTGCTCTCACTGCTCGTCTCCTTCGGGGGCGCCGCGCGTGAGGTGATGCTGGTCAATGCCGCCGAACTGGGCGAACCGACCGAAGGCCTCATCCTTCGCGGGATCCTCATCGGGGTGATCCTCCTGCTCAGTGCCCTGAGCGCGCTGCTCGCGTGGTTCACCTACGAAGGCCGCCAGTGGGCGCGCCTCACGATGATGGTGCTGCTGACCGCCAACCTGGTCACCCACTTCGCCGTCGTCGCGGGCGGCGACCGCCCGGCAGCGACGACGCTCGCGACGATCACGGTCGATCTGCTGACGATCTACGCCCTCACCAGCCTCTCGGCGCGAGCCTGGACCCAATCTCAAGGCCGTCGCCGACGCCGCCCCCGCCCGGGCACGTGACGGGTCCGCATCAGTCAGCGAGCCAATCTCCCCCTCCTGAATTAGTCAGACTTCGCTAGTTTCGGCGGGGTCGTTCATGTGATCCCGCCGCCCACTTCCCCCAGCGCGGGTAAGTCGGATAGCACGGGCACCGACCGCCATAGCGAACGGGTCGCCCCACGCGACGTCGCAGGTCGAATCAGAGGAGGTCCGCCGCCTGCAGGGGGGTCGTGTGCTCACCGATGCGCAAGATCACGGACTCCGTCTGTTCGACGTCGACGTAGCGGCCGTCGACGATCTGGTCGAACAGCGCCAGAAGGCCGGCACGCCGGTCGATGACCAGATACGCCGGGATGCCCTGTGCCGCGTACTCGTCGCGTTTGGTCAGCCAATCGCGCTCGGTCGAGGAGGGGGACACCACCTCTACGGCCAGCAGCACCTCACGCGGGGCGACCGCGAACTCGTCCGGATCCACGCGACCACGCACCACCACCACGTCGGGGAACCTGACCGTCGCCCGACGCGAAGTTCCCCACCGGATACCGAGCTGGGGGTAACACGGCAGGCCCTGCGCATCGATCATGCTGAACAAGCGCATCGCGGCGCTGATATTCCCGGCGGACTCGAACGGACTCATCACCGGGACGCCCTGAACCAGCTCGACGCGGCGCTCGACATCGAGCGTCATCCACTCCTCGATCGTCATCGAGCGCGGCAACACCGGTTCGTTGTTCTGCGTGGGCTGCATGGCTGTTGTCGTCGTAAGGGTCATCAGGGCACCTCCTCTCCTCAGTCTGGCCCAGTCCGAGCGCACGGGGAAGGGCAGGATCACGGTCAACCGTGATCCTGCCCTTTGCTCCTGTTCGCGGGGAGGCGCGGGCCGCCACCCTGTGGAGAACTCAGCCGCGCGAGAGCACCTTGTCGGCGATGAGGTCACCGATCGGCATCGCGCTGGTGGCTGCGGGCGACGGCGCGTTGCACACGTGAAGCATGCGGGGGGTGTCGTAGAAGAGGAAGTCCTCCACCATCGACCCGTCCTTGCGCACCGCTTGCGCGCGGATGCCTGCCGGCTCCGGCGTGAGGTCGGCCGTCGTCAGGCTCGGGCAGTACTTGCGCACCAACTCCAGGTAGCCCGGCTTGTAGACCGAGTTCCACTGCTCGACTGCGCCGGTCTTGAGCTGCTTGCGCGCCACCTTCCAGAATCCCGGGAAGCGCACGAAGTCCTTGATGTCCTTCGCGTTGACCGACCACTTCGGGTAGCCCTCACGCGCGAAGCCCATGACCGCGTTCGGGCCGACCGTGACGCCCCCGTCCATCATCAACGTCAGGTGCACGCCGAGGAACGGCAGCTCCGGATTCGGCACCGGGTAGATGAGGGTGTCGACGATGTCGTTGTGCTTCGCATCCAGCCGGTAGTACTCGCCGCGGAACGGCACCATCTGGAAGTCGATGTCGATGCCCGCCATCGTCGCCAGCCGGTCGGCCTGGATACCGCCGCACACGACGAGCTGCTTGGCGTACAGCGTCTCCGCCGACTGCTCCGGCGCCGAGTGCCGCCCACCGGCCGCCGACGAGGCGCCTGCCACGTCGATGCGCACCTCCGAGAGGGACTCGGTGATGTCGGTGACCCGGGTCCCCAGGCGGATCGTTCCGCCCGCAGACTCGATGACCTCGGCCATCTTGCGGCACACCTCGGTGTAGTCGACGATGCCGGTGCTCGTGAGCCAGATCGCGCCGACGCCCTCGATGTTGGGCTCGCGCCGCTTGAGCTCGTCTGCGTCGATCTTTTCCACGTCGAGCTCGTTGATGAGCGCCCGCTCGTAGAGGGCGTTCATGCGCTCCAGCTCGGCGTCGTTGGTCGCGACGATGAGCTTGCCCGTGTTGCGGTAGGAAATGCCGTGCTCGTCACAGAACTCGCGCGTGCGCTGGGCACCCTCCTTGCAGAGCTTCGCCTTGTGCGAGCCCGGCGCGTAGTAGATGCCGGCGTGGATGACGCCCGAGTTGTGCCCGGTCTGGTGGGCCGCGACGCGGTCCTCCTTCTCGATGACGACCAGGCTCGAGCCCGGCCGCTCCCGCAGGAGCGTCATCGCGGTCGCGAGACCGACGATGCCGCCGCCGACGACGGCGAAGTCGTAGGCGCCCGGCCCGGCGTTCCAACTCGTGGCGACACCGGCACCGGCGTCGGCCTCGACGACGCCGCCGTCGTGGGCGCTCGCGTCCAGGCCGGGTCCGGCGAGGGTGGGGTCGTCCTGTGGCTGGTTCGTCGGCCGCGGCTGGTTCGGCTGCTGCGGGTCGGTCATCACGCCTCCTGTGGGTAGCGGGCGTCCTGCTCGGCGCGGAGTTCGTCCGCGAGGCGGCCGGTGGGCACCTCGACGTCGTCGTAGCTGATGGCCTCGTCCTTGGCGATGTCACGCTTGAGGACGCAGCCTTCGGCCAGGCCGACGGGAATGAGGTTCTCGCGTGCCGCGATCGGTGCCTTCTCGCACTCGCCGTAGTAGGTGTACCCGCCGAGCGCGTCGAGGGTCTCACCGGCCTTGAGGTCCTTCTTGGCGATGGTGACGACCTCGACCTTCGGAGCTTGCAGCAGCGGCGCGATGGTCGCGTCGCCGAGCAGCACCGCGCGAGCGACGGTGGTCGGCACCTCGAAGTGGCACAGGTGGTAGGGGGTGTAGAAGCTGTACAGCGGTCCCTCCCCCAGCTTGTAGAGGTTGAGGTAGTGCTGCTGTTTGGGGTCGTCGTGCGTGGCCAGCACGTACACGCCCGGGCCCGGCTTGGTGCCGACCACGTAGTCGACGGCGCCGCCGAGCTTCTTGAGCTCGTCCACGTCGTACATCGTCGTCAGCTCGTCGACGTGGCCGCGGTGGTCACGCTGCAGGCAGCCGCGCTGGTGGACGCTCAGCCCGGCGGCGTTGGCGACGAGGGCCTGCTCGACGCTCACCTTGGTGCCGTCGGCGAAGCTCGTCACCATGTGCGGGTCCTGGCCCCACTGCTTCGCGAACCCCTCCTGGGTGGTGGGGTTGCGGTAGGGGTCCTGCAGACCCTTGATGTTGCCGGCCACCAGCGGGGTGAGGCCGAGGCCGCGGACGAACCGGATGAGGTTCATCTGCACGCCCGGCTGGTCGCCGTCGCAACCGGTGTAGACCAGGCCCGCGTCGGCGAACTTGGTGGCGAGGATCGGCCCGACGGTCGCGTCGACCTCGGCGTTCATGAGGACGAGGTGCTTGCGCCCGGCGAGGGTCGCGAGCGCCAGGTGGCAGCCGAACTCGACCGAGCCGGTGCAGTCGACGACGCATTCGACGACCGAGGACTCCGTCATCGCCTCATGGTTGCTCGTGACCGCGACCTGACCGTTCTCGCTGGCCGCGTCGACCTCGTCGGCGGTCTCGACGACGACGATCCGCTCACGGTCGATGCCGGCGTTCTCCAGCGCCGCGACACCCTTGTCGGTGCTGCGGGCGTAGACGACGGCGACGTCCATGCCGGTCGTGGTGTTGGTGATGTGGTTGATGAGGCCCTTGGCCATGAACCCCGGACCGGCGATGCCGACCTTGACCGGGTTGTCCGTGCGGCGCTCGAGCAGGGTGTCGGTGACGATCAACGCGTGATCTCCTTACCGTCCCAGGGGGCCCAGTTCTGGTCCTTGTCGCTGATGACCTCGACCTCGCCGGGCCACTCGATGCCGAACGCCGGGTCGTCGTAGCGCTGGCCGCGCTCGTGCTCGGGGCTGTAGAAGCCCGACACCTGGTAGGTGACCTCGGTGTCGTCGGTCATCGTCAGATAGCCGTGGCCGCAGTACGGCGGGATCCACAGCGCTCGGCGGTTCTCGGCCGACAGCTCGACCTTGACGTGCTCACCGAAGGTGGGCGAGTCCTCGCGCAGGTCGAGGCAGACGTCGACGATGGTGCCGCGCGTGCAGCGCACGAGCTTGCCCTCGGCGGCGGGCGCGATCTGGCGGTGCATGCCGCGCAGCGTGCCCTTCTTCGCGTTCCAGCTCATGTTGGCCTGCGCGACGCTCGTCTCGATGCCGTGCGCCTCGAACTCCTTCTGGCAGAACGTGCGCGCGAACCCGCCACGGTCGTCACCGAAGGGCGTGAGGTCGATGATCCAGCAGCCGTCGACAGCGGTCTTGGTGAATTCCATCAGTGGTTCGCCTTCCAGAAGAGCTTCTCGTCGACCTGGCCGGTCTTGAGCAGGTAGTCGATCTGCTTGAGGCGCGTGTGGCCGCGGCCGTAGAACGTCTCCGCGTCGAGCTGGATCGCCTCGAACACCTCGTGCAGCTGCGTCGCGCCGGCCTTGAGGTCCCAGTCGGCGGTGTAGCCGAGGACGTCGTGGATCTTGTCGAAGTTGACCTTGTAGCTGCGGTTGTCCTGGCCGGGCTCACCGAAGCTCAGCTCGCAGCCGGGGAACTCGTTCGCGACGGTCTCGGCGATCTCGCGGACCGTGTAGTTGTTGTGGTTCGCGCCGACGTTGAACGCCTCGCCGTGAATCTTCTCCACAGGCGCATCCAGCATCGTGATGATGCCCTTGCACAGGTCGAGCGCGTGAGCCATCGGACGCCACGGGGTGCCGTCGGAGGTCATCGCGATCTTCTTCTCGACCCACGCCAGGCCTGCGAGGTTGTTGAGCACGATGTCGAACCGCTGACGCGGGCTCGCACCAAACGCAGTGGCGTTACGCAGCGCGACCGGGTGGAAGTCGTCGTCAGCGAGGTTCCACAGGTCCTGCTCGGTGAGGTACTTGCACTCCCCGTACGCGGTCTGCGGGTTGACCGGGCTCGTCTCGTCGACGGTGCCATCGGCGACGCCGTACACCGAGCAGGAACTCATGTACACGAACCGCTCGACACCGGCCTCCTTGGCCGTCTTGGCGACGTGCGCCGACCCGCGGTGGTTGATGTCGAAGGTCAGCGGACCGACGAGGTCACCGACCGGGTCGTTGGACAGCTCCGCCATCGCGACGACGGCGTCGACACCCTCGAAATCCTCCACCGTGAGGTGACGCATGTCCTTCTCGAGCGTCAGGGCGGTGGACTTCAGGCCGTTGTAGAGCCAGCCGTTCTTGTAGAAGCCGGCATCGACGGCCACGACGTCGTGGCCCGCCTCGATGAGCTGCGGGGCGAGCAAGCACCCCAGGTAGCCTTCGGTTCCCGTGACGAGGATCTTCATCAGTTCCACACCTTCCAAGGGGCCTTCCCCGAGGCCCACAGCTGTTCGAGCTTGTTCTTGTCGTTGAGGGTGTCCATCGGCTGCCAGAAGCCGGGGTGCTTGTACGCGTTGAGCTGCCCGTCGTGCGCAAGGCCCTGCAGCGGCTCCTGCTCCCACGTCGTGTCGTCGCCGTCGATGTAGTCGATGACGCCCGGCTCGCACACGAAGTACCCGCCGTTGATCCAGGCGCCGTCACCGTCGGGCTTCTCCTGGAACGTCTCGATCGTCGTGTCGTTCGCGCCGAGGCTGATCGCCCCGAACCGGCCGGGCGGCTGCACCACGGTCATCGTGGCGAGGCGGCCCTGGGCGCGGTGGAAGTCGATCGTGGCGCCGATGTCGGTGTCGGAGACGCCGTCACCGTAGGTGAAGCAGAACGTCTCATCGCCCAGGTACTCCCGCACGCGCTTGAGGCGCCCGCCGGTCATCGAGTTGAGGCCGGTGTCGACGAGCGTGACGCGCCAGTCCTCCACGTCGCGCTTGTGGATCTGCACCTCACCCGAGGCGAGGTCGAACGTCATGTCCGAGTTGCGCATCGCGTAGGTGGAGAACCACTCCTTGATGTACTCGGCCTTGTAGCCGCAGCAGACGACGAAGTCCTTGATGCCGTGCGCGGCGTACTCGTTCATGATGTGCCACAGGATGGGGCGACCGCCCACCTCGACCATCGGCTTCGGCTTGAGCGTCGTCTCCTCGCTCAACCGCGTGCCCAGCCCTCCGGCCAGGATGACTGCCTTCATCGTGCCCTCCCCGAATCGACGTCAATGCCCTGGGAGTGCGCGTCAGAGACGCGCGTGGCGCTACGGCGCGGTCCCCCAGCTGGTGAGCCACTCGCACCCCCCTGGAAGCGTTCCGGTGGGCTCACCGCCCCCAACTATACGCGCGTCCAGCTCCCGACTCACCTTCGGTCCGAGCGGTGGCAACACCCCAGGCCACACGGTCGGGGAGGGACGAAACACGCTCTCGGAGAAGATCCCTGACCCGATACCCCACGCCCCCGCCGAGCACTCCGGAGGTGGGATGAATGCAACGCCCACGCCCCCCTCTGCCGAAACCGTAGGTGTGCGACGGTTGGGGTAACCCCGTATGCCAGGCGACTGACCGTCCCACACCTACGGTTTCGGCAGTTCCGCGACGACCCGCTCACCGAGGATGGTCAGGGTCATGTTGAGTCCGCCGAGGTCGTCTGAGTCTGTGCTCGGCTCCACACCGATGGGGTCGGCACGCCACATCTCCAACGTGGTGCCGTCTGCTCCGACGAGAAGAGCCTGAGTCTCGTCGTCGGTCATGTCGCCGCCTTCGACGCGTCGATACAGCAGGGTGCCTTCGCGCCCCATCCGGTCGCTGGCCCCGTCGATCACGACGGCGTCGAGCTCGGTCATCGCATAGTCGACGAGCCCGCGCCGCTGATCGGCGGACAGTGCCCCACCGAAGCCGAGCAGCGCCGTCACGAAGCTGAATCGGCCCTCGTCCTCCAACTCATTGGTCGGCGGGTGAGTGGCGTGGTCGTCGATCCACGCGCTCAGAGCGGCGCGGTCGGTGGGCGGCGTCGGGTCGAGTTCCATACCGAGCCGGGAACCGGTGTCCGTCACGGTGCCGTCGGGGCCGATGTGCCAGATGTGGTCGTCCCGATCGCGCCAGGATTGCCCCGGCTCGACGCAATACCCCTCATCCCTGACGAAACACATGAGCATCGTCTGGCTGCTGCGTGAACCACGCGGGGATGGCGGATGCCTCTTCGGGCACGTCCGGCGAGCCGACGGTGCCGATGCGGATCGGGCTCTCGGCCGTCATGACCCCGGCGCCGGTGTCGCCACCAGCGGGCCGCCTGCGCACCCACGCCTGTTCGGGACGCGACCACACGTCGCGGACCACGGTCGAGCTGGGCGTGCCGTCCGGGCCGTTCGCAGCGGCGCGCACCTCGAACGCCTGCGAGCTGCTGTACCAGAACTCGCCCTCGCCGAGGTCTGGTGCCGGGGCGCTCGCGGCCGCGTCGATCAGCGCCGCGACCTCGTCGGCCGAAGCGATGGACAGGCCGTCGAGGCTTCGCCGGGTGGCCTCTGCTGCCGGCTCGACCGGCTCGATGATCCACGTCCCCGCCGTGGACGAGGCCTCCGTGCTCTGCCCGCTCTGGACCGTCTGCGGCTGACCGCATGAGGTCATCGCGGCCAGGACAAGGGCGAGCAGAGCCGCCGTCAGCCGCGCCGGTAACCGGCGCCGAGCACGCCGATACTGGCCGGCCGTGATCGGCACGAGGGTCGAGGTCGTCGGTGCAGGCATGGCGTGTCCCCTTCACGCTCAGCGGCTTCCGCGGCCCCCCTGGTCGCCGTCACCGCGTCCGCGGCGCCGGCGTCGCGGATGCTTCAGTGTGCCGCCGCGCGATGAACGTCGGGTGATCTCACGACGACAAATCGACGCGCCAACTCTGCGCCGAAACCGTAGGTTTGGGACGGCGGGGGTAACCCCGCCTATGCATGTGCCTGGCCGTC
>JAUNTP010000237.1 GCA_030538585.1 Mobilicoccus sp.
GTGAGCTTTCGCGCGGCATGTGGACTGAGGAGCCACCCCCGCACGGGAAGGTGAGCGTTCGGCAGCAAGGTGCCCGCGCCGCCCACCTCAGCGCAATGACCACACCCTGGACACAGAAGCTCACCTTCCCGCACCGGACTCACCTTGGGCAGAAAAGCTCACCGTGTCGCACCGGACTCATCTCGGGGACGAAAACTCACCGTCGACGGTGAGCTTCTGGTCTCGCGGTGAGCTCTTGTACGCGAGATGAGCCTTCGTGCGCGGGGTGGGGTGGTGGGAGTCGGTGAAATCGGAGCGGGTGGCGAGGGGCCTCCCGTACCGTCGAGATGTGACCCGTGCTGCCAGTGACATCGACCGTCTTGCCGAGTCCTACACCGACGACTTTCTGCAGCTCAGCCCGCTCACCGCGGCTGTGCTCGGTGATGTCGACGCTCGGGCGCATATCGATGACCTCTCGCCTGCCGGTCTCGCGGCGAAGGCGGCGCTGCGTCGACGCACCCTCTCCGCCCTGGCCGATCTCGCGCCCACCGATGACGTGGACGCCGTCACCCTCGACGCCATGACCGAACGCCTCGGCGTCGCCGACGACCTCCACGACAGCGGCTTGGAGGCGATGCAGCTCGACGTCATCGACTCGCCGCTGCAAGAGATCCGCGACACGCTCGACCTCCTGCCCACCGACACCGACGAGGACTGGGCCCTCCTCGGCCGGCGCCTGGCCGCCATCCCCGACGCCCTCGCCGGCTGGCACGCCTCGCTGCTGCAGGCGCGCGAGGGCGGCCTCGTCGCCGCGCGCCGCCAGGTCGAAGGGTGCCTCGAACAGATCGACGACCTCGTCGCCGCCGACGGGACCTTCGCCCGCCTCAGCGACGCCGCACGTCACGCGGGCACGACGGCTGCAGACGATGTCGCCGCCGGGGCCCGGGCCGCCGCGGACGGGTACCGCGCCCAACGCGACCGGCTCGTCGACGACGTCCTCCCCCACTCCGGCACCGACGACGCATGCGGCCGTGAGCGCTACGGTCTCTTCTCAAGGCTGTTCCTCGGCAGCACCATCGACGTCGACGAGACCTACGCGTGGGGACTGGAGGAGCTGGCGCGGATCCGCGAGGACATGCGCCGCGTCGCCGACACCATCCATCCCGGCGCCGACCTGCCCGAGGTGTACGCGGCGCTCGACGCCGACCCCCGCTACCTCCTGGAGGGCACCGACGCGCTGCGGTCGTGGATGCAGGGCAAAGCCGACGACGCCCTGACCGCGCTCACCGACACCCACTTCGACATCCCCGAGCCCGTGCGCCGGATCGAGTGCCGCATCGCGCCGTCGACGACGGGTGGGATCTACTACACGGGTCCGAGCGAGGACTTCAGCCGGCCCGGGCGGATGTGGTGGTCGGTACCCAAAGGCGTCACGACGTTCGGCACCTGGAGGGAGCTGACGACCGTCTACCACGAGGGCGTGCCCGGCCATCACCTGCAGGTCGGGCAGACCGCCGCCCGCGCAGACCTGCTCAACCGGTGGCGGCGCCATCTGTGCTGGGTGTCCGGGACCGGTGAGGGCTGGGCCCTGTACGCCGAGCGACTCATGGGTGACCTCGGGTTTCTCGACGATCCTGCCGACCGCCTCGGCATGCTCGACGCGCAGGCGTTGCGCGCGGCGCGGGTGGTCGTCGACATCGGTGTGCATTGCCGTCTGCAGGCCCCGGCGTCCGTCGGTGGTGGGGTGTGGGACGCGTCGAAGGCGTGGGCGTTCCTGCGGGAGAACGTCTCCCTCGAGGACGAGGTGCTGCGCTTCGAACTCGACCGCTATCTGGGTTGGCCTGGTCAGGCGCCCTCGTACAAGATCGGCGAACGACTCTGGCTGGGGCTCCGTGACGAGGTGGCGAGTCGGGAGGGTGACGCGTTCTCACTCAAGGACTTTCACCGCAGAGCCCTCGACATCGGCAGCGTCGGGCTGGACACCCTCCGCCGGGCACTCACCTCACCGAGTCAGTAGAGACGGTCGGGTATTGCCGCTGCGGGTGGTCTCGAGACGTCGCTGCGCTCCTCCTCGACCAACGGTTGGGGGCCCCCGCCGCTACGAGAGGCTCCCCCATCGTTGGTCGAGGAGCGAAGCGTCTCGAGACCACCGGCGACGTCGATCAACCAACTCACCCATGGTCTCGAGACGTCGCTGCGCTCCTCCTCGACCAACGGTTGGGGGCCCCCGCCGCTACGAGAGGCTCCCCCATCGTTGGTCGAGGAGCGAAGCGTCTCGAGACCACCGGCGACGTCGATCTACCAACTCACCCATGGTCTCGAGACGTCGCTGCGCTCCTCCTCGACCAACGGGTGGTCAGTAGGGTGTGCACGTGATTTCCTTCTGCCTGGCGTCCGCCTCACCTGCCCGCTTGTCGACGTTCCGTAAGGCCGGGGTCGAGCCTCTGGTGCGGGTCTCCGACGTCGATGAGGACGCTGCTGTCGCCGACGCGGTTGAACGCTTCGGGGAGCTCGGCAGCGACGACGTCGCCCTGTTGCTCGCTCGCGCCAAGTGCGAGCAGGTCGCGGCCGCCCTCGATGACGACGCCTGGGAGGGGCTCGTCCTCGGCTGCGACTCGGTGCTCGAACTCGACGGCGTCACCTACGGCAAACCCGCCGACGCCGCGCAGGCCAAAGAGCGGTGGCAGCTCATGTCAGGCCGCAGCGGCGTGCTGCATTCGGGGCATTGGCTCATCGACACCCGGGATGACGGCACGGGTGCCACCGTGGGCGCCGTCGCGTCGACGACCGTGCACTTCGGCACCCTCACCGAGGACGACATCGACGACTACATCGCCACCGGGGAGCCCCTCCGCGTCGCGGGGGCGTTCACCATCGACGGCCTCGGCGGCCCCTACATCGCCGGCATCGAAGGCGATCACCACAACGTCGTCGGCGTGAGCCTGCCGCTCGTGCGCGCCCTGCTCACCGACCTCGACATTCCCTGGCACGCGCTGCGCACCTGACGCAGGAGTGCTCGACGAGGAGACGCCATCCCGGTCGAGAACGACGATCAGCGACCGGTGAAGGTCGCCTTGCGTCGATCGAGGAACGCCTGGACGCCCTCGCGGAAGTCGTCCGTCGTCATGAGCGCCGTCTGGCCATACCGCTCACGCGAGAACGCCTCGTTGAGCTCACCCAACGTGGCGTCGTTGACGGCCTTCTTCGTCTCCTCGTAGGCACGCGACGGCCCGGACGCCACGGTCGTGACGAGCTTCTGGACGTCGTCCTCGAGCTCGTCCGCGGTGGACAGGTGGCTGACCAGACCCCAGTCGTACGCCTGCTCACCGGGGACGCGCTCTGCCAACAGCGACATGCGCATCGCGCGCGCCCGCCCGATAGACGCCGCGACGAGGGCGGTCGCCCCGCCGTCGGGCATCAGGGCGATGTTGGTGAACGCCAGCAGGAAGAACGCCTTGTCCGACGCGACGACCAGATCAGCAGCCAGGGCGAGGGAGACACCGATACCCGCGCACGGACCCTGCACGACGCTCACCACCGGCTTGGGGCTGTTGCGGATCGCGACGATCGCGGCCGCGCCCGTGTCAAGAGTTGCGCTGCTCGGCGGACCCGTCGGGTCGAGGTCAGCCCCAGAGCAGAAGCCCTTGCCCTCACCTCGAATGACGATCACCCGCACGTCGTCCGAGACTGAGCCGGCCCGCACGATGCTCTCGATCGTCGCGAAGTTCTCCGCGCTCAGAGCGTTCAGGGATGACGGTTTGTTCATCGTCAGGGTCAACACCCCACCATCGAGCGAGGAGAGCACCTCACCGTCAGAGACAGCGAGCAGGTTCTGAGACGTCATCGATGACCCCTTCAACACGGCGGCATGTCAGGCCAACTCTAGAGGAGGTCATGTTGCGTCGGGCAGGGGCCCGGCTCGGAGGTCGTCGAGGGCGTGTTACCTGGCACCTGGCTGCCTTCGCTATCACGTTGACGCGCGGTGGTTTCGAGACGTCGCTTCGCTCCTCCTCAACCAACGGGAAGTCGCCGAACCGACGGTTTGGGGACGGCAGGTTGGGCGGGAGCCTCACGCTGTCGTGTGGTGTCGCGTCTCCATCTCCGTTGGTCGAGGAAGGAGCGCTAGCGACTGTCTCGAGACCATCCGCACCCTCTCGTGACGCCTTGCTCCCCCGCGATCCTCACTCTCCCGTCCAGGTGCCGATGGTCTCGAGACGTCGCTTCGCTCCTCCTCGACCA
>JAUNTP010000238.1 GCA_030538585.1 Mobilicoccus sp.
TGATCAGGAACGACGAGCGGTGTCGTACTGCGACAGGTCCACCTGCGGGGTGGGCTGCAGACGGTCGGCCGGGTTGACCGGGGCCGGGGGCGTGAGCGACAGCTCGACCTCGGGCTCGCTCACCCCGTGGTCCTCGGTGAGGGTGGCGTAGTCGAACGGGTCGTTGCCGTCGAGCACGTAGCGCACGCGCTGCAGGTCGATCGAGCGGGTCCAGGTGCCCACGAGCAGGGTGGCGACCGCGTTGCCCGAGAAGTTCGTCAGGGCGCGGGCCTCGGACATGAACCGGTCGATGCCGACGATGACGCCGACCCCGTCGAGGAGCTGCGGGGCGTGCGCCTGCAGACCGCCGGCCAGCGTCGCGAGACCGGCGCCGGAGACACCCGCGGCGCCCTTGCTGGCGATGATCATGAAGACCAGCAGGCCGACCTGCTCGGTGAGCGACATCGGCATGTTCATGGCGTCGGCGATGAAGATCGCGGCCATCGTCAAGTAGATCGCGGTCCCGTCGAGGTTGAACGAGTACCCGGTCGGCACGACCACACCGACAGTCGAGCGGGAGACACCCACGTGCTCCATCTTGGCCATGAGGTTCGGCAGCGCCGACTCCGAGCTGGAGGTGGCGACGATGAGCAGGTACTCCTTCGCCAGATACTTCATGAGCTTGAAGATGTTGGTGCGCGTGACGATCCACAGCACGCCGCCCAACACGATGAGAATGAACAACGCGCACGTCAGGTAGAAGGCGCCCATGAGCTTGAGCATCTCGCCGACCGCCTTGCTGCCGGACTCGCCGACGACACCGGCGATAGCGCCGAACGCACCGATCGGGGCGAGCCACAGCACCATTGTCAGGATGCGGAACACGAGCTTCTGCAGGTGCGCGACCGCCCCGAGGATCGGCTCACCCGCCTGCCCCATGCGCTGCACCGCGAACCCGACGAGAAGCGCCACGAAGAGCGTCTGCAGCACGCTGCCGGAGATGAGCGAGCTGAACAGGGTGTCCGGGACGATGCTCTGGATGAAGTCCATCGTGCCGCCGCTGTGCTCGGCCGCCTGCTCGGCGTACTTGTCACCGCCACCGGGGGTGATCGTCAGGCCGTGACCCGGCTGGATCATGTTGCCGACCGCCAGACCGATCGCCAGCGCGAACGTCGACATGGTGAGGAAGTACGCGAGAGCGATGGCACCGGCCTTGCCCACCGTCGCCGCGGCCCGCACCGACCCGATACCGAGCACGATCGTGCAGAAGATGACCGGGCTGATCATCATCTTGATGAGCGACACGAACAAGGTGCCGAGGACTTTCCATTCCTTGGCCAGGCTCGGCGCCGCCAGGCCGAAAGCGATACCGCCGATGACAGCGACGATGACGGCGATGTAGAGCCAGTGGGTACGGTCGCGGTGCGGCTTCTTGGGTTCTGCGATCTGCGGGCCCGATGAGGGCGGGATGAGCGCCATTGCTTCTCCTGATGACGGGCGCGAACGCCGCGGCTGCTGAATGCGTCCACAGTGCGGCGGGGCCCCGGCAGCGGTCACCCTTGTGGTCTTTGAGTTCGCGGGCGCTGTCTTGGTCGCCGTGCCGGCGCACTCGACGCGCCACAATGGAGCGGTGCCGTTCCGTCGCAGCGATGCCTCCCTCGCGCGCCAGATTCTCGCGCTCCAGGCGGTCGTCGTCGTGCTCATGGTCGGCCTCGGGCTCGTGTTCGCGACCGTCGACGAACGCGGCCGGGCCCGGGACCGGGCCACCGAGCAGGCGCTGCTCGTCGCGCAGTCCGTGGCCGACTCCCCCGCCGTGCTCACCGACCTGCGCACCGAGGACCCCAGCGCCTCGCTGCAACCGTTCGCCGAGCGCGTTCGCGCCGACACCGGAGTCGATTTCGTCGTCGTCATGACCCCGACCGGCACCCGCTACACCCACCCGCGGCCCGACCGCATCGGCGGCCAGTTCGTCGGCGGCCTCGGCGACGCCCCGCGCGGGCGGGTCCACACCGAGGAGTTCGTCGGCACGCTCGGCCCGTCGATGCGGGCGGTCGTGCCGGTGCTCGACCGCGACTCCGGCGAGGTGGTCGCGCTCGTTGCCGTCGGCATCACGCTGGAGGAGATCGAGGCCGAGGTGTGGCGCACGATCACCCCGATGATGCTCGCCGGGCTCATGGTGCTCGCCCTCGGCGCCATCGGAACAGCCCTGGTGGGGCGGCGTCTGGGGCGCGCGACGCACGGCCTGTCGGCCCGCGAACTCACCGACATGTACGAATACCACCAGGCCGTTCTCCACGCCGTGCGGGAGGGGCTGCTCCTCCTCGACGCGCAGCACCGGGTGCGGCTCGTCAACGCCGAGGCGCAGCGGCTGCTCGACCTCCCCCCGGAGCCCGAAAGCCGCGCGGTCGGCGACCTCGGCCTGCCGCCGCCGCTGGTCGCCGCGATCCGGGCGGGGCGCGCCGAGAGCGACGACCTGTACGTGATCGGCGGGCACGCCCTCGTCGTCAGCGCCGCCCCGGCCCGCCGCGGCAACCGGCTCGTCGGCTCGGTCGTCACCGTGCGCGACCGCACCGAACTCCAAGCCGTCAGCGGCGAACTCGACGTCGTGCGGCAGCTCAGCGCCGCATTGCGCTCGCAGAACCACGAGTCCGCCAACCGGCTGCACACCGTCGTCTCCCTCGTCGAGCTCGGGCGTACGCAGGAGGCCATCGACTTCGCCACCGAGGAGTTGGCCGTGGCGCAGATGCTCGCCGACACCGTGGTCGCCTCCGTCGACGAGCCGGTCCTGTCGGCACTCCTGCTCGGCAAGACCGCCGTCGCCTTCGAGCGCGGGGTGAACCTCATCGTCGACGGGCAGGTCACCGACGACCGCAGCGCCGTCGACCCCCGCGCCCTGGTCACCGTCACCGGCAACCTCATCGACAACGCCCTCGACGCTCTCGCCGACGCGGAGCAGGGGCGGGTCGAGGTCGACGTCGATTGGGACGCCGACCGCTTCGTCATCGCCGTGGGTGACGACGGACCCGGGATCGACCCGAGCGACACCCAACGCGTCCTGCAGCGCGGCTGGTCGACCAAGGCCGGGCCGGCCGGGAGCCGGGGCATCGGCCTGTCCCTCGTCGCCCAGATCGCCTCAGCCGCTGGAGGTGTCATCGATGTGGGCCGCTCCCACCTCGGCGGTGCCCTCATCACCGTGACTCTTCCCGCCTCGCCTGGCGGGGTAGGCACGCACGATGAGCGCACCGACGCCCCGACGATGTCGGGTGCGACGTGGACCTCCGGCAGCATCCGCTGGCCCGACCCAGGAGGGGCGTCATGACCGTGCGGGTCCTCGTCGTCGAGGACGACGCCATCGCTGCCGCAGCACACACCGACTACGTCGGGCGCGTGCCGGGCTTCGTGGTGGCCGGCACCGCCCGCACGGCGCAGGAGGCGGTACGCCTCCTGCGCACCGGCACCGGCGTCGACCTCATCCTGCTCGACATGAACCTGCCCGACGGACACGGCCTGGAGATCCTGCGCTCACTGCGCGCCGCCGGACACGGCTGCGACGTCATCGCGGTCACCGCCGCCCGGGACGCCGCCGTGGTGCGCCGCGCCGTCACCCAAGGGGTGGCGGGCTACCTGCTCAAACCGTTCACGTTCGCGGCGTTCCGGGCGCGCCTGGAGCAGTACGCCGAATACCGGAGCACGTTGACCGGCGAAGGCGACATCGACCAGGACCACCTCGACGGGCTGTTCGCCGCGCGCCGACCGAGCACACCCGCCACCCCGAAAGGCCTTTCGCCCGAATCGCTCGCCCAGGTCGAGACGCTCCTGCGCGGCACCGCCGGGGCACTCTCGGCCGGTGAGGTCGCCACGGAGGTCGGCATGTCGCGCGTCACCGCCCGCCGCTATCTCGAATACCTCGCCGAGGGTGGCGTGGCTCACCGCGGCGTCCGCTACGGCGGCCGGGGCCGACCAGAGGTCGAGTACTCCCCCGCACCCCGGCGCTGACCCCTGGCCTGAGAAAAGCCGAGACCGCCGGTGGTCACCGGCGGTCTCGGGCGGAGGACCGTCGTCCTCAGCTCTCGCTCGTCACATCTTCTCGACGATCTCGCGCATGAGCTGCGCCGTCTCGGTCGGGGTCTTACCGACCTTGACACCGGCGGCCTCGAGGGCCTCCTTCTTGGCCTGCGCGGTACCGGCCGAGCCGGTGACGATGGCGCCGGCGTGGCCCATCGTCTTGCCCT
>JAUNTP010000239.1 GCA_030538585.1 Mobilicoccus sp.
ATTTGCTGGGGGGGCGCACCGGGCGGGCCGGGTGCCCCGGACCACGCTTGGGGGACCCGTGCCGCTCGCTTCGCGCGCTCCTCGACCAACGGCTCGCGGCGACACGCCGGGCCCGATTTTTCTGTTTCGCCGGGCGGCGGTGTGCGCCGCAGCGATCCGCTCTCGGTGGGCCTGCGCAGCCGTGAGGAGGGGGTCACAGGCGCGCTGACGGCACCTACGATGCGGAGGTGCTGAGACTTCGGGGGGAGGTCCGGGCGCCGACACGCGTCGGGATCTGGGCGACGGTGTTCGTCCTGGCGGTGGCCGCCGGCGACCTCACGCTCGTTCCGCTCATCCAACTGCGGCTCGCGACGGTGGTCATGCTGGGCGTGGCTCTTCTCGCGGTGTGGTCGGCGCGCGGGACCCCGTGGCTGCGTCCGGCGCCCCTCGCGCTCCTGAGTTTCGCGCTCGTCGCTGCCGCGTGGGCTCCGCTTGCCCTGTCTCGCGCCCCCGACCCGGTAGAGGGCCGCGCGGAGGTCCAGGGGTTTCTCGCCGGGATCGCGGTGGCGGTGGCTGTCGTCGCGCTGAGCCGCTGTTCCCGGATCGGGCTCGTGGGCATGCGCCGCGGTTGGATGCTCGCCCTCGGGCTCTCGGTCCTCGTCGCGACCTACGAGCTCATCACCAAGGACCACCTGTGGCTCTCCCCTGGCCTGGACTGGGCCGAGTCCCATCGCACGATCGTCGCCGGCGCGTTCCGCAACCCCAACGACTTCGCCATCGCGTTGACGGCGATGATCTCCGGGACGTTGGCGGGCGCCGCGTCGAGAGCCGAGCGGCGGCGGGGGTGGCGTCGCGCAGTGCCCATCGTTCTGTGCGTCCTGGGCGCGATCGCGGTGCTGCTCACCGAGAGCCGCTCGGGGTTGCTCGCGCTCATCGTCGTCCTCGCGATCCATCTCGGCGCGGCCGTGTGGAACCGTCGACGTCTCGGGGTGTCGCCGGCAGCGCTCGCCGGGGGTGGGTTGGTCGCGCTGGTCGGCGTGGTCGCCGCGTTCACCGTGCCGGCGTTGGCGGCGCACAACCCCGTGCTGCGCACCCTCATCGCCGCCGGTGAACCCGGCACGGCGCGCTCGGACACGCTGCGCCTGGACCTCATCCGCGCCGGGTGGCGATACCTGCGCGAGTCCGACGGTCTCGGCACGGGCGCCGCATCGTTCGAAGTGCTGCTGGCGCGCGACCCGAACCCCGGAGTGTCGACGCATACGTGGCTGCACAACTCGTTCCTCGAGATCGTCCTCCAGTACGGGGTCGTCGTCGGCGGCGCGCTCGGCCTCGTGCTGCTCATCGCCCTGGCGGCCGTACGTCGCCGCGGCGCCGTCGACGGCAGCGTGGCTCGCGTGGAGGTCCTGGCGTCCATCACCTGTTTCGCGGCGCTGGCGTTCGCGTCGGCGACGGTGGTGACGGCGCCGGTGTGGTGGCTGATCCTCGGACAGGCCGTCGCGTCGGCGTGGTGGTTGGATCAGGGCATGCCACGCGGCGCGTGATGCGATGCTGGGCGGGTGCTCGAGGATCTGCTCTCCCGTGATGACCTGCTCGCCGTCGTCGGGGACGACGCCTTCGCCCGCTGGGATCCCGAGCATGATCTGCGGGGGTGGACCATGAACGGCGCCGTGGCGGTGATGCGGGCGTCCGCCGCACGGCCGCCGAGCCTGTTCGCCTGGGGCGAGCAGGTGGGCGGGCTCCTCGATGCCCTACTCACCACCCGGGTGATCGCCGAGGTCGGCACGACAGGCGTGTCCGTGCCGTGGCCGCAGCGGGTCGAGGTGGAGTCGCGCTTCACTGTGACGGGCGGGGGCGACTGGGACTGGATGTGGACCACCGACGCGGGCTGGACGCCCGACGACGTCGACCTGGTGACCCTTGACGACAAGGACGACGCCGAGGAGATCGCCGCGCTCGCCGCCGTCGAGAATCCGCGCTTCGAGGGGTTTCCCGGTACCGGGCACAGCGAGCAGTGGCTGGGCGCCCGCGATGAGCGGGGCGCGCTCATCGCGTGCGGCGCCGTACAGCGGCTCCCGGCGGGGACGGCGCACCTGGGCGGCATCCTCGTCGCCACGAGTCACCGACGTCGGGGTCTGGGGCGAGCGATCAGCGCGGCCCTCACCCACCGCATCGTCAGAGGCGAGGGGGTGTGCACGCTCGGCATGTACGCCGACAACGACGCGGCCCGGGCGCTGTACGAGAGCCTCGGGTACGTGGTCGACAAGTCGTGGGCCAGCCGGCGGATCGCGCCGGTTGAGCCTCGCTAATCTGCTGGCATGACTGATTGGCTCGCCGCCGCCACCATCTCCCCCGAGGTCGCTGCGCTGCGGCCTGACTACCGTGCCGTGCTCGTCACAGCCAAGGGCCTGACACCTGGACCGTCAGACGAGGTGAGTGAAGCGCTCCTGCGTGAGGCCGAGCAGGTCGCCACCGCGGCGATCGGTGAGGGGGCCGTCGAGGATCTGCCGCACATGGTCGCGTGGCGGGAGGCGTTCCGCGCGTTCGGCGCCAAGCCGCAGCGCACCAGAAACTCCGCGGAGGCGCTGCTGCGGCGGGTCAGTGACGGCCTGCCGCGCATCAACCGTCTCGCCGACGCCTACAACGCCGTGTCGATCCGCCTGCAGACCCCGCTCGGGGGCGAGAACCTCGCCGCCTACTCCGGGCCGCTGCAACTCGTGCGCGCCAGCGGTGAGGAGGAGTTCGCGACACTCGCCTCCGGGGCGGAGGTCATCGAGCACCCGCAGCCCGGCGAGGTCGTGTGGCGCGATGAGCTGGGCGTCACGTGCCGCCGCTGGAACTGGCGGCAGTGCCACCGCACCCGCCTCACCGACGACACGACCGACGCCGTGTTCATCTGCGACATCCTCGACGTCGAGCCCGGCGACGGAGCGCCGCGCGCCGAGCAGGTCCGCGACGCACTGTTGGAGGCACTGCGGCTCGTCGGCCCCGACGCGGCTGTCGATTCCCGCATCCTGACCGCTTCTTCGCCCTGAGGCGACACGAATGACGACAGATCAACACCGCCCAGCGTGGTCGCGAGCCTCTGACCTGCGGTGATGCGAGTAGGCGACGGCTGGACCGTGTTGATCTGTCGTCATTCGGGTCGGTGGTGGGGTGGACGCGAGTTGAGGCCTACTCGGCCTTGCCCTGGATGGTGGGGCCGGAGGGGCGCTGTCGGTCGATGAAGTCGTGGGCGGCTCGACCGACGCCGTCAAGCTGAGCGGCGTGCTTGGGGCTGACCTTGCGGACGGCCCCCAACGCCTGGTCGGTGACCTTGTGGCCGATGGCGCGGCCCTGCTCGCTACGCAGGTAGTCCTGGCCGCGTCGGACGGCGTCCGTCGCGGCGTGCGTGAGGTTCTTACCCTTGTCCGAGCGCAGGAACTCCTGGCCCCTGCTCAGGATGTCGTCGATGCGCATGAGCACCAGCCAACCTCACCCCGACCCGACGCGCCACCGCGAGACGGTTGGTGGTCACCTATCCCAGGCCAGGGACGCCCGCGCGCGCCAGCAGGGCCCGTAGGTCGGCGACGCCCTGATCGTCGCTGTCGTGGTGGTCGTGCCGGTAGGCGTCGATGCCGACCGATCGGGCCGCCTCGACGTTGTCGGCGCGGTCATCGATGAACACGACCCCCTCAGGACCGCAGCCGAGCTCACGCAGGATCGCGCGAAAGTAGTCAGGGTCCGGTTTAGCCACCCCGAGGTCGCAGGAAAAGAACAACCGATCGAAGTACTCGGCGTAGCCGCGCTCGAGCATGACGTCGCGACGGAACACCTGCTGGTTCGAGGCCAGATGCACCGCCACCCCGGCCGCGCGAACCTCGGCGACCAGGTCGAAGGCCGGCTCGAACAGCTCGATCATGGCCCACGCCGAGCACACCTCCTCGACGGCGTTCTCGTCGCGTCCCGTCTCGCGCAGAAAGCGAGCCACGCTGCGGTACAGGTCCTCCCGACCTTCAAGCGCGGGGCGTTCGGCCTCGAACAGGCCGGTGACGAACTCGCGCAGATCGTCACCGGCGTGCGGCCGCCACCGTTCGAGCCACCCGTCCTGTGGCCACTGCAACACGCCGTCGGCGTCCAGCAGGAGCGTGTGCACGGGCGTCATGGGGTCCTCTCAGGCGGCGATGACGCTCTCGGTGGCAGGCGCACC
>JAUNTP010000240.1 GCA_030538585.1 Mobilicoccus sp.
AGGCGGCCGCGGTCGACCTCGCAGATCCAGCCGGCGATGTTGTCGAGGAAGTACCGGTCGTGGGTGACGGCGAGGACGGCGCCGGGGTAGCTCGCGAGGTGCTGCTCGAGCCACAGCACCGACTCGGCGTCGAGGTGGTTGGTGGGCTCGTCGAGCAGCAGCAGGTCGGGCTTGGAGAGCAGCAGCTTGCACAGCGCGACGCGGCGACGCTCACCACCGGAGAGCACCGAGACGTCCGCGTCACCCGGCGGGCAGCGTAGGGCGTCCATGGCCTGTTCGAGCTGGGAGTCGAGGTCCCACGCGTCGGCGTGGTCGATGTCTTCCTGGAGCTTGCCCATCTCGGCCATGAGGGCGTCGAAGTCGGCGTCGGGCTCGGCCATCTGCGCGGAGATCTCGTTGAAGCGGTCGAGCTTCTCCTTGATCTCGCCGAGGCCTTCCTGCACGTTGCCGAGGACGTCCTTGTCCTCATTCAGCGGCGGCTCCTGCTGGAGGATGCCCACGCTGTATCCGGGCGAGAGCCGCGCCTCACCGTTGGAGGGCTGGTCGAGGCCCGCCATGATCTTGAGGATCGTCGACTTACCGGCACCGTTGGGTCCGACGACGCCGATCTTGGCGCCCGGGTAGAACGACATGGACACGTCGTCGAGGATCAGCTTCTCGCCGACCGCCTTACGCGCCTTGGTCATGGTGTAGATGAACTCGGCCATGAGGCGAAGGCTATCGGGCGCGTGCCGTCCGTACGAATCCGTGAGTTGGGAGGAGTTCTCAGGCGGTGCGGACCACGTACTCGTCGGTGTCGGCGCGGCGAGGGTCGATGGCGGACGGGCCGCCGGAGCCGCTCGACATGGGTGCCGGTGGGGCTGATGGGGCCGAGGGGGCCTCAGCCCTGGAGCGGGTGAACGCCCCGACGCCTCGATTGAGATCGTGTCCGACGCTTTGCGCCTCGATCTCGACGTTGATGCCGCTGCTCTCGCCGCGCTGCCAGGGGGTCACCTTGAGTCGGCCGTGAACGATGACGGGGTCACCCTTGGCGAGCGAGAGCTGCACGTGCTGGGCGAGGCGACGGAACATCGAGACGTCGACGTAGGAGGTCTCGCCGTCGACGTACGTGCGTTGCCGCTGGTCGTAACGCCACGGCGTGGAGGCGAGCCGGAACGTCGTCCACGCCTCACCGGCGCGAGTGGTGCGGGCCACGGGGTCGTCGACGACGTTGCCGCACATGGTCACGTAGGTGTCGTTCATGTCTCGCTCCTGACTTCGCCGGCCCGGTCGGCCGGGGCTCTGCGTCAGTCTGCGATCGCGGCAGCACCGCCCGGCGCCCGATCAGCGCCACGCTGTGGATGACCACACGGGCCGGTCCGAGGTTGTGGACGATTCAGCGTCCCAGCTGCCCCACGAGGTCGAGGTTCTCGCGGGTGACGGCGTGCCGACGCAGCACCTCCTGCTGCGGGGCCAGGAGCCGCGTGCTCGCCACGTGCCCGATGGCCGCGCGCAGTCGCCGCTCGACCCTCGCCCGCCGACGCCTGGCACCTGCTCGCACCAAGGGCAGGCACAGGAACGCGACGAGGAGCCCGGCGAGCACCCCGCCGACGAGCAGGCCGGTGGGCACCGGCACACCCGAATAGGTGGGCGTGTCAGGCAGCGGCAGCTGCACGGCGGACATGCCCCACAGGAGCATGAGCCACAGCAACCCGACGGTCGCCGCGGCGAGCAGCACCCAGTGCAGCGCCCCGACGAGGTACCACCACCACGGGTTCTTCTCGCGCAACGGTGTGGCGACGATGGCCTGGTCGAGCGTGTCCGCGAGGTCTCGCTCGTCAGGTCCTGCGGCCGCCTCGACGGCGTCGGCCCACGCGGGCGGCAGCCCGACCGTCGCCGCGGCCGCCCGCGACCGGATGAGGGTGGCGACCGCGGCACGTGCGGCGGGTGTCGGTTCGGGCAGCGACGAACGGGCGAGCACGGCCCCGATCTCGTCGGCCTCCCCCGGGTCCTCACCGCGGCCCAGTTTGCGGCCGACGGCCTTGGCGGTGGCGGTGGGCAGCACGACGGGGGCGAGCCGGAAGCGGCGTAGCGGGTCCGCGCGAGTTCCCTTGAGCCAGCGGGTGGGTGGCCAGCCGGTGTGCGAACTGGCGCTCCGCCGGTAGTCCTTGCCGACGCTGTCGAGCACGATCGGCACCCCCGCCGTGCGGGCGAGAGCGCTGACGAGGGCGTCGTCGGGGTCGGTGGAGAGCTCCACCTCGGAGTCACCGACGTGCTCGCGCAGGGCCTCGGCCTCGCTGCGTAGGTCACCGACGAGGCGCACCCGCGAGGCGGTGGCAGCCCCGACGGCCCCGGCGAGCGCGGCCCGCAGGTCTTCCAACCCCTCCCCCGTGCGTGCCGAGACGGCGATGACCTCGGCGTTGGGGAGCCCGTCCTCGACGAGCAACGTCTGCAGGTGGGTGCGGCACGCGCGGACTTCGTCCTCGGCGAGCCTGTCGATCTGGTTGAGCACCACGAGGGTGACGGCCTCGTGCGCCCGCATCCGGCGCAGGTAGTCCTCGTGGAGGATGCCGTCGGCGTACTTCTGCGGGTCGGTGACCCACACGAACACGTCGGCAAGGGCCAGCACCCGGTCGGCTTCGGCGCGGTGGGCCAGGCGGTGAGAGTCGACGTCGGGCAGGTCGAGAAGCACGAGCCCGTCGAGGTCGTCACCGGCGCCGCTGCGGCGCGCCTTCTCGGGGGTGACGCGGTGACGGGACGCGGATCCGACCCAGTCGAGGAGCTCGGTGGCGGGGTCGGGTCCCCAGACCGCGGAGGTGATGGTGGTCGTCGTCGGGCGCAGCATGCCGACGGTCGAGACGGCGGCGCCGACGATGCGGTTGAACATGCTCGACTTGCCGCTGCCGGTCGCACCGGCGAGCGCGACGATCGTGTGGTTGCCGGCGATGTCGAGGCGCTCGGAAGCCTTGCGCAGCACCTTCTGCGCCGAGGCGACCCGGTCGGCGGGGAGCTGGTCACCGCCGGCGTCGAGGGCGGTGATGAGGCCGGTGACGGCACCGCCCAGTTGTTCGGGGCTGGGGGCGGCGTGGTGGCGGTCGCGGCGGCGGCTCATCGGCGCACCGCCAGGTCGGCCGCGGCGTCGAGGAGGCGCCGGGTCTGCTCGGGGTCGATGTCGATGTCGTCGATGACGGCGAAGGCCCGCGCCTTCTGCTCGGCGTGCAGGTCGGCGATGCGTTCCAGCAGGCGGGTGCGGGATTTGGCGGCGAGGGTGCGCACGGCCTGGTCACCGAAGATCGCTTCGAGGAGTCGCTGGGCGACGACGGCCGAGCCGCCGGCGATGCCGACTTCGGCGCCGCCGAGGGTGCCCATGGTGTGGCTGAACACCACGAGCATGAGCACGACGCCGACGGCGTTGACGCCCATCGAGAGCACGCGGGCCGTGGTGCGGCGGTCCTGACCTTCGCTGCGGACGAGGTCGAGCAGGTCGCGTTGCCAGTCGCGGACGAGGCGGTCGACGTCGGCCGCGAAGTCGTCGGGGGTGGAGGCGAGTTCGGGGTGGTCCACGAGGAGGCGGTGCGCGCCGGGGATGTCGCGCCACCTCTTGGCGAGGCCGCTGGTGGCGTCCTGGGTGTGGGCGATGATGAGGTCGGCGACGCCGGACTGCAGGGCCTCGCCGAGCTCGCTCGCGGGAGCGGGTTTGCCGCGAAGCGCGGCGGTGAACCGGTCGCGCAGGCGCCCGAACCCGACCTCGATCTGGCGGAGGAACTCACCGGTGCCGACGAACTCCTGCCAGCGGGCCAGCACCTCGCCACGCAGCAGGGTGCCGTCGCTCATGCCGGTGGCGATCTGCTCGTGGGCGTCGGCGTAGGCGACGTCGACGACGGCCCGCATCTGTTCGAGGGTCTGCACCTGCGTCGCGCTGCCCTCAGCGAGCACCTGGACGCGCCCGGCGAGAGAGTCGAGGGCGCCGTCCAGGGTGCGGCGGACGACGAGCCCGCGGGCGCGCTGGTCCTCCCCGAGACGCGCGAGCCAGGCGCGCAGGTCGGCGACGTCCGCTTCGGGGAGCATGCCGTGCTCGTCGAGGGTGGTCTCGGCGAGGGCGAACACCGGTGAGTTGGTGAGGCCTTCGTCGACGAGCATGCCGCCGAGGTGTTCGGCGATCTCGTCGGCGGCGCCGTCGG
>JAUNTP010000241.1 GCA_030538585.1 Mobilicoccus sp.
GGCCTCGCTGCGAGCGGGCGCGGCCTCGGGCGTGGTGACGCCGGTCGTCGCGCGACGGCTGCGTCGGGGAGCGGCCTTCTCCTCGGGTGCGACCTCAGGGGCGGACTCTGCCGCGACGGAGCGGGTGCGCGGAGCCGGTCCGCCCTGACGCTCACGGATCGCGGTGATGAGGTCACCCTTGCGCATGGTGGCGGTACCGCTGATCCCCATCCCGGCGGCGACGTCCTGGAGTTCGGCCAGTCGCATGGCGGTGAGGCCACGGCGCTTGACCGGTTCGGTCGCGCCCGCGGTGGTAGTGGTGTCGGTCACGTGGGTCCTTCCCCTCGGCCACGTCGGCGAATCGAGGTAGGAGTTGTCGGAACCCGCCGGGCCGCGTGCGTGCACACGGAGGAATACCGGCAGGTGTCGGCGCCGCCGACCGAAGGGTCGTCGTCCTCGCCGAGCACTCCGCGAAGGCGGGCACAGATGAGGATCGTGCGGCAGATACTGATGTCCACGAGAGCGGAGAGGCGACTCGACCTCGACCGTGAAGCCGGCCGGAAGCAGGTCAACGCGCGTCCGCGCGCTCTCCGAGAGACGAACTCAATGTAGCACGCTCCACGGTGACCCCGACGGCCGGAATCCCGGGCAGCGCCCGCTGCCACGACGATGGGGCGGTGACGCTCTCGGCGCGGGAGGCCTCGACGAGCGCCAGGACACTGGGCCCCGCACCCGAGATCACCGCCGCGTGACCGTCGGCGCGCAGCGCGTCGACGAGGGCCATCGCCTCGCTGTAGGACGCGCGGCGCTGCTCCTGGTGGAGCCACTCGCGGGTCGCGGCGAGCAGCCTGCTCGGGTCGGTGGTGAGCGCGTGCACGAGCAGGGCGGCACGCGCGGAGTTCTTCGCGGCGTCGCCGTGCGGGACCATCGCCGGCAGCACGGCGCGGGCGGTGCTCGTCGGCAGCTGGGTCGCGGGCACGAAGAGCACGGGCGCGATGTCGGGGTGCAGGCTCAGCCGGGTCGTGTGCACCCGCGGGATCGGCCCTCCCTGAGCCTCATCACGACCACCTTCGCGGATGTCGACATCGTCCTCGGCGTACGACAGCGTGACGCCGCCGAACACGCTCGCGGACGAGTTGTCCGGGTGCCCCTCCAGGGCCCCGGCGAGGTCGTTGACGAACGCGAGGTCGACCGGCACCGACTCGCCCTCGGCGCCCTCACAGGCTTCGGGGCGCCACAAGGCGTCGGCGAGGGCCACCCCGGCGACGATCGCCGCCGCCGAACTACCCATGCCGCGGCCCATGCGGATCGTGTTGCGGCACGTGAGGTGCAGCCCGGCCGGGCGCTCCACCCCGAGGATCTCGAAGGCGCGGTACATCGTCGCGACGACGAGGTGTCGCTCATCGGCCGGAGCCCCCTGGGCATCCGCCATGTCGATGTGCAGCCCCGGCTCCTCGGTGACCACCGCGCGGTAGCGGTCGAGGACGCCCAGGGCGACACCGATCGAGTCGAACCCCGGGCCGATGTTGGCGGCGCTGCCGGGCACGCGGAGGTCGACGGCCGCACCGGGACGGGGCGCGGGGCGGCTCACTCCCCTTCCACCCGCATCACCGAGGTGACGCCGCGCACGACGTCGAGGTCGCTGACCTCCGCGACCGTGGCGGCGAGCGCCGCATCGGGCGCGCTGTGCGTGACGATGACGAGCTCGGCCGACGAGGCTTCGTCGGTGGCCACGTTCTGACGCACCTGCAGGATCGACACACCGTGGTGGGAGAAGGCGGTGGCCACCTGGGCGAGCACACCGGGGCGGTCCTCCACCTCGAGGCTGAGGTAGTAGCGGGTGCGCGCCTCCCCCATGGGCAGCGCGCGCAGATCGGCGTACGTGCTCTCCGCCGGGCCGAGCCCGCCGAGCACCCTGTGGCGGGCCACGGCAACGATGTCGCCAAGAACAGCCGAGGCCGTCGGGTCGCCGCCGGCGCCGGGACCGTAGAACATGAGCTGACCGGCCGCCTCGGCCTCGACGAACACGGCGTTGAACGCCTCGCGCACGCCCGCGAGCGGGTGGGTCCGCGGGATCATCGCCGGGTGCACGCGCACCGAGACGCCCTCGGTGCCGTCGGCCGATCGGCTGCGCTCGCAGATGGCGAGCAGCTTGACGACGCAGTCCATCTCGGCCGCGGCGCGCACGTCGGCGGCGGTCACCTCGCTGATGCCCTCGCGGTGGACATCCGCGGCGGTCACGCGCGAGTGGAACGACAGGGAGGCGAGGATGGCTGCCTTCGCGGCGGCGTCGAAGCCCTCGACGTCGGCGGTCGGGTCGGCCTCGGCGTAGCCCAGGGCCTGCGCCTGCTCGACGGCCTCGGAGAAGCCCTGGCCGGTCGTGTCCATCTTGTCGAGGACGTAATTGGTGGTGCCGTTGACGATGCCGAGCACCTTGTTGACGACGTCGCCGGCGAGCGACTCGCGCAGCGGGCGCAGTAGCGGGATCGCCCCCGCCACGGACGCCTCGTAGTAAAGGTCGACACCGTGCTTGGCCGCCGCCTCGTACAGGGTCGGGCCGTCTTCGGCGAGCAGCGCCTTGTTGGCGGTGACGACGCTGGCGCCGTGCTCGAAGGCGCGCAGGATGAGCGAGCGCGCGGGCTCGATGCCGCCGATGACCTCGACGACGATGTCGGCGCGGGTGACGAGCTCCTCGGCGTCGGTGGTGAACACCTCGGGCGCCAGGCCGGTCTCGGCGCGGTCGCGTCCCTCCCGCCGCACGGCGACGCCGACGATCTCGAGCGGACGCCCCACGCGGGCTGCGAAGTCCTCTCGTCCCTCGACGAGCAGCCGCGCGACCGACGTGCCGACGACGCCGCATCCCAGGAGGGCGACGCGCAACGGCTGGGTTTCGTTCGGGCTCACGGGTGGTCCTCACAGTTCCATCGGCAACACTTCGGGCTCCCTCTATCCTGCCCGCCGCCACTGACAGACCCGTGACCTGGTCCGCATCACGAAATAGCGTGTCGGCTTCTCGGACGCCGCCCCCATGCCCACATCGCGGAACGAGCCATAATCACGCCTTCTCCCTGTGCTTACAGTGAGTTATGCATCCGCCGGTGATCCTCTGCGCCCACGGCACCCGCTCCGCGAGCGGGCAGGTGGCCGTGCGCTCGCTCATCGACGCGGTGCGCGACGAGCGGCCCGAGCTGGAGATCCACGAGGCCTACCTCGATGTCCAGGAGCCCGACGTCGTCGACGTGGCCGAGGCGCTCACCGGCCGGGGCGCCGTCACCGTGCCGCTGTTGTTCTCCGCCGGGTACCACGTGCACGTCGACCTCACGCGGGCCGCGGCGCGCACGGGGGCGACCCTCACCCCGACCCTGGGGCCCGACCCGCGCCTCACGCAGATCCTCCTCGACCGGCTGCCCGAGGCGAGCCAGTACGACGCGGTGGTGCTCGCCGCCGCCGGATCCTCCGACCTGCGCTCGGCGCGCTCGCTGGAGGCTGCCGCGGCGCACCTGGCGCGCGCTCGCGGCGGCCCCGTGCGAGCAGCGCACCTCTCGGGCGGTCAGCCGCGCCTGGACGATGTTCTCGTCGACCTCGCGGGCAGCCGCGTCGCGGTCCTCTCCTACCTCCTGGCTCCCGGCTTCTTCGCGCGCAAGGTCGCCGAGTGCGGTGCCGCGATCGTCACTGCTCCCCTGCTCTCCGAGGACGCGCCGCCGCCGTCAGCGCTGGTCGACCTCGTCCTCGATCGCATCCATCACGCGGCCGCGGCCGGGCTCAGCGCCTGAGCCTCCTATCCCGCTCAGACCGTGTGTTTCGCACACGGTCTCAGCGGGTGAGGCGTCACCTTTTGGCCTAGGGCCCTGAGTCGACGTCGAGGGCGAGGATGTCCTCGATGCTCTCCCGCCGCACGATGAGGCGGGCCTGCCCGTCGCGCACCGCGACCACCGGGGGACGCGGCACGTGGTTGTACTGGCTCGACAGCGCCCGGCAGTAGGCGCCGGTTCCCGGCACGGCGAGCAGGTCGCCCGGCGTCGTGTCGGCAGGCAGGTACTCGTCCATGACGACGATGTCGCCGCTCTCGCAGTGCTTACCGACGACCCGGGAGAGCATCGGCCCACCCTCGCGCGGGGGTGAGGCGATGGTGGCCGAGTAGT
>JAUNTP010000242.1 GCA_030538585.1 Mobilicoccus sp.
AAAGATTTCTTAAGATCAGATGGACCCACGCTTACTCGAAACCTCTACGATAGGGGTACGCCATGTCAGGCGCCCCCTCCCCAGGGCAAGAGCTCGAACAATGCGAGGAAGACATGCGGAAGACTAGGACGACGACACGGGCCACTCGAGTAACCCTGATCGCACTCTTGAGCGCAAGCGTCGTAGGCGCCACGACCCTGCCCGCCCAGGCCAGATACTCAGGCACTGGAATGCCACGAGCAACGTTCTCCGTGAATCGCCCCAATTACAGCGCCACCTGGAACAGCATCCTGGCCAACTCTGAAGCTGCATGGAATGGAGCGACGGTTGCCAATATCTCGCGAGTCAATGGCTCTGCCGCTCTTTACCCGAATCAGACGACTGTCGGAAATTACACTGCGGACTGGTACGGCATCTACGTCAGAACTTACGCTCACGGCGGCCCTAGCCCTGGATACCGGTTCTCGATTAGGGTCAACTCCCGACGCATCTCACAAGACGCTTCGAATTTCTCCGCATTCTCCCGAAGCGTTTACACGCATGAGCTCGGACATGCGTTGAACCTGTCCGACAACCCGACCCGGAGCCACGCGTCGATCATGAACTACTCTCGCAATCGAAATTCTATGGTAACTCCTCAGGCTTACGATCGGACCAGCGTCAACAACCACTACCGATGACGAGGAGAAGCGTGATGCGCGTAGCTGTTCGTTTTCTTGCTGTAGCCGTAGTTGGGCTGACCCTGAGCGGGTGTGGTGTGTTTCCACACACACAAGTCGCACAGGTCGACGCACCTTACTACAGCTCCGTAGCCGAACTGGCTGCGAACTCTGATGCAGCCATCTTGGGCCGTGTTACAGCCATTCGAACCGAGGAGGAGTACCCGACGTACGATTCCGACGACCCGCAGGTTAACCCCTATGCTGGAACAGGCCACACCCCCTCCACGGAAGAGATAAAGAGTATGGGGGTCCCTGTCACCGTCAGCACGGTAACAGTGCTCGCAGCATTCACGGAGCGTCAGCTAAGTCCGGGTGACGTCGTTGATATCGTGGAGGTAGGTGGACTCGGCGGTCGCTCAGGCGCGAAGGTCCAAGGCGCCGCGCCTCAACTGGGCGTAGGGGGCGAAGGCCTGTTCTTCGTGATCACGGATGACGGAGAACGCTATCACGTGCTTGGCCTCAGCCAAGGCCGTCTGCAGCGCAGCGATAACGGCTTCGTTTCGGCGGACCCCGAGCGCTCGGACTTGCGATTGCCCCTCCAGGACCTGTCGAGTTTGGCAGAACAAGTGGGGAACAAGGTCGAGTGATGGTCGTAGCACGAGTTGACCGCACGGTGGCCTGCTTGAAGGCTCATCCGATCCCGCACCCACCTCAGCTCAGTCGTAGCGCCATCTCCACGGTGCCGGGGTGGGTGGGGGTGCCGCGTAGGACGCGGAAGCCGGCCTTGCGGTAGATCCGCTGGTTGCGGGCGCTGTTCGCGCCGGTGACCAGCCACGCCCGACGAGCGTCGGGGTCGGCCTGGGACACGACATGGGCCAGCAGCGTGCGGCCGATCCCGCGGCCCGCGAGATCGGGCGCCACCATGAGGCGAGCCACCTCCCACGTCGCCGGCTCCGCATCGTCACCAATGGCGGCCAGGCGTCCCCGGACTGACGCGATCAACCGGCCCGCGTCATCGCGCACGACCCACGTCCGCCACGGCGAGTCGGGAGCGAGCGAAGCCCGCACGTCCTCCACCGTCTCGACCAGCGGCGGGATCGTGTAGTCCCCCGCACGCGTCCCCTCATCGAACCAGCACGCCCGCTGCAACACGAACAGCTCCGCCGCATCAGCCGGCGTCGCCGGACGGATCGGCAACTCTGCGCTGCCTGTCATCACTGCCGAGGTCGGCAACAGATCCGGACGGCGCGCAGCAGTCCGCGCCAGGCGCTGCTCGTGGCGCCACGCCGCGATCGCCCCGTGGTTGCCGCCCAGCAGCACGTCGGGCACCGCCCGGTCTCGCCAGGTGGCCGGTTTGGTGTAGACGGGGTACTCCAGCAGCCCGTCCTCGTGCGACTCCTCCACGAGGGACTCGGCGTTACCCACCACCCCCGGCAGCAGTCGCGCGATCGCCTCGATCATCGCGAGCACGGCGACCTCACCCCCGTTGAGGACGTAGTCCCCCAGCGAGACGATCTCGACGCGGCCCTCGAAACGCTCCCGCGCCTCCTCGTACACCCGCTCGTCGATGCCCTCGTACCGCCCGCACGCGAACACCAGATGATCCTCAGCGGCTAGCCGATGCGCCGCGGCCTGCGTGAACGGGGTGCCACCCGGACCCGGCACGATGAGACGCGGCCGCGTTCCCGCCGTCCCGGCGCGAGCCAGCACGTCATCGAGCGCCTCACCCCACGGCTCGGGCTTCATGACCATGCCGGCGCCGCCGCCGTACGGGGTGTCGTCGACGGTGCGATGCCGGTCGTGAGTGAACTCCCGCAGGTCACGCACCTGCACATCGAGCAGGCCGTCACGGCGGGCCTTACCGATCAGCGACAGATCCAGCGGCGCCAGGTACTCCGGAAAGATCGTGAGGACATCGAGTCGCACGGTGACCGTCCTCAGTCGAGGTCGAACAAGCCGGGCGGAACGTCCATGACCATGCGCGTCACGCCGCCGTCGTCCTCGACCACGTCGGTGACGATCTCAGCCACGAACGGCACGAGCCCCACACGCCCGTCGAGCCGCCGCACCTCCAACAGGTCTTGGGCCGGACGCACATGCAGAGCGGTGACCTCACCGATCCGCTCCCCCGCCGGGTCGAACACCGCGACACCGACGAGATCCACCTCGTACCAGGCGTCGTCGTCCTCCTCGGCCTCCTCGGCGAGCAGGCGGGTGTTGCGCAGGGCCTCGGCGGCGGTGCGGTCGCCCGCCTCCTCGAAACCCAACAGCCAGATCCCTTGGTGCACCCGCGCCGACGACAGGGTCAGCGTCCCGCGGTCGGGTTCGGTGGCGAACGTCTCCCCCACGGTGAACCGCTGCTCCGGGGTGTCGGTGTGCAGTTGCACGGTGACCTCACCCCGCAACCCGTGGGGCTTACCGATACGGGCGACGACGGTGTTCATCGAGATCCTCTCTGTTGGGCACGCACCACTGTGCCGCACACACGAAAGAGTGCCACCCGTAGGTGACACCCTCCCTGTGATGTTTCAGCGGTCGACGTCGACGATGTCGATGCGGACCTGACGCCCACCCGCGAGCGCCCCGATGACGGTGCGCAGCGCGCCGGCGGTACGGCCGGAGCGGCCGATGACGCGACCGAGGTCGTCGGGGTGGACCCGCACCTCGAGCAGCTCGCCGCGGCGCAGGTCGCGGTGGCTCACCTCGACATCCTCGTCATGCTCGACGATGCCCTTGACCAGGTGCTCCAGCGCCTCTTCGAGCATGGCTCAGCTCTCGGGGCTCTGCTCGGCGGCCTCGGCAGCGGCGGGCGCCGGAGCGTCCTCGACGGCAGCCTCGGTGGTGGTCTCCTCCGCAGCGGGAGCCTCGGCCTTGTCGGCCTTCTTCGACTTCTTCGGAGTCGGGTTCTTCTCGTACTCCTCGTCGGCCTTGCCGGCGGCGGCCATGGCGGCCTCGTAGAGGTCCTTCTTGGAGGGCTTCTCCGGCTGCGGCTTGAGGGTGCCCTCGGCGCCGGCCTCGCCCTTGAACTTCTGCCAGTCACCGGTGACCTTGAGCAGCGCGGCGACCTGCTCGGTCGGCTGTGCGCCGACACCGAGCCAGTACTGGGCGCGCTCGGAGTCGATCTCGATGACCGACGGCTCGCGGGTGGGGTGGTACAGCCCGATCTCCTCGATGGCACGGCCGTCGCGCTTGGTGCGCGAGTCCATGACGACGACGCGGTAGAACGGGGCGCGGATCTTACCCATCCGCTTCAGACGAATCTTGACAGCCACGTGTGTGGTCTCCTCGACATCATGAGCACGGCGAGACCGGCAACGGAATCTGCCGGGGAACCGATACTCGGGGTGTAGGCGCCCGATATCTCCCGGCAACGGTGAGGCCGGGCGGGTACAGCGGTCCAGTATGCCAGACGGGCCGGTCAGTTCCGAACGCGCTCG
>JAUNTP010000243.1 GCA_030538585.1 Mobilicoccus sp.
AGACCCACGACGACGCTCAAGGAGATGAGGATCGTCGTGATCGAGGCGAGGGGCCGAGGGAACTTCAACCGGTGGTTGAGGAACACCGCCAGCGGCATGACGAGCGCGGTGAGCAGCAGCGCCACGGCGACGGGGATGACCACCGTGCTCGCGAGGCCGAGCAGCCACAGGCAGCCGTAGATGACGACGCCCACGAGGATGAGCCGCCACGCTGCCGCCGCCGCGACACGCAGCGCGAACGGCACCGCCTCGTCGGCCTGACGCGTGTCGCGATAGGACAACGGGCTGGGCCCGGTGACCGGGGCCGCCTTCTGAGGGCTCGCGGGGCGCGCAGGCCGCTTGAGGCGGCCACGGATCGACAGCGGCGAGTTCACCTTGAAAACGTTCATCACCAGCCATGTTGCCAGTCGTCGCAGCATATGGCCTCCCAGGGATGGGCGTCATCGGTCCGTGTCGGACCCCGGGGCATCGTTCCCGCTGCGGCCATCTTGGCTCATGCCGGCGCCTTCTCGGGGGTGTTCAGGGTCGAGTGACCCACGACGGATCGGGGTGACGGTAGAGCCGCGAGAGCAGCGCCGGTCTGACCGAGGGGGTGAACGGGCGGGCACCCGCGAGCGCGGCCCGCGCGGCATTCGCTCCGGCGGCGCCGTGGACGCCCCCGCCGGGATGGGCGGCGGAACTGCCCAGGTAGAGGCCCCGCACCGGGGTGTGAGGCCCGCCGAGACCAGCGACGGGACGCCACCACGCCTGCTGCATCAGCTGACTGGTGCCGCCACCGACGGCGCCCTCCCCGACCTCGCCGTCCGGCAGGCAGCCACCGGCAGGGGTCTGCACGAACCGGTCGACGACGAGATCGCGCCACCCGGGCGCGTACACCTCCAGCAGACGTTCCGCAGCGTCGGTGAGGGCGCGGGCGGTGGGCTCGTCGGTGACGCCGCGCGGCATCCGCGTGTACAGCCACAGAGTCTCGGAGCCGGCGGGGGAGCGGGAGGCGTCGATGCTGCTCATCTGGCCGACGAGCGCGAACGGCACCTGCGGACAACGCCCCGAGTCGATGTCGGCCGCCCATCGAACGAGACCGGGCACGTCGTGGCCGAGGTGGATCACCCCGGCTCCCCGCGCACCGGGCGCGGTCCACGGCATCGGCGCACCGAGGTGGTAGGTGAGCTTGACGACCGCAGGGTCGGGGACGTGCCCGGCCAGCCGTGCGCGCAAGCCCGGGGGGACGTCGCCCGCGTCCAACAACCCTGCGTAGAGGCCGTGGGCGCTGGTGTCGGCGATGACAGCGCGCCGCACCGCGATGCGTCGCCCGTTCGCCTCGACGCCTCGGGCCGTGCCGTCGCGCACGACGATGCGCCTGGCTCGCACGCCGGTCTCGATGCGCACCCCGGCCGCGCTCGCGCGGCGCGCCAACGCGAGGGCGAGTTGCCCGCTGCCCCCGACCGGTGCGGGAAAGCCGGTGTCCTGGGCGAGCATCGACATGAGCCAACCGAACGCGCCGCTCACCGGTGAGGTCGGCGGCACGTCGGCGTGCAGGGCGTTGCCCGCGAGGAGCTGGCGTCCCGCGTTCCCGCGGAACAGCTCCTCACCCATGCGGGTGGTGGGCAACAGAGCGAACCGGGCTGCGTCGGGCAGCGCAGCCACTCCGACTCGGGCGAGCATCCGCGCCGCGTGGCCGGGTCGACCCGTGAGCAGCGCCCCCAGCAGGGGCTCCTTGAGGCTCTCGTACTGCTCGACCAGACGCAGCCAGGTGCGGCCGTCGGCCGGATGGTCCTCGGCCAGGCGGGTCGCGGTGTCGCTCGCGCGCCGCTCGATCGTGGGCGTGTGCGCGGCCGCCGGGTCGCCGAGATGAGCGAGCTGCGTGTCCGCCCACGCCCACCGCAGCCCGTGCGCATCCAGATCGAGGGACCGCAGCACCGGTGAGGCATGCGCGAGGGGATAGCAGGCGCTGAACAGGTCGTGGACGACACCGTCACGCTCCACCGACGCGACGGCGCCGCCGACACGCTCGCGCTGTTCGAGGACGAGGACGTCCCACCCCGCATCCGCCAGCAAGGCTGCTGCGACCAGGCCGTGATGGCCCGCGCCGATGACCACCGCGTCGACGGTCTCGGTCGCTCCCCGGTGCGGGCTCGTGTGGGTCGCTGCGGTCAGAGGAGTCGCGTCTCCTGCTCGCTGGCCTCGACGCCGTTCTCGGTCTGCTCGAGGCGGTGGACCGTCGCGCCCGCCCGTTCGCTGACGAAGCCCTTGACCTCGCCGTCGACGTAGTGGATCGCGGCGCCGTCGTCGACACCGAACCCGGCCGGCAACTGGCCGGTGTCGATGTACTCGCTGTACTGCGGAGCCCGCTCGGCTTCGGTGTCGTAGTGGGGGCAGAAGCTGCCCGGCACCAGAGCCAACCCGAGAGCGAGGGGCGAGATGCCGCGGCCGTAGGAGTCGGTCGTGCAGCCCTCGTGCCACACCGCGCCACCCGCGCTCACACCGGCGAGCACCACCGAGCGGCTGGTGTCGTTCGCGTACGAGCGGAACTTCTGCCCCACGCCGTGCGCGCTCCACAGGGCGAGGGTGTTGAGGGTGCTACCGCCACCGACGACGAACACGTCGGCCTCGTCCATGCGCTCCACCGCTTCGGCGGCGCCGTTCCACAAGGTGAGGACGCTCGTGCGCACGCGCGAGCTGTACGCGTTGATGAACCGCGACACGTACAGGCCGTCGTCGGCCGAGGCCGTCGGCACGAAGCAGACCAACGGGTCGGTCGCGTCGGTGAGGGAGAGGATGTAGTGGTCGAGGCTGGTGGGGCCGTAGTCCTGCGAGGACGAGAAACCGCCCCCGCCCATCGCGACGATGTGAGTGGTCATGTCACGACCGTATCCCCGTCGCCCCGGCCTGGGGGCCGGACGCGACGTGGCGCACCTCGCATCTCAGATCGTGCGGGCCGACCGCGCGTACCGAGCGGCGTTGTCCACGTACACCGCCGCGTTGAGGGAGACCTTCTCGAGCTCGTCGTCGGTGAGTTCGCGCCGCACCTTGCCGGGCACGCCGACCACGAGGGAGCGCGGCGGGATCTCCACCCCTTCGGAGACGAGCGTGCCCGCCGCGAGGATCGAGTCCGAGCCGACGCGGGCGCCGTTCATGACGGTCGCGCCCATGCCGACGATGACGCGGTCGTCGATGGTGCACCCGTGCACGACGGCGTTGTGACCGATGGACACGTCCTCGCCGATGTGGGCGGGAAAGCCCGGGTCGGCGTGCACGACGGCGTTGTCCTGCAGGTTGCTGCGCGCCCCGATGCTGATCGCGTCGCCGTCGGCGCGCACCACGGCCCCGTACCAGAGACTCGCCTGCGCGCCGATGCGCACGTCACCGATCGCGGTGGAGGTCGGCGCACACCAGGCGTCGCCGGCGACCTGCGGGGTGGCGCCGTCGAGCTCGACGAGCATCACACGTCGGACATGTCGTTGCCGGTCGACTTGGCCATGTAGCTGTTGACCTGACGACCCGCGAGCCCCTTGGCGAGGGCCATGATCGCGCCGGAGACGGCGCCGAACAGGATGATCTCGAGCAGGGGCTGCTCGGACTCTTCGGGCTTGTCGGGGACGTCGCTCGCCATGACGGCCTTCCAGCCGACGTCCGTGGCCTTCTTGGCGGCGACGCCGGCGAGGATGACGGCGAGCGTGCCGAGGATCTTGAACACCTTGTCGTTCATACCGGCAGTCTGCCAGGCATGAGCATCCTCGGCGACGCCTGACAGGGATGCGTCGCTGTGGCGGTCGGGGTTGACATATGCATTAAAAGCCATATTAGAGTGCGTGCATGGATCGTGATGGGGCGACGAATCGGTGGGAGAGCGCAGGGTCGCTGTTCAAGACTCTGTCCTCACCGCTGCGCCTGCGGATGGTCCTGGCGCTCGTCGAGCGCCCGCACACGGTGACCGATCTGGTGGATCACCTCGGCGTCTCCCAACCGCTGGTCTCCCAGCACCTGCGGGTGTTGCGGGAGCACTGCCTCGTGGCCAGCACCAGGCACGGACGCGAAGTGACCTACTCCCTCATGGACGAGCACGTCGCGCACATCGTGCAGGACGCGCTCGCCCAC
>JAUNTP010000244.1 GCA_030538585.1 Mobilicoccus sp.
GCGCCCGCGCCACCGCCGACGACCTCGCCGCGGCCTGGGCGGCAGCCTCCGTCACCCTGCGTGAGGCCGAGGCCGCAGCCACCCGGTCGGCGCTCGCCCAGCAGGCGTTCGACGTGGCTGCCGAGCGACTCCAGACCCGTGAGGCCCTCATCGCCGACCTGGCCGACCGGCGTCGCCGCGTCGAGGAGCTCCAGGAGGAGTGCGAGCGTCTCGCCGTCGAGGCCGGTCCGCACGAGGCGGCGTTGGCGGAGGCCGAGCAGTCCGTGGAGTCGGCCCGGAAGGCTGCCCTGGCTGCCCGACGTGACGCCGCGGCCGCGGAGTCCGATGCCGCCTTGGTGTCCGACCTCGATGATCTGCTCGCCCTCCTGTCGCGGCTCGACCGGCTCGATGCCGCGCGTGCTGCGCAGCAGGTGGCGCGGGAACACGAGCGCGCAGTTCGCTTCACCGGCGATCTCACCGCGATCGATGAGGCCGCGCGCGAGGTCGACCTTGCCCGGGCGGCGTGGCGGGCCGGAAGCGCCACCGTTGAGGTGACGCCCCACACCCCTGATCTGGACGTCACGATCGACGGACAAGCGCTCACCCTGTCCAGGGCGCACACCGACGTCCTGTCGGGTCCCGTCGAGATCGACATGCCGGGCACGGCGACCGTCCGCTTCACCCCACCCCCGGGCGGACAGGAGCGCGCCGAGATGTTGGCCCGCGCCGAGGCCGCCCTCGCCGAGCTCCTGGGCATGGCAGGTGTCGATGATGTCGCCGCGGCGCGGGCGGCCGCGCAGCGGCAGGAGGAGGCGCGCACGGAGTCCCGCGAGCACGACCGCGCGGTGGAGGCCGTGCTCGCCGGTGACACCGACCACGAGGTCCGCGACCGTGCGGCGCGTCTGCACGCGCACGTCGTGGAATTGCTGGCCGACCGAACCGGGCTCGACGAGGCGCCCGCAGCCGTGCGAGCACTGCTGGGCGCTGACGAGGGGGCCGACAACGGCGACCGCCCCGCGCACCGTGAGGGAACCGAGGCCAACGCCCGTGACATCGCCGAGGGTGTCGGCGACCGCGGTGGTGCGGGCGGTATCGCGCGTGTCGACCCGGGAGTGGTCCGCGAGGTGCTCGCGTGGGTCGACAGTTCCCGCGAAAGCACCTCGCCGCGGGAGGAGCGGGCGGCGGCGCGTCGCCGTGAGGACGAGGCGGCGGAGGCCCTCGCCCGAGGTGAGGCCGAGGTGCTGGCCGCGCGCCGGGTCGTGGAGGACGGCCGCCTCGCCGAGGCCCGCGCCGAGGTCGCCCGCGAATCGGCTCGCGCCGAGATCGAGGAGCTCGCCACCCGCGTACGGGTGGCCCGCGAACGCCACAGCGACGACGAGCTCGCCTCCGCCCGGCACACCGCCCATGCCGACCTCGCGGCAGCCACGCAGGCCGCCGACGAGGTGCGCGCGGAGGTGGCCCGCCTCGACCCGGACAGTCTCGAGGTGCGCCTGGCGGGCGCCACAGCCGCTGTCGAGTCGCTGCAGTCCCGGCACGCCGCGGCGCGCGACGAGCGGCTCGCTCTCGAGGCGCGGCTGCGGCACGCGGGCGAGCAGGGTCGCGCCGAGCGGCTCGCCGAGGCGGAGTCGGCCCTGGCGAGGGCTGAGCGCCTCCACGTTGCCACGACTCGGCGCGCTGCCGCGGCCAAGGAGCTGTACGACACCTTGCGCCGTCACCGCGACCGCGTCTCCGCGGCCTACGTCGAGCCCTTCGGGCAGGTCGTCTCCACGTTGGGCCGCGTCGTCTACGGTCCGGACTTCGACGTCGAGGTGGGGCCGGGGCTGACCATCGACGCGCGGGTGCTCGCGGGCCGCCGCATCCCGTACGAGGCTCTGTCGTCGGGCGCCAAGGAGCAGATGTCGATTCTCACTCGGCTCGCGTGCGCGTCGCTCGTCGACCCGGAGCAGGGGGCGCCGGTCATCATCGATGACGCCCTCGGCTACTCGGATCCGGCCAAGTTGCAGCGCATCTGCTCGGCGTTCTCCCTCGTGGGTGGCACGTCGCAGATCATCCTGCTCACGTGCACGCCCGGGCGGTACGGCGCGATCCCCGGGGCCACGGTCGTGCAGGTCTGACCCGTAGGATGCGCAGCGCCGGCACCCCACGTGTCGGCGGCACCGCCCCCGATTCAAGGATGTCGATCATGCTGACCCCCGACCGTTGGGCGCTCGTCGCGGGCGTCGCGATGGCGTTCGTCGCCCTGGCCGGTACCGCTCTCATCCTGATCGGCGACGAGGACGGGTTCGCGTGGGTCATCGTGGGCCTAGCGGCCTTGTCCTCCTTAGCCGCTTTCGGCGTGGCGGCAGCCCAACGCCGCCGCTGACCCTCCCGACGACGCCAGCCCCGTCGACTTCGCCCAAACCGTCGGTTCACACCGACGGTCTCGACGCGAGCCCCGTCCTCCCCGCCCAAACCGTCGGTGTGAACCGACGGTCTCGGCGGATGGGGGGCCGCGCTCGGCTCTCTCGTGGCGTTGGGGGAGGGGGCTCCGGCGATGTCGGGGGCGAATCTCCGGTTTCGATGCATTCGCGTGCCTAGGGTGAAGGGCAAGGCGACGCCGTCGCCCGCTCCCCACCGACATGTCGGCGGTCCGATCGGCCGCCCTAAGGAGGTTCCATGGCCACCGCCGAGCCCGCAGCCCAGACCGATCGGTCGGGCAAGCGCGGCATCTTCCAACGGATGCTCGACGGCATCGAGAAGACGGGTAACGCCCTGCCGCACCCGGTGACGCTGTTCGCCCTGCTGGCCGCGGCCGTCGTGCTGATCTCGGGGGCGCTCGCCGCCACTGGGATCACGGTGGAGTCGCCGCTGGAGGGCGAAGGCACCCTCACCGTCAACAGCCTCATGGACTCCGAGGGCATCGCCTACCTGTTCACGAGCTTCGTCGACAACTTCATCAACTTCGCGCCGCTCGGTGTCGTGCTCGCCTCCATGGTCGGCATCGGCATCGCCGAGCAGACCGGCCTCATCAGCGCGGCTCTGCGCGGGTTCATCTTCGCGATCCCGCGCACCCTCATCACCTTCGGCATCGTGTTCGCCGGCATCATGTCGAGCCTCGCCACGGACGCCGGGTACGTCGTCCTGCCGCCCATCGCGGCCATGCTGTTCCTCGCCGTGGGGCGACACCCGGTCGCCGGTATCGCTGCGGCGTTCGCGGGCGTCTCGGCCGGGTTCAGCGCCAACCTGCTGCTCTCGCCGCTGGACGCGTTGCTCGGCAACCTCACCATCGAAGGCGCCCGCACCATCGACCCGGCCTACGCCGACCAGATGAACATCGCGATGAACTACTACATGATCATCGTCTCGACGGTGTTCCTCGCGATCATCGGCACGCTGGTCAGCCAGTTCATCGTCGAACCCCGCCTGGGCACGTACGCGGGTCCCGGCGCCGGTGGCCTCGCGCGCAAAGGCGCCGCCGACGCCGACGCCGACGGCACAGCCACCGCGGACGCCGACGTCGCTGTCGACACCGACGCGCAGCACGAGGGGTCGACCGCTGCAGGCGAGGACGACAGCGACGATTCGGCTCGGCTCACGCCCCTGGAGAAGAAGGGCCTCATGTGGGCCGGTGTCGCTTTCCTCGTCACCGGTGCCCTGCTGTCGCTGCTCGTACTTCCGCCCAACGCGCCGCTGCGCGGTGAGGGTGGCAGCATCGTCGACTCGCCGTTCCTGTCCTCGCTGGTCGTGACGATCATCATCATGTTCTTCGTGCCCGGCCTCGTGTACGGCATCGTCACGGGTTCGGTGAAGAACGACGAGGACGTCGCCAAGCACCTGTCGAAGTCGATGGCGGGCATGTCGCTGTTCTTGCTGCTGGCGTTCACCGCCGGCCAGTTCGTCGCCTACTTCTCCGAGTCGCGGCTCGGCACGTTCCTCGCCGTCTACGGAGCCGAGTTCCTGCAGAACATCGGTCTGACGGGGATCCCGCTGCTGCTGGCGTTCATCCTCATCGTGGCGCTCATCAACCTGTTCATCGGTAGCGCCTCGGCCAAGTGGGCGATCCTCGCGCCGGTGTTCGTGCCGATCATGATGCAG
>JAUNTP010000023.1 GCA_030538585.1 Mobilicoccus sp.
AGCGGCCGACATGAAGCGCTCGCCCTGCTCCTGCGCGGCGGTCATGAAACGCTGCGCCTGCTCGCGGGTGGCGTGCTGCGCCTCGGACATGCGGGCCTCCATGGCCTCGCCGAACTGAAGAGCCTGCTCACGCGAGGACGCGGTGAGGGACTCGAGCTGCGCACGGGCCGTGTCGGTCATCGACTGGGCCTGCTCGCGCCACGCCGAGTAGAACTGCTCGACCTGAGCGTTCCACTGGTCGCTGACCTGCATGTTGGCGTCGAGGATCTTGTGCGCGGTCTCGCGCTGGACCGAGAGGGCCTTGCTGTAGAAGTCGAAGAGCTCGTCGACGGCCTTGCGCGGGTCCGCAGCCGGGAACACGTTGGTGGCCGGGCGGTCGAGCTTCTGCGAGAACTGGGCGGTCATCGCGTCGACGGCGGAGAACCAGTTCTCCTGCATCTGACGGGTGGCCTCGAGGTACTGGCGGGTGAGGGTCATGGTGGGACTCCTTCTTCGCGGTTGTGGTTGGGGCAACGCGTCCCGCAGCATCGTGCAGGGGGCGTACGGGCCGCGCTCTGCTTGAAATACTACGCACTGTGTTCGGTATGTCAAGCGCGCCGATCACGCGCGGTGGCGGTCACAGGCGCCGACCCTCACGTTTGCCCGTTCAGACGACGCCCGGGTGACGGGCGAGTGACGCCCTCGTGTCCGATGCGCGTAGGGCAGTGCAGAGGTGCGGGGTAGCAGAGGTGCGGTGTAGAGGGCGTTCAGCTCTGGTGTCGCTCGATGAAGGTGCGGTAGAGGGCGAGCAGCGCCGACTTCTCTTCTTCGGTGAGCACGTCGTCGGCGACGATCGCGCTCTCGACGGCCTGGGACGGGCTCTGCGGGGACGCCCCGGTCGCCTGGCGCAGGTTCGCAGCCCCGGCCGACATGACCCCGGCCTGCGCGAGGAGGTGTTCGGTGGAGATGTCGAGAGCGTCGGCGATGGACCGCAGCACCTTGAGGGAAGGCTGGTGCAAGCCGCGCTCCACCTGGCTGAGGTAGGCGTTGGAGACGTTGGACAGGCCGGCCAGTTGCCGCAGCGACAGGTCGGCGAGTTGGCGCTGCGCGCGAATGTACCCACCCAGCACCGATGGCCTGCTGGTGTCCGGCTGCTCGTCCACGTTCGTCCCTCCCCGGTCCAACCTCCAGAATACGGGCGTCGCCGGGGCGTGGCCGGGCGGTCCTGGAGTGAGACGCGTCGCCTTCGCGGGCCGGCCGTTGTCGATCCGTGCGGCTCCGACCTCCCTCCAACGTGAGTGAGGCGATAGAGTCGCCGTGAGGCACAGGTCACACCGACCTCGACATGCCGAGAATGCGTCTGACCGTCGACGAACGAGGATCGTGATGAGCGAGCAGCAGACCCCCAGCCAGCAGATGCGCACGGCGTACGAGAAGTCCGAGAAGCAGCTGTCACGCGCGGCAGAAGAGCTGGTGAGCAGTCAGGGGTTCGCAGAGTCGCTGGCCATGCTGACCAGCAACGCCGTGGCCCTGACTCGGGTCGTCAACATCGGCCTGGACCAGATGGTCCGCGCCACCCGATTTGCGGGCCAGCGTGACATCGTGCGCCTCGGCCGCCAGCTCAACCGCACCGAGGACAAGCTCGAGCAGGTGCTGCAGATCGTGGAGCAGCTCGAGGACGAACTCGCCGCCACCCGCGCCGAGCGCGACGAGGCCCGAGCCGCCACTACCCAGAACGCGGCCGAGAACAACGGACAGAGCTCCGCTCGCACGCGCGGTCGCAGCAATGCCGCCAAGAAGTCCTCCGCTCGGTCGCGGTCGGCGTCGGTCACCCTCGACGCCGGTGAGGAGATCCAGCAGATCGAGGACGCGAAGCTCGCGCAGGAGTCCGACCGGTGAACCCGTTGATGTCGGCGATGCGTCTGCCGAAGACCTTTCTCGAGACGTCGAACATCCTGCTCACCACCGACGACGCCAAGATCGCGGTGACGCCGCGGGATGTCGTGTGGACCCACCGCCGCACGACGCTGTACCGCTACCGCAGCAGCAAGCGCACCCACCCGATCCCGGTTCTGCTCGTGTTCGCGCTCATCAACCGGCCGATGATCTACGACCTGCGGCCCGGGCACTCGTTCGTCGAGTACCTGCTCGACCGCGGTTTCGACGTGTTCCTCATCGACTGGGGCGCCCCCGAGAGCCACGACGACGACATGGGCATCGACAACTACGTGTGCGACGAGCTCACGTGGGCGGTGCGCGAGGTCAAGCGTGCCACCGGCGCCTCCGAGATCTCCATCATCGGCTGGTGCATCGGCGCGGTACTCACGGCGCTGTATGCCTCCCTCAACCCCGGGCCGGCCCGCAACCTCGTGCTGCTGACGATGCCGATCGACACCGAGGGCTCGCTGTATCGAACGTGGGTGGGGCACGACAATTTCGATGTCGAGCAGGTCACCGAGTCCCTGGGCAACGTGCCCGGCGCGTTCGTCGACTGGGCCAACAAGCTGATGAAGCCGGTCCAGAACCACGTCACCACCAAGCGCAAGCTGTTCGAGCAGGTTCACGACGGCGTCGCCAACCGCACCGCCTACCAGGCCATGTCCAAGTGGGTCGGCGACAACCCGCCCTTCGCGGGCCGCGCCTACGAGCAGTGGATCACGTGGATGTACAAGGAGAACCGGCTCGTGCGCAACCGCATCGAGCTGCGTGGCCGCCGCGCTGACCTGCGCAATCTCGACCAGAGCATCCTCGTCGTCACCGCCGACGCCGACCACATCGCGCCGCGCGACCTCACGATGCCGCTGCTCGACATGGTGAGCAGCGACGACCTCGAGCACCTCGACCGCGCGGGCGGACACATCGGTCTCATGGCCGGCTCGAAGGCTCGTAAGGAGATCTGGCCCGACATCGCCGACTGGCTCGAGTCCCGTTCTCAGAACGACTGACCGCGCCCCCATCCACGCTTTGCGTCCGGGACCCCCGGGCGTGATCAACCGTCCCAAGAGTTGAACCGTCCCCCCAAGGAGAAGCGATGACACAGGTCAACGACGACGTGAACGTGACCGCCCCGCCGCGCGGAGGCAAGCTGGAAGGCCGGGTGGCGTTCGTCACCGGTGGCACCCGCGGCATCGGCGCGGCCATCAGCAGCAGCCTCGCCCGCCAGGGCGCCACGGTGGCCGCCGGGTACGCCGGCAACACCGAGCGCGCCGAGCAGTTCCTCGGCGAGCTGGAGAAGAACTGGGGCGATGAGCGGCACGAGTTCACCATCCACCAGGGCAACGTCGGCAACGCCGACGACTGCCGCCGCACCATCAGCGAGGTCATCGAGAAGCACGGCCGTCTCGACATCCTCGTCAACAACGCCGGCATCACGAAGGACCGCACCGTCGCCAAGATGAACGACGAGGACTGGCAGTCGGTCATCGACGTCAACCTCTCGGGTGCGTTCTACCTCTCGCAGGCGGCGCTGCAGCACATGCTCGAGCGCGGCACGGGTCGCATCGTCAACGTCAGCTCGATCATCGGCGAGATGGGCAACATCGGTCAGGCCAACTACGCCGCCTCCAAGGCCGGCCTGTTCGGTCTGACCAAGACCCTTGCCCGCGAGTCCGCGTTCCAGCTGGGCCGCGACGGCAAGCTCACCGAGGACTCCATCGGCGTCACGGTCAACGCCGTCACGCCCGGCTACGTCCTTACCGAGATGGTCGAGGCCGTGCCGGAGAAGGTCCTCGACAAGATCAAGGGCAACATCCCGCTGCGTCGTCTGGCCCGCCCGGACGAGGTCGCGCGCGTCGTGCACTTCCTCTGCGCCGACGAGTCCGGCTTCATCACCGGTCAGGTCTGGGGCGTCAACGGCGGCCAGGACATGTGACACCTGGCTTTTCTCGGCAACGGCAGGACCGCGTCGGCGGCCCTGCCGTTGCCGTGTGCGGGGAGAGATTCGCCCGGTATTCGCCGATGCGTCGCCGGCCGCCCATGACCGCATCGGGTGTTGACCCGAGAATGACGAGCGCTTGACTCAACCACCTCTCCGCCGCGCCGATGGGAGAGGTGTCGACGGACTCGTCGATGACGCCTGCCCTTGAAAGGACCCCCCATGAGCCGTCGCGACACCCTGTCGCGGATCATCGACCGTCTCGGTCGGTTCGAACGGCCGGGTCGACCCACCTCGGTGCGGCGACCCAGTCGGGCGGTGTGGGTGGCGGTGACGGCGACGGCGATCGCCGTGCCCCTGGCGGCGGCGGTCGAGCCCCGCACGATCGAGTTCGAGGCAGCCCCCACCCCGGTGTCCCCGGTGGCGAACGGCGGTGTCCCGGTCCTGCCCTGGCTCACGGTGGCGCAGCAGGGCGTGACGTTCCCGGCCGGGTTCACCCTGGGCGGCGTCGGTGACGGGACGATCCCCCCGACGATGCTCGCGGCCTACCGTCAGGCCGAGTCGGCCTTGGCGCAGTCGTCGCCCTCGTGCAACCTGCCCTGGTGGCTGCTCGCCGGCATCGGGCACGTCGAGTCCGGCCACGCCGCCGGCGGCAACGTCGACGAGTCGGGGCGCACCCTCGGTGACATCTACGGTGTCGTGCTCGACGGCACGACCCCCGACACGGCCGTCGTGCTCGACACCGACGGCGGCGAGATCGACGGCGACGACACCTACGACCGCGCCGTGGGCCCCATGCAGTTCCTGCCGTCGACCTGGCAGCTGTTCGGGACGGACGGCAACGACGACGGCATCGTCGACCCCCACAACATCTACGACGCGACCCGCAGCGCGGGGGAGTACCTGTGCTCCTTCGGCGGCGACCTGAGCACGGGCGAGGCCATGCGGGCCGCCGTACTCGGTTACAACCCGTCCGATCAGTACGTGCAGGACGTCATCGCTGCCGGGGAGGCCTACCGGGACGGCCGGACCCCGCCGCCCCTGTGGACCCCGCCGACCGTGCCGCCCGGCAGCCCGCCTCCGCCGGTCATCGTGGCCGACGGACCCGTCGATGCCTACGACACGGACTGGTGGAACGACGGCTGGGACGAGGCGGCCTGGGACGACGCGTTGTGGGACGACGACCACGGGGCGCAGGCCGTCGCCCCGCGGCGCGCCTCCGCCCGACCCGCCCCTGTGCGGGCCCCGCAGCCCGCCCCGGCACCGCCCGCCACACCCGCGCCGACCGCGACTCCGTCGCCGACGGACACCCCCACCGCCGCACCGACCGACGCGCCGGCGCCCACCGGAACGCCGACGACCGTCCCGTCCCCGACGACCACCCCGTCGACTGGGAGCCCCCGCTCGGGTGGGAGCCGCCGAAGGGTTGGGTGCCTCCGGTCGGATGGGACCCGCAGGAGTGGACCCCGCCGGAGGGTTGGGAGTGGCCGACGCCCTCCCCGACCGACACGGTGACGGCCGCGCCCGAGCCCGCCGGCCCCACCGCGACACCGACGTCCGAGCCGCTGCCGCCGAACCACACGGCCGGTCCGGACGGGACGCCGGAGCCCCTGCCGACGCCCACGTGTGCGCTGCCGCCGTGGGCCCCGCAGGACGAGGATGCCGCGTCCATCACGGCGCAGGAGTCCGACGGCGTCGAGGCGGAGGAGACCACCGAGCCCACCGACGTGCCGACGCCGACGAGCACCACGGCGCCCGCGCCCACACCCGACGCGACCCGCTGACCAGGGCGTCGTCGGCTCGACGACGTCACGCGCGGGATGTCGGTGGGCCCTCCCGTCACCACGGGGTGCGGGTGGACGGGGCCGCCGAAAGTCACTGAGCCGCGCGCCGATACGGTTTCGTGACTCGTTCTGCGTCGGCGCTCGGTGTTACCCTCGCGGAGTCGGACAACCGTCTAGGACGTGGGGACATCGTGAAACGTCATCTGGGCGACGAGGACGTCGACGGCGTCGATGACGACGGGGGGCGCGGCAACCGCCTGCCGGTCGTCGTGGTGGGTGTCGGGTCGGCCATCGTCGTGACTCTCGCTGCGGGGCTCGTGGCCTTCACCCTGACGCGCTCGGGGGAGCAGGAGATCGTCTCGCGCGCCTCCGAAGCGACGGTCGTCACCTCCCTCGGCCACACCGTCACCGGCGGCGCCGCCGCGGTGGACGCCGCCGTGCCGTGGACCACTGCGGCGCTCGACGGCACCATCGGTGACCCCATCGGGGTCGGTCCCGGGTCCGAAGACATCCCGCCGCGCGTGCTGGAGGCCTACCGCTCCGCCGAGGCGACCCTGGCCGAGAAGGCACCCGCCTGCCGGCTGCCCTGGTGGCTGCTCGCCGGCGTCGGCAAGGTGCAGTCCAACCACGCTGCGGGCGGCCAGGTCGACGGGGCCGGCACCGCGAGCGTCCGCATCGTCGGCCCGCGTCTCGACGGCACCGTGGTCGGCGGGCGCATGGTGCGCGACACCGACAGCGGCACCCTCGATGGCGACCTCACTTTCGACCGCGGCGTCGGCCCCATGCTCGTGCTGCCGCAGACGTGGGAGTACATCGGCCTCGACGGCAACGGCGACGGCGTCGTCGACGTGTCGAACGCCGACGACGCGGCCCTATCCGTCGGTGCCCTCTTCTGCTCCGGCGGTGGCGACCTCATGACCCCGCAGGGGTTGGCTGCGGGTCTCGTGCGCATGGACGACGGCGCCACCTTCCCTTCCGACGTGCTGCCGTGGGCGGCGTTCTACCGCGCCGCGATCGGCGACACCCCCGTCGCCTCCCCGACGAGCGAGGCGCCCACCGAGACGCCTGCCGAGACGCCGACGACGGACACTCCGCAGTCGACGCCTGCACCGGAGGCGACGCCTGACACGCCCACGCCCGGCGCGACGCCGACCCAGGTCGAGGTCGGGCCCGGGTTCACCACGCAGGAGACGAGCGAGCCGCCGTCCACCACGCCGCCGCAGGCCCCGGCGCCGCCGGCGCGCGCCACGGTGCCGCCACCGGCCCCGGCCGCCCCGCGTACCCAGCGCCCCACGGCCGCCCCCGCCCCGCCCCCCCCCCCCCCACGCAGGACCGTCCGTGGACTCCGGCTCCGGCACGTCCGACGACGCCGACACCGGCCCGTCCGACGGAGGATCGCCCCTGGACACCGGCGCCCGCGCGGCCGACGAGGGACCGTCCCGCGACGCCCACCCCGACTCGGACACCCACGCCCGACCGGCCGTCGGCAACGCCGGAGGCGCCTGCCACGACACCGGCTTCGCAGCGGACGCGCACGCCGCGACCCGTGCGCACCCGCTCCACCCCGACGCCGACCCCGGAGCGGCCCGCCCCGACCTCGGAGCGGGCGACGCCTGCCGCGCCGGCGACGACGCCGTCCTCGCAGCGCACCCGCACCCCGCGGCCGGAACGCACGCGTTCCGCCCCGACGCCCACGCCGGAGCGCACCACCTCGCAGGCGACTCCCACGAGCAACGACTCGCGCACCCCGAGGTCGACGCGCACGTCGGAGAGCTCTCGCAGCGACAACTCCCGCTCAGAGCGCGGTCGCGAGAACAGCGGGAGGGACAACAGTCGTGAGCGTGAGCGTGACGCGAGCTCCGGCTCGGATCGCACCCGTGAGAGTTCGGAGCGCTCCTCGGAGCGGGGCAACGACCGCTCCCGCGAGCGCAGTTCCAGCCGCGGCAACAGCAACGACGACTGAGGCCCCCGAGCCGTCCGAGAACAGGCTGTCTCGCGATGCCTGCCGCTCCCGTTGGTCGAGGAGCGAAGCGTCTCGAGACCACTGCCGACGTCATTACGAGGGACGCCCACCGTTGATCGAGGATTGCGTCCGTGGGGGCCGGCCCGTGCGAGGTCGAGATGGTCTCGAGACGCTTCGCTCCTCGACCAACGGGCGGGGGGACGTGCGTGATGATCTCGCCCCCACAGTTGGTCGAGAAGGAGCTCAGCGACGTCTCGACGCTTCGCTCCTCGACCAACGGGCGGGGGGGGGCGTGCGTGATGATCGCGCCCTCACCGTTGGTCGAGGAGGAGCGCAGCGACGTCTCGAGACCATCGAGACTTGCGTGATGCCCTGGGCGGTGGTCGCGAGACGCTCGCAGACGTGGCTGCGCTGACCAACGGACGGGGGCGGGGCGGTCGATGATCGACTTGGGTCGGGGGTGGGTGTCGACCTCCGACCGATGATCCGTCGCACGCGACCCTCGATCATGGAGACATGACGACGAACGCGCCTGTGACTCAGCACCGCCCACTCGACCTTCCACTCGTCGGGGCGTCCTACACCGCGATGCTGCGGACCCCTCGGCACGCCTGGTGGCGGCCGCTGCTCTCGATCGGCATCGTCGCCATCTGCGCGGCGACCGTCATGTTCGTCCCGGTGATGGTGTACGGGATCGTCAGGGCGGTGCGACGCGGGCCGGCGTCGCTGTCGGACGACATGCTCATGGAGCCGAGCGGGATGCTCGTGCTCAACCTCTCACTCGCGGCTCTCATCCTCGTGGCGCTGTTCGCGATCGCCGTCGCGCACCCGGTCAAGGCGCGGTTCCTGCACTCCGTCGAGGGGCGGGTGCGGTGGCGGTGGCTCGCGCGCTGCCTGCTGCTCCTCCTGCCGCTGTGGATCGCCTACGTCGGCATCGGCTGGCTCGCCGAAGGGCGCGTCGAGCCCAGGCCGGAGGGGTGGGTCTGGCTCATCGCCATGGCGGTCCTCGTCACCCCGCTGCAGGCTGCTGGTGAGGAGTACCTGTTCCGCGGCTGGGTCATGGCCTCTCTCGGCGCATGGTTCCGTGACACCCGGGTCGCGCTCGTCCTCGCCGTCGTCGTGTCCTCGGTCCTGTTCGCCGCGGCCCACGGTTCGGCCGACCCGTGGATCGTCGGCACCCTCGTGGTCATGAGCATCGCGTGCGTGTACCTCACCTGGCGCACCGGCGGTCTCGAGGCAGCGGTGGCGATGCACGTCGTCAACAACGTCGTCGTCATCATCGTCAGCACCCTCGACGGCACGCTCGCCGACAGCTTCATCGACGAGACCACCGCGGGATCGCCGATGATGTTCCTCACCTCGACGGTCGTCACCGCGCTCGCCACCTGGCTGCTCGTGTGGCAGGCGGGCCGTGCAGGGATCTGCCGAACCGTCCCCTCCCATGTCGGTGCCCGCGCATAGAGTGCAGGCAACCGGCTCGCGAGAGCGCGCAGTCATCCGCAGGCGCCAGGCAGGAGATGTCAATGAACGATCGGCTCGAGTCCCCCGACCGTGTGGACGAGGTGCGTCTGCGTGAGGCGCTCGCCGTGGTCCCGGTGTACAAGCCGGGTAAGCCGCCGACCCGATCCGATGAGTTCGTCTCCTACAAGATGAGCAGCAACGAGAACCCCTTCCCGCCGCTGCCGGGGGTGCTGGAGGCCATCGCGCAGGCCGCCGCCGGGGTCAACCGGTACCCCGACATGGGGACGACGGCGCTGCGCGGAGCCATCGCCGAGCAGATCGGTGCGGAGCCGGACGAGATCGTGCCGGGCACCGGGAGCTCGGGCGTGCTGTCGGCCATCATCACCGCCACGTGTGAGAGCGGCGATGAGGTCGTGTACGCGTGGCGCAGCTTCGAGGCCTACCCGATCATGGTGGCCCTCTCGGGTGCTCGCTCGGTGCAGGTGCCTGTCACTGCCGAGGGTCGGCATGACCTCAACGCCATGGCGGACGCCATCACGAGCAACACGCGCCTGGTGCTCGTCTGCAGCCCCAACAACCCCACGGGCACCACCGTGCACACCGGCGAACTGGAGGAGTTCCTCGACCGCGTGCCCTCCGACGTCGTCGTCGTGCTCGACGAGGCCTACCTGGAGTTCGTGCGCGACGACGACGCCCCCAACGCCATGGAGATCTACCGCAGCCGCAACAACGTCATCGTGCTGCGCACCTTCAGCAAGGCGTACGGTCTGGCCGGGTTGCGGGTCGGCTACGCCGTGGCGCATCCCGAGGTCGCGGCCTCCCTGCGCTCGTGCGTGCTGCCGTTCGCGGTGAGCGACCTGGCCGTTCAGGCGGTCCTCGCCTCCCTGGACGCGCAGGACGCGCTGGCCGAGCGGGTCGAGAACCTCGTCGGGGAGCGGGCCCGGATGCAGAGCGCGCTGCAGGAGCTGGGTTACGACGTGCCGCAGACGCAAGCGAACTTCGTCTGGTTGCAGCTGGGGGAGCGCACCACCGCGTTCGCCGAAGCTGCGGACGCGCGCGGGTTGTCGGTGCGCCCCTTCGCCGGTGAGGGCGTACGCGTATCGGTCGACGACCCTGAAGCCAACGCCCGCCTCCTCGAGGTGGCCCGCGCCTTCGCTGGCTGAGGGTGGGCGGCGGGCGGTGGGGTCAGCGGTCGGTGCGCAGGAGGGTGCCGGCGATCCACGAGATCACGCCGACGACGATGCCGCCCAGCAGGGCGGCGAGGAACCCGTCGACCTGGAACGGGAGCCCGAGCAGCCCTGAAATCCACCCCGTCAGCAGCAGCATCACCGCGTTGATGACGAGCAGGAACAACCCGAGCGTGACGGCGATCAGCGGCAGCCCGAGCACGACGAACAACGGGCGCACGAGGGCGTTGAGGATCCCGAACACGAGGGCGACGAGCAGGACGGTCACGACGGTGTTCGCGCTCGTGCCTTCCGCCAGCCGGATGCCGGGGACGAGGAGCGCCGCCACCCACAGGGCGGCCGCGTTGACGACGATGCGCAGCAGGAGGGCCATGCCCTCATGCCATCACACCCACCGCTGCGGTCCCCTGCCGGTCCGCGCGGTGGCGCTCAACCGGCGCGACGCCTGCGCAAAGGCGTCCCGGTGCGGAGATCCATCGGGGTGCGGGCGTCACCGGCGGCGAGCACGCGAGCGAACCAGTGCGTCGCCCCCATCGAGACGACGATCGCGAGAACGGTCAGCAGGGCGGTGTCGGCCCACGGTCGCCACCCCGCCACGGTGACCTCGCCACCGGCCGACACCCACAGCGGCACCGCGTCCCCGTCCACCACACCGATGAGACCGGGCCGGTCGATTCCGCGTTCGGTGAGGCCGTCATCGTCCTCGAAGCGCACCGTGCAGCCGGGGCCCACGGGCGCAGTGCTGCAGGCGATCACCTCGCCGTGCGCGGGGGTCGCCGTGACGGCCAGCGCAGCGCTGCGACCCACCTGCCAGAACGCCGCGCCCCACAGTGACAGAGCCAGAACGGTCATGACGGTGAGGGCGGCGATCGCCGGGTACGGCGACCGCGCGGAGGTGGCGGGCATGCCCTCCTATCGGCCTTGGAACGGTCCGCTCCAGGGCAGTTCATCCTCGGCAACGCTTAGGGACGCACCCGGGTGTGACATGCGTTACCGTCATCGGGACACGCCCAGGACGACGGAGTCGGGAGCAGCAGGCGCCACACCCAGCGAGTGCAGTTGCCGGGTGCCGTCCACTCTCCACGAAGGAGTGCGCATGAGTGACAACGCGGTTGGGAGGGCCTTCGACTTCGAGGTCGAAGGCGTCAAGCACCACGAGTCGACGGTGGGATCACCGTTCTACGACGGTGGCCCCGAAGCGATCCGGTTCATCGACAAGGACGGGCAGCGGATCCGCAACGAGGTGAACCTGCCCTACGACCCGTATGTGGACGCCCTCACCGAGGAGGACGGCCGTCGCCTGTACCGCGACATGGCCCTCATCCGGCGTCTTGACGCGGAGGGCACGGCCCTGCAACGTCAGGGCGAGTTGGGTCTGTGGCCGGGTCTGCTGGGCCAGGAGGCCGCGCAGATCGGCATCGGGCGGGCGCTCAAGCCGCAGGACTACGCGTTCCCGGCCTACCGGGAGCACGGCGTCGGCTGGTGCATGGGCGTCGACCCGCTCGCGATGTTCGGCATGTACCGCGGCGTGAGCCACGGCGGGTGGGACCCCGAAGAGAAGCGGTTCCACATGTACACGATCGTCATCGGCAACAACGCCCTGCACGCGGTCGGGTACGCGATGGGCATCCAGCGCGACGGCGCGTACGGCACGGGCGACCCCGAGCGTGACACCGCTGTCGTCACCTTCTTCGGTGACGGCGCCACGGCCCAGGGCGACATCATGGAGTCGTTCGTGTTCGCGGCCGTCAACCAGGCCCCGATCGTCTTCTACTGCCAGAACAACCAGTGGGCGATCTCCGAGCCGAACGTGCGGCAGACCCGCAACCCGCTGTACGAGCGCGCGGCCGGGTTCGGTTTCCCGGGTGTGCGGGTCGACGGCAACGACGTCCTCGCCTGCTACGCGGTCTCGCAACACGCACTGGAGCACGCCCGCAGCGGCCAGGGCCCGTTCCTCATCGAGGCCTACACCTACCGCATGGGCGCCCACACCACCTCCGACGACCCGACCAAGTACCGCGACTCGGCCGAGGTCGAGCTGTGGCGCGAGCGCGACCCGCTGTCGCGACTCAAGAAGTTCCTGCTCTCCCTCCACGAGACCGAGGAGGCGTTCTTCACCGACGTCGACAAAGAGGCCGATGAGCTCGCCGCCAAGGTCCGCAAGGGCGTGCAGGAGATGGGCGATCCGCCGACGTCGATGCTGTGGGAGCACGTGTACGCCGACCCGCACTCGGGGTTGGATGAGCAACGGCGCGAATTCGACGACTACCAGGCCGGCTTCGAGAACGAGGAGGCGTGATGAGCACCAAGATCACCCTGGGCAAGGGCATCAACGCGGGCCTGCGTCGCGCCATGGAGAACGACCCGAAGGTCCTCGTCATGGGCGAGGACGTCGGCAAGCTCGGCGGCGTGTTCCGCATCACCGAGCACCTGCAGAAGGACTTCGGTGAGGACCGCGTCATCGACACCCCGCTCGCGGAGTCGGGCATCATGGGGTCGGCCATCGGCCTGGCCCTGCGCGGCTACCGCCCCGTGGTCGAGATCCAGTTCGACGGGTTCATCTACCCGGCGTTCGACCACATCACGAGCCAGCTCGCGAAGATGCCGGCACGCTCGCACGGGCACGTCAAGCTGCCCATCGTCGTGCGCGTGCCGCACGGTGGCGGTATCGGCGCGGTCGAGCACCACAGCGAGTCCAACGAGTCGTACTTCCTGCACAGCGCGGGTCTGCGGGTCGTGTGCTGCAGCAACGCCGAGGACGCCTACTGGATGATTCAACAGGCCATCCAGTCCGACGACCCCGTCATGTTCTTCGAGCCCAAGCGGCGCTACCACGAGAAGATGGAGGTCGACCTCGACGCCGGCTCCGCGCCGCGGGGCATGGAGGAAGCGGTCGTCCTGCGCCCCGGTGACGACGTGACGGTCGTCGCGTGGGGGCCCATGGTCAAGACCAGCCTGCAGGCCGCGTCGGCCGCCGAACAGGAGGGGACGTCGCTGGAGGTCGTCGAGCTACGCGGCCTCAACCCGCTGGACATCGAGGCCGTCGCCACGTCGGTCAAGAAGACCGGTCGCCTGGTCGTCGTGCACGAGGCCAGCCGCTTCCTCGGTCTCGGCGCCGAGATCGCCGCCCAGATCATGCAGCGGTGCTTCTACCACCTGGAGGCGCCGGTCGAGCGCGTCACCGGCTACGACATCCCGTACCCGCCGAGCAAACTCGAGCACCTTCACCTGCCCGACCTGGACCGCGTGCTCGACGGTGTCGACCGCGTGCTCGCGCACTGAGAGGCCGCAGTCATGGCAACCAAGACGTTCAACCTGCCCGACCCCGGTGAAGGTCTCACCGAGGCCGAGATCGTGTCGTGGAAGGTCGCCCCGGGCGACGCCGTGACCGTCAACCAGATCGTCGTCGAGATCGAGACGAGCAAGTCCCTCGTCGAGCTGCCCATCCCGTGGGAGGGCACCGTCGGTGAACTCCTCGTCGAGGAGGGCACGGAGGTCGAGGTCGGCGCACCGATCATCACCATCGAGGTGGCCGGCAGCGACCCTGTAGCCGACGACCAGGCGGCGCCCCCGCCGGACGCCGGCTCCGACTGGACCGGTGAGCGTGCCCCCGAGCCCTCGACGCCGCAACGTTCTCGCGACGGCGACGGCAGTGGCGGCGCCTCCGGATCGGGTGGGTCGGCCGGCGGCAGCGAGCGCGAGTTCCGCCTGCCCGACCCCGGTGAAGGTCTCACCGAGGCCGAGATCGTGTCGTGGAAGGTCGCTCCGGGCGACGCCGTGACGGTCAACCAGATCGTCGTCGAGGTCGAGACGAGCAAGTCCCTGGTCGAACTGCCCATCCCGTGGGAGGGCACCGTCGGCAAACTCCTCGTCGAGGAGGGGACCGAGGTCGAGGTCGGCGCGCCGATCATCACCATCGTCGTGGCCGGGTCCGACGCCCCTGCACCCTCGGGTGGCTCGGGCGGCGGCGAGGAGGAGCCGGCCAAGCGCGAACCCAACCTCGTCGGCTACGGCGAGATCGCCGGGTCGACCACGCGTCGCAAGCGTCGCGGGGCCGGGTCCGCTCCGGCGGCGAAGCCCTCGGCGGAGACCAGCGCGCACAGCGTGCCCGCGAGCGCGCCTGAGGCGCAGGCCTCCTCGGCGGGCTCGTCCGGCTCGGGTGGGTCGGTGTCCCGCGACGGTCGACCGCTGGCCAAGCCGCCGGTGCGCAAGTTCGCCAAGGACAACGGCATCGACCTCGCGTCGGTGCAGGGCAGCGGCCCGGACGGGATCATCACCCGCGCAGACGTCGAGGCTGCGATCTCCGGCGGCGGCACCTCGGGGGCTCAGGCGTCGAGTGCGCCGCAGCAGGCGGCGAGCCCGTCATCGCAGACCTCCTCGGGCGAGCGCGAGACCCGCATCCCCGTCAAGGGCGTCCGCAAGATGACGGCACAGGCGATGAGCGCGAGTGCCTACACCGCTCCGCACGTCACCGAGTTCACCACCGTCGACGTCACCGAGACGATGGAGCTCGTCGAGCGGCTCAAGGCCGACCGCGAGTTCAGGGACGTCAAGGTGACCCCGCTGCTCGTCGTCGCCAAGGCGCTGCTGCTCGCATGCAAGCGCAACCCGGGCATCAATGCGCAGTGGGTCGAGGGTGACTCCGGCGCGGAGATCGTGCAGAAGAACTACGTCAACCTCGGCATCGCCGCGGCGACCCCGCGAGGCCTCATCGTCCCGAACATCAAGGACGCCGACGCCATGTCAATGCGGGAGCTGGCCGAGGCGATGGGGCAACTCGTCGACGTGGCCCGCTCGGGCAAGACGCCACCGTCGGACATGTCGGGCGGCACCATCACCATCACGAACGTCGGCGTCTTCGGCGTCGACACTGGTACCCCGATCATCAACCCGGGGGAGTCGGCGATCTTCGTGTTCGGTGCGGTGCGCCGTCAGCCGTGGGTCGTCGGCACCGGCGCGGACGAGCGCATCGAGCCCCGCTGGGTCACCCAGCTGGGCCTGAGCTTCGACCACCGCCTCATCGACGGCGACCTCGGCAGCCGTTTCCTCGCCGACATCGCCGCCATCCTCTCCGACCCCTCGAAGGGCTTGGTCTGGGGCTGAGCCCACACAGAACCGCCGAGCCCGTGCGTAAAGCACGGTCTCGGCGGTTCTGCGTGCTGGGGGACGCAACACGTCGTCGGTCGAGCGAAGCGTCTGCAAGACCACCTGCCGCTGCCGCGGAAACCGTGCGACGCACGGTCCCCGGCGGGTGTCAGCGTACGGGCGGGATCGTGACCTCCAGCTGACGGTCGTGGGCGTCCGTGGTGCCGCGGTAGGTCAGGATCACCGTCGCGTTGTCGGCGTCGTCGGGGCTCTGACCGTCGACGTCGAGCATGAGGCGCTGCCCGCCGTAGCTGCCGATGTGGGCAGCGACTTCATACGAGGGGACGTCGAGGCATTCCTGCTCCACGCGGACCGCGCCGTGTGGGGAGTTGGTGTCGTCGCGCAGGCCCGTGATCTGCGGGGCATCGCCCTCGATGCGGGCCGAGGTGACGGTGGCGGCCCCGGGATTGGTCAGGCAGACCGTCATCTCGAGCCACCGCTGCCCCGTCGGGTCGCTGTTGATCCCGACATGGTCAGGGGCGACGGCCTCCAGGCGTGGCGTGTCGTTCTTGAGCAGGACGATGGCCAGAGCGAGGACGATGACGATGAGCACGCCGAGGGCGATGAGAAGCGCGGTGCGCAGGCTACGGGTCATGACACGAGTTTTTCAGGTGCAAACCCGCCTCGGCAGGGCCCAACGGCCCCATCCGGACAGACGACCCAGAGCCGAAGCGTCCCGAGCAGGAGCTTCATATAGGCGAAACCACGGGGTCTTAGAGCCATCCGGTCTCCTCAGCCTATGGTGCGAGTGCGTCCCCTCTGGTTACCGTCGAGTCATGCAACGGAGCTTGTCAGCGCAGGACGCCGCCTTCCAGCAGACGATCCGCGACTACCTCGCCAACGACTACCCGCAGGACCTGCTGGCCAAGGTCCGCGCCGGTGAGGAACTCGCGCCCGAGGACGTGCGCCGCAGCCAGCGCACCCTCGCCGAGGCCGGATACGCCGTGCCGGGGTGGCCAGTCGAGTGGGGCGGGCAGGACTGGACCCCGCTGCAGCGGCACATCTGGAACCTCGAGTTGCAGGCCGCGGGCGTGCCCTACCTCATCGCGTTCAACACGGCGATGGTCGGGCCGGTCATCGCGACGTTCGGCTCGCAGGAGCAGAAGGAGCGCTTCCTGCCGAAGACGGCCAACGCCGAAATCTGGTGGTGTCAGGGCTTCTCCGAGCCCAACGCCGGCTCCGACCTGGCCTCGCTCAAGACGACGGCCGTGCGTGAGGGCGACGAGTACGTCATCAACGGGCAGAAGACGTGGACGACCCTCGGGCAGCACGCCGACTGGATCTTCGTCCTCGCGCGTACCGATCCCGAGGCCCGTAAGCAGGCGGGCATCTCGTTCATCCTCGTCGATATGAAGAGCGAGGGCGTCACCGTGCGCCCCATCCAGCTCCTCGACGGTGGCCACGAGGTCAACGAGGTGTTCTTCGACAACGTGCGCGTGCCCGCCGACCAGCTCGTCGGCGAGGAGAACAAGGGGTGGGACTACGCCAAGTTCCTTCTCGGCAACGAGCGCGTCGGCGTCGCCAACGTGGGCCTGCTCAAGCGATGGCTGTCCGAGCTCAAGGAGCACGCCGAGGCCGTGCGCTACGAGGACGGCTCCCTGCTCGACGACCCGGAGGTCGCCGCCCGGCTCGCAGAGCTCGAGGCCGACCTCATGGCCCTCGAACTCACTGCGGTCCGCGTCAGCGGCAACTCCGCCGGGGGCAAGCCCGACCCGGCCTCCTCGATCCTCAAGCTCGCGGGCTCGGAGCTGCAGCAGCGCATCCTCGAGTGCGCCGCCGACATCAGCGGGCCCATGTCCCTGTCGTGGGAGGACCTCAAGTCGGTGCCCTCGTGGGCGGCGACGAGCGTGCCGCGCGACCTCAACTACCGCAAGGCGACGATCTACGGCGGATCCAGTGAGGTCCAGCGCCAGATCGTCTCCGGCATGATCCTCGGGCTGAAGGGCTGAGCTATGGACTTCACGATGACCGACGAACAGAAGGCGCTGCGCGACGCCGTGCGTGGGGCGCTGGGTCGCCACGCCTCCCCGGCCGCCGAACGCAACGTCTCCGCCGCGCCCCCGGCGCTCGATGAGGCCGTGTGGAGCGCGCTCGCCGAGGTCGGCGTGCCGGCGCTGCCGTGGTCGGAGGAGGACGGCGGGGTCGGCGCGGGTGTCGCCGACGTGGCCGTCGTCGCCGCCGAACTCGGCCGGGCCCGCGTCCAGGTGCCGCTCGCCGAGGTGGTGGCCGCCGGCGCGATGATCCGCGCCTGTGCGCCGGGCGCCCGTCGCGCCGAACTTCTGGGCGCGATCTCCGAAGGCGCCGTCGTCGTGCCCGCACTCGCGGAGCCGATGCGCGCGTGGAGCCCCCGCCCGCACGACGTCACCGCCACCGCGAACGGCGAGCAGTGGCAGCTCTCGGGCACCAAGGCGCCCGTGCGCTACGCCCCGGCCGCCACCCACCTCCTCGTCACGGCCGCCACCGACGCCGGCACCGGGCTGTTCCTCGTGAGCGAGCCGGGCGCCGACTCCGAGCAGGTCGAGTTCGACCGTCGCGACGCCGATCTGCTCGCCCAAGGCGAGGAGGCCGACGCCGCGATCGCGGCGGGCCTCGCCGTCGGTGGTGCGGTGCTGTGCTCCGAGGCGGTCGGCGCCATGGACGCCGCGCTGCGCATGACGACCGAGTATCTCAAGACCCGTGAGCAGTTCGGGCGCCCGCTCGCCGCGTTCCAGACCCTCACCCAGCGCGCCGCCGACATGTACGCCCAGGTCGAACTCGCGCGCAGCGCAGCGCTGTTCGCCGCGCTCGTCGCCGACGACGAGCAGGTCGGGGTCGACGACATCCTGCGCGCCCGGGTCGTGGTCGACAAGGCGGGCCGCCACGTGGGCCGTGAGGCGATCCAGCTGCACGGCGGCATCGGCGTCACCGCCGAATACCCGGTCGGGCACCTCACCGCCCGCCTCGGCGACATCTCCCGCACGTGGGGCGACACCCGCCACCACCTGCGCGACCTCGGCTCTCGGATCGGCGACCACGGCCGCGTCGAGGTGTTGAGCTGACACCCGCATCGACCTCACCGACGACCCGAAGGAGCCACTGATGGATGCTGCCGAGATCGACGCCGTCCTGGCGTCGGTGCGCGCGTTCATCGACCGGGAGGTCATTCCGGCCGAGGACGAGATCGAGGAGACCGACGCCATCCCCGAGCGGCTGCGGCGTGCCGCGGCCGACATGGGGCTCTTCGGGTACGCGCTGCCCGAGGAGCACGGGGGGCTCGGGCTCTCGATGAGTGAGGAGGTGCGCCTCGCCATGGAGCTGGGGCGCGCCGCCCCGGCCTTCCGGTCGATGTTCGGCACCAACAACGGCATCGCCGGCCAGGTGCTCGTCAACTTCGGCACCCCCGAGCAGCAGCGGCGCTATCTGCCGGGTCTCGCCGCCGGTGAGCTGGTCGCCTCCTTCGCGCTCACCGAGGCCGACGCCGGCTCCGACCCCTCGGGCCTGCGCACGACGGCGACCCGCGAGGGGGAGGAGTACGTCCTCAACGGGCACAAGCGCTACATCACCAACGCCCCTGAAGCGGACGTGTTCATGGTGTTCGCGCGCACGACCCCCGGCACGGGCAACACGGGCATCTCCGTGTTCACCGTCGACGCGGACACCCCCGGGGTGAGCGTCGGCCCGACCGACCGCAAGATGGGTCAGCGCGGCGCCCACACCGCCGAGGTGTCGTTCGATGGCGCCCGCGTGCCGCTCGATGCGCTCGTCGGCGGCGTCGAAGGCGACGGGTTCTCGGCGGCGATGCGCTCCCTCGCCAAGGGCCGCCTGCACATCGCGGCGCTGTGCGTGGGGCTCGCGGGTCGGCTTATCGAGGAGTCGGTCCAACACGCTGCCCACCAGACTCAGGGCGGCACCCCCATCGGGGAGTTCCAGCTGGTCAAGGCCATGCTCGCCGACTGCCAGACCGAGCACTACGCGGGCCGGGCCATGGTGCTCGAAGCCGCTCGCTCCTACGACGACGGCTCCGACCGCCGCCTCGCCCCCTCCTGCGCCAAGCTCTACTGCAGCGAGATGGTCGACCGTGTCGCCGACCGCGCCGTCCAGATTCACGGCGGCCTCGGCTACATGCAGGAGGTCAAGGTGTCGCGCTTCTACCGCGACGCCCGCCTGTTCCGCCTCTACGAGGGCACCAGCGAGATCCAGCGCACCATCATCGGCACGCAGATGCTGCGCGCCGCTCGCTCGTGACACCCCACCCCGCTCGCCGGTCCGCCGGCACCTTCTGAGGAGATCCCATGCCCAGGTTGTCGACCCGTTTCACCGAGCTCGTCGGGGTGGAGCACCCCATCGTCCAGGGTGGGATGCAGTGGGTGGGGCGCGCCGAGCTCGTCGCAGCGGTGGCGAATGCGGGCGCGCTCGGCATGATCACGGCCCTGACCCAGCCGACGCCCGATGACCTCGCCGCCGAGATCGAGCGGTGCCGCGCGATGACGGATCGCCCGTTCGGGGTCAACCTCACCATCCTGCCCGCCATCACCCCGCCGCCGTACAACGAGTACCGCGACGTCATCATCCAATCGGGCGTGAAGATCGTCGAGACCGCCGGCAACCTGCCCACCGAGCACGTCGAGGCCCTCAAGCCGCACGGTGTGACGATCCTGCACAAGTGCACGAGCGTGCGGCACGCTCTCAAGGCGCAGTCGATCGGTGTCGACGTCGTCAGCATCGACGGGTTCGAGTGCGCCGGGCACCCGGGTGAGGACGACGTGCCAGGTCTCGTCCTGTTCCCCCGCGCCGCCGAGGAGCTCGACATCCCCGTCATCGCCTCCGGCGGGATCGGGGATGCCCGCGGCCTCGTCGCAGCCCTCGCGCTGGGGGTCGACGGCGTCAATATGGGCACCCGGTTCATGTGCACCGTCGAATCGCCCATCCACGACGCGGTCAAGCAGGCGATCGTCGGCGCGAGCGAGCGCGACACCGAGCTGATGTTCCGCCAGCTGCGCAACACGGCCCGCGTGGCGAGCAACGCCGTGAGCCGTGAGGTCGTCGAGACGCTCGGCCAGGGTGGCGCGTTCGAGGACGTCAAGCACCTCGTCTCGGGCGCGCGCGGCCGCACCGTCTACGAGACGGGTGACACCGAGGCGGGCGTGTGGAGCGCGGGCATGGTGCAGGGCCTCATCCACGACATCCCCACCGTCGCCGAGCTCGTCGACCGCATGGTCTCCGAGGCGACCGACATCATCACGGCCCGCCTCGCGGGCCTCGTCACTTCCTGACGCCGACACCGCACGTTCAAACGTGCGGTGTCGGCGGGGCTACGCTGGCGACGTGGATCCGCAGAAGCTCGAATACTTCCTCGCGGTCCGCGACCACGGGAGCATCAACGCGGCGGCGGGTGCGCTCGGCGTCGCCCAGCCGACCATCTCCCAGGCGTTGCGCTCCCTCGAACGCGAACTCGGGGTCGAGCTCTTTCACCGGATCGGGCGGGGTGTCGTGCCGACCAGCGCCGGTCACGCGCTCGCCGCCCCCGCGCGCCGACTGCTGCGCGCGATCTCCTCGGCGGCCCCGGCGGCGGGTGCCGGTCGCCGGGTCGACGGGACCGTCGAGATCGCAGCCGCACCCTCACCGGCGAGTGGACCGTTCATCGAGCTCCTCGCCGCCTTCAGCGCCGGCGGCGACGTCACGGTGCGTCTCGCGCGGATGCGGGACGAACGGACCGGCCTCGACCAGCTCCGCGAGGGCGACGTCGAGATCCTCCTCACCCACCTGCCCCTGGAGGCTGCGACCGACCTCCGCTTCGCCGACCACCGGCTCGCCTCGGTGCCGCTCGGGACCCAGGAGTACTGGTACGCCGCACCGCCGGGGTCGGCGCTCCCGCCGGGGGAGGTGCTGCCCATCACGGACGTTCCCGACATCCCCATGCTCATCGTGCCGCAGGCCGTCGTCGCCGACGACGTCGGTCGAGCGCTCGCCGACGCCGGCCGATTGCCCCGGCCGTCCGCGGTCCTGGAACACCGCGAGGCTCGGCTCGACTTCGTCGCCGCCGGTCTGGGGGCGTGCTTCATCGAGAGCACCCTCATCGAGGAGGCGCGGGCGCGCGGGGTGCAGTGTCTGCCGGTCGACCCGCCCGTGCGCCGGGACTACGGGCTCGTCTACGTGGACGGGGGGCTCTCCCCGGCTGCCCGCGCGTTCGTCGACTTCGCCGCGCAGTGGCCCCGCGACTCCTGACCGGCGGTCATCTCGGTGAGCACGGCGAGGAGCGCCGCCGCCGCGGGGGAGAGCGAGGCGCGGTGCACGATGCCCAGCGGCCGCGTGAGGGCGGGCTCGGTCGCGAGCAGACGGGTGCCCGGGATGCGGTCGGCGACGCCCGCGGGAAGGAACGCGGCGCCCAATCCAAGCCGCACGAGCTCCCACGTCGCCTGAGGGTGGGCGCTCCACACCAGGACGTGACCGCCGTGGTGGCGGATCGCCTCCTCGACCGGGCCTGCCGCGCCGTCAGCGTCGTCGGCGACGAGGTCGACGTCGGGGAGGGTCACCAGCGGGAATGGCGCGGGTAGCCCTCGCGCGCGGTCCGTCGTCATGACGAGCCCGAACCGTTGGGTGAGCAGCGGTCGGCGCTCCAAGGTGCCGGTGTCGATGTCGAGGTGGGTGAGCCCCAGCTCGGCGCGGCCCTGCCGCACCTCGGTGACGACCTCGGCCGACGAGCCGGGTCGGCGCACGTGCAGGTGGAGCCCCGGGTGACGCGCCCGCAGAAGTGCCGCCGCGGCCGGGAGCGGGTCCAACGCGGGAAGTGACGTCGTCGCAACGCGCAGCCTCCCGGTGCGCAGGTCACGCACGTCGGTGACGACGCGGCGGGCCTCCTCGGCCTCCCGCAACGCCGCGCGCGCCCCCACCTCGAAGGTCACGCCGGCAGCAGTGAGGGTCAGCGGCCGACTCGACCGGTCGAACAGCTCGGCCCCCACCTCGCCCTCGAGCTTGCGGATCGCCTGCGACAGAGAGGGTTGCGCGATGTACAGCGCCTGCGCGGCGCGGCTGATCCCGCCGTGATCGACGACGGCGACGAAGTAGCGCAGCAGCCGCAGATCCATGCTGCGGACTCTATGCGCCGCCGCGCCCCGCTGCCGTAGACCCCAGGCGCACGGCCGCGCGTGTCAGGGTGGGGCATGAGCGAATCCACGGGCGCCGTCGTTCCCGCCGACGAGAGCGGGCAGCGCAGCACCTCAGCCCTGGGGCGAGCGGTCGTCGCCGACGCGTTGCGTTCCGTCGCGCCGGCAGCCGCGGCCGCCGCAGCAGCGGAGGAGAACTGGCGGTCGGGATACCCGCGGCACTTTCGGGGCCTCGTCGAACACGGGTTGTCTCACACCCCGGACGCCGTACGCATCGCGGCCGACGGACTCGCCTCGCTCGCGGCGCGCTGGGAGTGGCAGGACGCCGGCTCCACCCGCCCGCTGCGCGACGTCTTCGACGGGGCGACCGCCGGTCCCGCGCTCGCGACCGAGGTCGTCGAGGGGCAAGGTGCGCCCGAGCGGGAACTGTCGGTGCCCTACCGGGGGCGCCGGCTCACCGGATCGGCGTTGCGCGACGCGCTGGAAGATTGGGTCGAGCGCGGCATCGTCGAACCAGACACGGCGGCCGCCGTCGGTCGCGTCGCGTCCCACCCCGAGTGGCTCGGCCTGCCGGGCCGCACGACGGTCGTCCTCGGCGCCTCCTCCGAGATGGGCCCCCTGCGGTCGCTACTGCGTTGGGGCGCGGACGTCGCGGCCCTCGACCTGCCTCGCCCCGACCTGTGGTCACGGCTGCTCACCGACGTCCGTCGATACGCCGGACGCATGCACGTCCCCACCCAGCCGCGCAGCACCGGCGTCCTGGCGCGGCGGGCCGGGGTCGACATCCTTCACGACCTGCCCCGCGTCGCCACCTGGATCGACGGGCTCGACGGCCGGCTCGTCCTCGGCAACTACGTGTACGGCGACGGCGTCGTCAACCTGCGCCTCTCGGGCGCGACCGACGCCCTCGCGGTCCACCTGATGGAGCGTCGTGAGGACTGCGCCCTCGCCTACCTCGCCACGCCCACCGACGTGTTCGCCGTGCCGCGCGAGGCCGTGCGCGCGTCCCGCGCCACGTACGAGCACCGCCGTGGCCGGCTCCTCACCGCCGGCGTCCGGACCCTCAGCCGCGACGCCCTCTACCGCCCCGGCTACCCCGGCGTGCCCGACCCCGGCCGGCCCGGCATCACCGACTGCATCGTGCCCCAGCAGGGCCCCAACTACCTGCTCGCCAAGCGCATCCACCGCTGGCGCGCCACCGACGCGAGGACGCATGGACGTCAGGTCTCCTTCGCCGTGGCGCCCCCGACCCGCACCCGTTCGGTGCTCAAGAACCGGGCTCTCGCAGCGGCGTATGCGGGGGCGCACCGGTTCGGCGTCGAGGTGTTCGAACCGGCGACGGCGAACACGCTCATGGCGGCGCTACTCGTCCACGACCTGCACGTCGACCGGTCCGCGGGCCTGCACCCGTGGGAGCACGAAGCGACGCACGCCGCCCACGGCGGCCTCTGGCGCACGGGCTACGACCCGCGCAGCGTCCTCGGTATCGCCGCGGTCACGGGGGTGCTCAGCCGCCACTGACCGTTCCCCGACAGTTGGTCGAGCGAGCAAACCGACGTCTCAGCCCCACCGTTGGTCGAGGAGCGAAGCGTCTCGAGACCGACCAACGAGCGGGGTGGGGTCGTTCTGAGTGTGCTGGGCCACCGGACCGCCGTTGGTTGAGGAGCGAGCGCAGCGAGTGTCTCGAAACCATGGTGAGCTGGCAGGTCAGGGTGCCGGATGGTCTCGAGACGTCGCTTCGCTCCTCCTTCCCGGATTGAGGAGCGAAGCGTCTCGAAATCGACCAACTGTGAGTCGGGGGTGGGGTGAGGTTTGCCCTGGGGTCAGGGGGTGATGACGAGGCCGTCGAGGACCTTGCGGGCCACCTGCTCGTCGCCGTGGACGCTGTAGTGCAGGTCCTCCGTGGCGCGACGCCCGGCCGCGCGGCGGGTGAACGCCTCGGTGGAGAGCTGGATGCTCGTCGTCTTACCGATGACGGGGATAGGGCCCGTCTCGTCCGTGCCGCCGGTGAACATGAGGTGCCCGTGCGGCTTGCCGTCCTCGTTCTTCTCGACGCGGACCCCGGCGCGGGCCACGACCGGCCCGGTGAGCTCGATCATGACGACCTTGCCCGGCTCCACGCCCGCACGCTTGACGACGATGATCGGCAGCGCGTCCAGCACCGTCTGCGAGAACACCGCCGCCGCCGGAGCGTCGAGGTTGCCCGGCCGGCCGAGAGCGCCGCGGATGTCCTGCTCGTGCACCCACAGGTCGATGACCCGCAGCGTCAACGCCTCCAGCAGCGACACCTCACCGCGAGGCGTGGCGACCATCTCTTGCTCGGGGTGCTCGGGCTCGTGGTCGCGCAGGTCGGCGAGCTGCCCCAGTCGGCGCGCCACGACCTGCTGCAGCTCTTGCACGACCTCCTCGCCGGAGCGCTCCCGACGCAGCTCGACACCCTGCTCGATGTACCGCGCGAAGTCGTGGTGCACGTGGTCGTAGTCGGGCACCTCGACCTCGGGGTCGGGGCGCCCGGTCATGAACGCCTCCAGGGCCACGACGTGGGAGATGTTGTCCTTGACCGTCCATCCCGGGCAGTCGGTCTCGAGCTCGAAGTCCTTGTCGCTGAGGGGGTACACCAGGTCGACGATGGCCTGCGCGGTCTGGGCGTAGGCGTCGATGAGTCCGGTGAGGTCGACTGGTGCGGCCGGGTGCATAGGCATGGGGTCAGCCTAACTAGGGTGGGCCTCATGGCCAGTGCGGAAGCGGTACGGAGTTCGACGACGGCCCCGCCCCGGACGGGGGTGGTGGGCCTCGCGGCCCTCGTGGCGTTGGTCGTCATGATCGTCACGGGCGCTGTCAACGGGATCTTCGACGGTGTCGCGGGATTCGCCGACGGGGGCGCGATCGCCCGGTGGGGCGTCCCGGTGGCCCGCGTTCTGCTCGTCGTGTTCGCCTCCGTGACGATCGGCCTGCTGCTGCTGGCGGGGACCATCGTGCCCGAGCGTCGCTCCACCGACCGGCGCCGCATCGCCTGCCGTCTCGCGGTGGTGACGGGGTCGCTGTGGGTCATCTCCTCGACGGCGTTGCTGCTGCTCTCGATCTCGTTCCTTTCCGGCGTGGCCGTCACCGACCCCACGTTCGGGGGGCAGGTGTCCTCCGTCGCGTGGGGCCTGGCGTATTTCCGCACGATCCTCATCAGCACCGTCGTGGCGCTGGCGGCGACCCTGCTCGCGGCGGTGGCGCGCACCCCCGTGCCCATCACCTGGGCCGCTGTGCTCGGCATCTGCGCCCTGCTCGTCCTGGCCCTCATCGGCCACTCCGCCGGTGCCGCCGGGCACGACACGGCCGTCAACTCCATCGCCGTCCACATGGCCGCCGCGGCCGTCTGGATGGGTGGTGTCGCGGCCCTGGTCATCCTGCGCCCCCAGCTGGGCCAGGACCTGCCGGTGGTCGTCCGCCGCTACTCCCACCTCGCCCTCTGGGCCTTCGGCGGGGTCGCCGTCTCCGGGGTCGTCAACGGCTCCCTGCGGATCTCCACACCGGGCGACCTCGCCACGCCCTACGGCGTCCTGCTCGTCGGCAAGGTGCTCCTGCTGGTGGCGCTGGGCGTCGCGGGCTGGCGGATGCGCTCCGCGCTCATCGAGCGCCTCGATCACGGCGAGGCGCGAGCGTTCACCTCTCTCGCGGTCCTCGAGGTCGGTCTCATGGCCACCGCGATGGGCCTGGCCGTCGCCCTCTCCCGCACCGCGCCGCCGGTGCCGCAGCAAGAGTCGCCCGACATCGTCGTCTCGCTGACCGGCTACCCCGACCCCGGGCCGGTCTCCGGACTCGACTGGATCACGGCCGTCCGGCCCGACGCGATCTTCCTCGCCGCCGCCGTGCTCGCCATCGGCCTCTACGTGACCGCGGCCGTGCGCCTGCACCGGCGCGGCGATGCCTGGCCGATTCACCGCACGATCCTCTGGGTGCTCGGCTGGCTCCTGTTCGTGTGGACGACGAGCGGTGCCCCCGGCATCTACGGCCGTCTCACGTTCTCCGGGCACATGCTCATGCACATGACGCTGACGATGGGCGTCCCCGTGCTGCTCGCCTTCGGCGCGCCCCTCACTCTCGCCTCTCGCGCCCTCAAGGCCCGCCGCGACAAGACCCTCGGGCCGCGGGAGATCATGCTCGGCACGGCCCACTCCCGATGGATGAGCTTCTGGGCCAACCCCGTCGTGGCCTGCGCGAACTTCGCGGGGAGCCTCTACCTCTTCTACTTCACGCCCCTGTTCGAGCTGGCCCTGAACACCCACGTCGGGCACATGGTGATGATCGTCCACTTTATGCTCGCCGGGTACGTGTTCTGCTGGAGCCTGGTGGGCATCGACCCCGGCCCGCGCCGCTGGCCCCCGTCGCTGCGCCTCGTGGCACTGTTCGCCACCATGGCGTTCCACGCCTTCTTCGGGGTCATCCTCATCGAGATGACCACGGTCATCGCCCGCGACTACTTCGAGGCCCTCGCGCTGCCGTGGGTCGGTGACCTCCTCGCCGACCAGCAGGTGGGCGGCGCCATCACGTGGGGCATCGGTGAGATCCCCATGCTCATGCTGGCCCTGCTCATCGCGGTCACGTGGATGCGGTCGGACGAACAGGAGGCCCGCCGCAAGGACCGCCAAGCCGACCGCGACCACGACGCCGAGCTGCACGCCTACAACGAGGCACTCCGCCGCCGCGGCGAGGCCCTGCGTCTCGCCGACGAGCAGCGTGGGTCCCGCCGTTCCCGCTGAAGGCCACCGGCGGCGCGACGCCCTGTGACATCCTCCAGGTGACGACGACGAACAGGAGCGCGACGATGATGCTGTGGCTGCGAGACGAAGTCCGACCCGGAGAAGGCCGGGCCGCGATCTCCCCGAGCACGGCTCGCATCCTCGTCGAGGACGGGTTCGACATCGTCGTCGAGGAATCGGATCAGCGCGCCTTCGCCCTCGACGACTACGTCGCCGCGGGATGCCGCACCGCGGAGTCGGGGGCGTGGGAGAGCGCGCCGGAGGACGCCGTCATCGTCGGTCTCAAGGAGCTCCCCGACGGGGACTCGCCGCTGCGCGACCACATCTACTTCGGGCACGCGTTCAAGCATCAGCACGGGGCGGCGCAGTTGCTGTCGCGGTTCGTCGCCGGTGGCGGAACCCTGCTCGACCTGGAGTACCTCGTCGACGAGGACGGTCGCCGCGTCGCCGCGTTCGGATACTGGGCCGGGTACGTCGGCGCCGCACTCGCCGTCCTCGAGCACCGCGGACTTCTCGAGGCGCGCATGCAGCCGTGCTCCAAGGACGAGCTCGACGCGCTGCTGACCGACGACCGTGCCGAGGGCGTGCGTGCCCTCGTCATCGGTGCGCGTGGCCGAAGCGGGCGGGGCGCCCTCGACGCGCTCGCCGTCGCCGGTGTGGAGGCGACCGCGTGGGACGTCGAGGAGACCCTCGACCTCGACAAGGACGCCCTGCTCGGTCACGACATCCTCGTCAACTGCGTCATGGTGAGCACCCCGGTGCCGCCGTTCGTCACCGACGCGGACCTCGATGCCGACGACCGGCGTCTGTCGGTCATCAGCGACGTGACCTGCGACGTCACGTCCGACTGCAACGTGCTCCCGATCTACGACGCCATCACCACGTGGCCGGAGCCGACCCGCGAGCTCCGCCCGGCGGCGAGTGACAGGCCTGCGGTGCGCATCATCGCCATCGACAACCTGCCCTCGCTGGTGCCGGCGCAGGCCGCGCAGACGTACGCCGAGGACCTGCTCGACACGATGCGCACCCTCCCCGACGGTCCGGTGTGGCAGCGTGCCCGCGCCCGCTTCGCCCAGGCCCTCGCCGACGAAGGCCTGGCCTGACCCTGGCGGAGCGACGTCTCGCCCCCGGCGGTCCGATGCACCACCGGCGGTGCGACGTCTCCCCCTTCCGTTGGTTGATCTCGCGACAGTCGCTTCGCTCCTTCCTCGATCCAAGGAGGAGGAGCGAAGCGACGTCTCG
>JAUNTP010000245.1 GCA_030538585.1 Mobilicoccus sp.
CGACTCTCCCGACTACGCGCCGGGCCGCCCGCGGCCCCCCATGGCTCGAGACCATCCGTGAGGTCACGGACGGCGGCGAGGTCCAACGATCCTGCGTGGGTCGGGGCGGGCCTGGTGTGACCGCCATGCCAGGTTCCTGCGAGAACGGCGGTGGTCTCGAGACGTCGCTTCGCTCCTCCTCGACCAACGGGGGCTTCGCTCCCTCCTCGACCAAGGGGGGCTGCGCTCGCTCCTCGACCAACGGAGGTGGCGAGCGGCGGGGTGGTGTGAGGTCTACCGTTGGGGGGAAGGCGGGGCGACGCGGCGCCGCCCGGGAGGAGATGACATGTTGCGCATCGGCGACGGCGACCACGCGATCCTGTGCCTGCACGGCTGGTACGGGCACGCCCACGGTTGGGGATACCTGCCCGACGTGATCGACACCGACCGCTTCACCTACTGGTTACCCGAGATGCGTGGCTACGGCGACCGCCGCAGTGAGCAGGGCGACTACACCATGTGGGAGTTCGGCACCGACGCCATCGCCGCCGCCGACGAGGCCGGCCTCGAACGGTTCAGCCTGCTCGGCCACTCCATGGGCGGCAAAGCGGCCGCCGCCGTCCTCGCCCAGGTTCCCGAACGGGTGCAGGCCTTCATCGGTCTGAGCGCGGTCTGGGTCGCCCCCACCCCCCTCGACGACGACGGCGAGGCGTTGTTCTTCGGCGCCCCGCAAGACCCCCAGAAGCGGTACGGCATCATCGACTTCACCACCGGCAACCGGCACAGCGCCCACTGGGTGCAGTCGATGGTCGACGACTCCCTCGCCACCTCGACCACCGAGGCATTCACCGGCGCCGTCGAATCGTGGGTCCGCGACGACTACACCGAGCAGGTCGGCACCATCGAGGTCCCCGCCCTCTTCATCACCGGCGCCCACGACCCGGCCCTCTCGGCCGACCTCGCCCGCCAGACGTGGCTCCCCGCCGCGCCCCAAGGCCGAGTCGTCGAACTCGCCGGCTCAGGCCACTACGCCACCCACGAAGAACCCGTCGCGCTCGCCACCACGATCGAGGCGTTCCTCACCGAGTAGCGCACTCAACGACGAAACAACCACCACGTCGGAGAATCACCGCAGCGGCCACGCACCGTCAGTGCTGTGAGCTGGGACGACGTCGCGTCGTCGCCAGGGGGCGGTGTGCTTTCTCCGACATGGTGGTTGATTCGCTGCCGCGAGTCAGTTCACATGCGACTGTAGGAACGTGAGCAGCTGCTGGTGGATCGCGTCGTCGGTCCAGAACTGCGGGTCGCCGTGCGCCTTCTCGATGACGGTGAGCTCGTTCGTCACCCCGTTGGCGTCGAGCGCGGCCTTGAAGTCCTGCGCCTGCGCCTCCGGCGCCGTGCAGTCCTGCGTGCCGTGGAACAGCAACACCGGCGGGCTGTCCGCGTTCACGTGGTGAGTGGGGCTGGCCTCCTTGGCCTGGTCCTGACCCTCCGGGGTGTCGGGGTCGACGCCGACGAGGCGCCCGTGTGAGGACTCCGCCCCGGGCCGGGCCCCGCCGCACTGGTCGATCTGGTTCTGGGTGCGCTGCGACAGGTCGTACAGCCCGTAGTAGCCGACGAACGCGTCGACCCTCGCGTCGGTGCTCGTGTCGCCGAGGGTGCCCTGCAAGTCGGGGCGGTCCGCGGTCAGCGCGACCATGGCCGCGAGGTGCGCACCCGCGGAGTCACCCATCAGCGCGATCCGATCGGGGTCCACCCCCAGCTCGGCCGCGTGCGCCCGCAGGTACCGCACCGCGGCGGCGACGTCCTGCATGGGCTCCGGGAACTGCGTGTCGGGCAGCACGTGGTAGTTGCCGGCCGCCACCGCGAAGCCGTTCTCGCGGAGGAACTGTGTGGTCTGCACCATCTGGATGTCTTCGCCGCGCATGACGTCGCTCTTGTCGCCGCCCTGCCAGCCGCCGCCGTGGACCCACATAACCACCGGGAATGGGCCCTCGCCCACCTCGGGCAGGTGCACGTCCATGAGGTGCTCACTCTTGCCGTCACCGACGACGTCGATGTCGGTCTGCTCGACCGGCACCTGCGGCGGGGCACCGGTCGGGTCCTCGGTGAGCTCGGTCTGTTCGGCCGTGGGAGCGGGTGGAGGCGTCTGCTCGTCCCCACCGGTCGTGTCCTGCCCGCCACCACATCCGGCCAGCAGCAGCACCAGGCTCGCTCCGGCCGCCATCGCACGCCACGTCGTCATCGCTGAAGCTCCCCCTGAGAAGTCGAACGTCCGTCCCCACGGACGGCGTCAGCCTAAGACTGACCCCCCACTCTGTGCACACTCTGATGTCGACCGCTCACGCGCCGAGACCGTCGGTTCGAAGGCGACGGTCTCGGCGGAACGTGCTGGGCTAGTTCGCGGTGTCGGGAGCCTCGGCGGTCTTGCGGATGGAGGCCAGGACGTCCTGCAGGCCGGCCCGGACCGCGTCGGAGTCAGCGCGCTCGCTGTTCAACCGCACCACGAGGCGTGATCCCTCGCCCTCGGGGTCGATCTCGAAACTTCCGTGATAGCCGTGTCGACCGCCGACCGCACCCCACGAGAAGGAGCGGTCCGCCTCATCGACGCGCGTCCACGCCCTCCCGCGCACCTCCGGGGTGCTGCCGTCGGGCAGGCGCGGCGTCGCCACGACCTCGACTGCGCCGTCCCCGATCGGCTCCGCCGCCTTGAGTCGGGGCATGTACGAGGGCAGATTGCCCACGTCGCAGAGATAGTCGAAGAGACGCTTCGGCTCGCACGCGATCGTCACTGATTCCACGAATTCGGCCATGGAGCATCTCTACCTGTTTACACCCGCGGGCGAACAGGGACCTCGGTCACCGAAATGTCAGCTGGCGGTCCACCCACCGTCCATGGAGTGTGACGTTCCCGTGATGCTCACGGCGGAGTCCGAGCAGAGGAACAGCGCCTGGTCGGCCACCTCGAACGGCTCCACCATGGTCTTGCGGGCCATGCGGTAGAGCATGACCTTTTCGACGACCTCGCTCTCGGACATGCCGTGCGTCTTGGCCTGGTCGGCAATCTGTGCCTCGACGAGCGGTGTGCGCACGTAACCGGGGTTGATCGTGTTGCTCGTGACCCCGTGCGGCGCACCTTCGAGAGCGACGACCTTGCTCATGCCCTCGAGCCCGTGCTTGGCGGTGACGTAGGCGACCTTGAACGCCGACGCCCGCAGCCCGTGCGCGGAGCTGATGTTGATGATGCGGCCCCACTGCTGTTCGTACATGCGCGGCAGCGAGGCGCGGATGAGCCGGAACGGCGCCTCGACCATGACCCGCTGGATGGCGACGAACACGTTCGGGTCGAACTCGTGCACCGGTGACACCTTCTGGAACCCGGCGTTGTTGATGATGATGTCGCCCTGCACGTCGAGGCCGGCGAGCACCTCGGGGTCGGACAGGTCGGCGCCGATGCCCCGGCCGCCGAGCGGCTCCGCCGCAGCCTGCGCCTTGCCTTCGTCGAGGTCGAGGATCGTCACGTGCGCACCGACGCGCGCGAGCGCCTGCGCGCAGGCGAGGCCGATGCCGCTGACACCGCCGGTGACGACGGCGCTGCGGCCACTGAGGTCGATGTTGATGAGGTCGCTCACGAGCTACTCCGTTTCGCGCAGGGTCTGGTCCGCTTCGATCGTAGGCACCCCGGCCCCGCCTCGGCAGGTTTGAGGACGACCGGCGGGCGATTCTCCCGCTGTCCGCGCACGCTCACCGAACAACCGCGCCGAGACGCCCGAAGGCCCACGGACGGGGTGCGTCCGTGGGCCTTCGAGAGGTGATGCGTGGCGGCTCAGGCCTGGCCGTCGGCCTCACGCAGACGAGCGCGCAGCTCGTCGAGGGAACCCGAGGTCTCGAGACCGCGGGAGGAGAGCTCCGCCTTGATCTGGGCGGTGTTCATGAGGTTGTAGTTGCGCTGCGTGGCCTCCTTGGTGGCCTCGGTGGCGCGAGCGGTCTGCTCCTTGGTCGCGTCGGC
>JAUNTP010000024.1 GCA_030538585.1 Mobilicoccus sp.
TGATGAGCCACCGCTCCGGTGAGACCGAGGACACGACGATCGCCGACCTCGCCGTCGCCACCAACTGCGGCCAGATCAAGACCGGCGCCCCGGCCCGCTCCGAGCGCGTCGCCAAGTACAACCAGCTGCTGCGCATCGAGGAGCTCCTCGACGACGCGGCCGAGTACGCGGGCGCCTCGGCGTTCCCCCGCTTCTCCGCCTGATCCGTGGGCACCACCGGCCCTCGCCGTCGTACCCCCCAGGGCGCACCGGGCAACCCCCGGCGCGCCCCGGGGGGTCGTGGCGCGGCCTCGGGACGCACCCGTCCCGACAGGTCGCGCCCGGCGGGGTCGGCGGGGCCACGCTCCGCGGCGCGCCCGAGCGAGCCGCGACGCAGCCCCATGCCGGGGGCGCTCGCCCGCCGCTCCACGAGGCGGCTCGCCATGCTGGGCGGGGTGTTCGTGCTGTTGGCCGTGATGCTCGTGCCGCCCTTGCGCGCGTATCTCGTTCAGCAGCAGGAGTACCGCGACCTGCAGCAGAGCGTCGCCGAACAGCAGATCGCCGTCGAAGACCTCCAGGCTCGCAAGGAGCAGTGGAACGACCCGGCGTTCATCGAGCGGCAGGCGCGCGACCGCCTGGCGTACGTGCGCCCGGGTGAGACCGCGTACGTCGTCGTCGGTGCCGAGTCCCTGCGCGAGGAGAGCCCGCGCGGCAGCATCACCGTCATCGACCCGTTCCCCGGCGAGGGCGGGCAGCCCTGGTACGACCGGGTGTGGGAGTCGGTGCGCACCGGCGACCGGCTCGACACCGACCCCGAGGCTGCGCCCGTGTCCCGCCTCGACGACAGCGACCGGGCCCGCACCCAGAACGACGGGAGCGATCAGTGACACAGGAGCCCTCGCCGCAGGACGACGCTGGGGGCGCTGGTCAGGAGTCCGTCGCGCAGGCCGACCTCGACGCCGTCGCTCGGCAGCTCGGCCGCGAGCCCCGTGGGGTGCTGGCCGTGGCGCACCGGTGCGAATGCGGCGACCCGGACGTGCTCACCACGGCGCCACGTCTGCCCGACGGGACCCCGTTCCCGACGATGTACTACGCCACGTGCCCCCGCCTCACCGGCGCGACGAGCACGCTGGAATCGACCGGGCTCATGAAGGAGATGAGCGAGCGGCTCGCGTCCGACGCGACCCTCGCGGGCGCCTACCGCACAGCCCACGAGGACTACCTGCGGCGCCGCCGCGAGCTTGGAGAGGTCGCCGAGATCGACGGCATCTCCGCCGGGGGCATGCCCGACCGCGTCAAATGCCTGCACGTGCTCGTCGCCCACTCGCTCGCGGCCGGGCCGGGGGTCAACCCGCTCGGCGACGAGGCCCTCGCGGCCTTGCCCGCGTGGGGCGCCGAGGGGTCGTGCACCGCCAAGGAGGAAACCGAATGAGCGTGGCCGCCATCGACTGCGGAACGAACTCGCTGCGGCTGCTGGTGGCCGACGTCGAGTCCGGCGCGGTCGAGGAGATCGTGCGCCGCAACGAGATCGTGCGGCTGGGGGAGGGCGTCGACGCGAGCGGTCGGTTGGACTCCGCCGCCATGCAGCGCGCCTTCGCCGTCGTGGAGGACTACGCGCGCGTCTGTCGCGAGCACGACGTCACCGCGATCCGGTTCGGGGCCACATCGGCCACCCGCGACGCCGCGAACGCCGAGGAGTTCTTCGCCGGAGTGCGGGCCGCGCTGCCCGGGGTCGAGCCCGAGATCATCGATGGCCGGCTCGAGGCAGAGCTCTCGTTCGTCGGTGCCGCGCGCGCCCTGGCCGGCACCGACGGCGACCTGGGCGCGACCCTCGTCATCGACCTCGGTGGCGGCTCCACGGAGTTCGTCGCCGGCCGGGTGAGTGCCGGTGAGCCCGAGGTCGGTGCAGCGGTGAGTGTCGACCTGGGGTCGGTGCGCCTCACCGAGCGGCTGTTGCACGGTGACCCGCCCGGGCACGACGCCATCGCCGCCGCGGCGGCGGAGATCGACGCGCGCCTGGACGAGGCCGAGGCGGTCGTCGCCCTGCGGGAGGTGGACACGCTCATCGGTGTCGCGGGCACGGTGACGACGTTGACGGCGCACGCCCTCAAGCTCGACTCCTACGACCGCTCGCGCATCCACGGCGCCGCGCCGAGCGTAGGTCAGACCCTCGCGGCCTGCGAGGACATGCTCATGCTGCCCCTCGCGCGGCGGGCGGAGCTGCCCTACCTGCATCCCGGCCGGGTCGACGTCATCGGTGCTGGCGCGCTCATCTGGTCGCGCATCGTGCGGCGCCTCATCGCCACGTCGCCGGGGCTGAGCCTGCGCACCTCCGAGAGCGACATCCTCGACGGCCTGGCGCTCAGCCTGCGGTGAGGCATCCGGTCACGGGGGATTCGTTCGACTCCCCGGTGCCGCCGGGCACCGGGTGGCCGGGAGATCCGGCCGATGCGCACACCCCGGTCGCGCAGAACCCGGTCGACGTCGAGCGCCTCGCCGCGACCGGCAGCATCGCCGATCTCGACGCCCGCAGCAGCGTGTGCCGCGCCTGCCCGCGGCTCGTGACCTGGCGCGAAACGGTGGCGACCGAGAAGCGGGCGGCGTACGCCGACGAGCCGTACTGGGGCCGCCCCGTGCCCTCGTTCGGTGATGAGGAACCCCGGTTGCTCGTCGTCGGGTTGGCCCCGGCGGCGCACGGCGCCAACCGGACGGGCCGGCTGTTCACGGGGGATCGCAGCGGCGACTGGATCTTTGCGGCCCTGCATCGGGCGGGCTTTGCGAACCAGCCGGACAGCCGCTTCGCCGGTGACGGGATGACGTTGACCGGGGTGCGCATCCTCGCGCCGGTGCGCTGTGCCCCGCCGGCGAACGCGCCCACGCCGGCCGAGCGTCACACGTGCGGCGCGTGGCTGGACCGAGAACTGCACCTGCTCGCCCCGCACGTGCGCGGCATCCTCGCCCTCGGGGGCATCGGCTGGGCGGCGACGGTGTCGGCCGCGCAGCGCGCCGAGTGGGAGGTTCCGCGGCCTCGGCCCCGGTTCGGTCACGGCGCCGAGGTGGAGCTCACCTCACCCCACGGTGTGGTGCGTCTGGTCGGCAGTTACCACGTGAGCCAACAGAACACGTTCACCGGACGCCTCACGGAGCCCATGCTCGACGCCGCCCTCGCCCGAGCTGCCGAGGCCGGCTGAGACGCCCACCCTGGTCGCCGCCGGGCGGGGCGGGCGAGCCGATACGCTCGATGACATGGAGAACGCGTTCGCAGTCGTCGCCGTCGGACCCGACCGCGAGGGGCTCCTCGCCGAGATGGAGGGCGCCGCCCGCGCAGTGGTCGGTGAGTTGCACGGCGACCCCACGCTCATGTTCATGCCCGGCGGCAACATCGGCGTCATGCTGGCGTTCACGACGTCCGTCGACGAGGCCCAGGTGCGCCGCGCTCTTCAGGGTGTGGAGCGTGAGGGCATCACGATCACGGTGCGCTCCCTCGAGGACCAGGGTGAACGGCCCGGCTCGGGCGAGGCGAAGTACGTGCTGCGGGTGCGCTCGATGGGACGGCCCGGAGTCATCGGCGAGTTCGAGCGCATCGTCGCTCGGCACGGCGGCATGATCGTCGACTTCGGCACCCGCATCGGCGGCGGCCGGATCGCCGTGCTGCGCGTCGACCTCGCCGACCACGGCGAGGACAAGGTCTCAGCCCTGACGGCGGACCTCTACAAGGCGGCCGAGCAGATGGGCGTGGGCATCAAGTTCTACGACACCGTCCGCGGCGAACACCAGTTCTGAGCCGCCCCGGGAGGAGGGGCGTCCCAGGAGGAGGAACTCACCCCCCGTTGGTCGAGGAGGAGCGAAGCGACGTCTCGAGACCATCGGCGAGATTGCGGGAGACGCAACCACGACCAAGGCGCGCTGACCAGGTGGTCCGCGATCTCTGGTGCCCTCGACGGGATTCGAACCCGCACTCGAGCCATTTTAAGTGGCCTGCCTCTGCCGGTTGGGCTACGAGGGCACCGCCAAGGGTACGGCCCGGCCCCTACAGTGGCCGCATGAGCTTCTTCGCATCGCTGTCGAGGTTTCTCGGGTTGTCCGGTGGCGCTGATCCGGCCGCGGAGACGAGGCGTCTGCGCCTCCGCGTCGAGACCTTGGAGCGGCAGGTGGAGGCGCTCGCGAAGGCGGGGCAGGTCGATCTGAGTCGCCTGGCGCCGCCGCCTCTCGTGTCGGGAGGTGTGATGGATCTCGTGCGGGAGGGCAAGACGATGCACGCCATCAAGCTCCACCGTGAGGAGACGGGGCTCGGGTTGCGTGAGGCGAAGAACAACGTCGACGAGGCTGCTCGGCGTCTCTGACGGGACTGCGGTCGTCACCCATTCGTGACCGTCGCCGTGGGCCGCCGGGGAACAGGGCGCGATGTGAGAACGTTGACGTGATCGATACCTCACTCTTATCGGAAGGCATCCGTTCATGAGCAACCCGGTCTTCAACCGGATCGACCAGGAGTCTCGCCAGGGCTACGCAGGCTTCGGCACCGGCCGATCCCAGTCTCAGTCCCAGTACGGCTCGCCTCAGGATGCGGTGCACGCGCAGCGCGGCCAGGCCGCGATGAGCAACTCGCAGCTGGACGACCTCTACCAGAGTCCCTCGGCCGGCCCGGTGCAGACCGGCCGCGTCACCCTCGACGACGTCCTCATGAAGTCGGGTCTGCTGTTCGGCACGATGCTCGCTGTTGCGGGCCTCACGTGGTTCGTCAACGCGACGATCCTGCCGGGCTTCGCGGGCTTGGCGATGCTGGGCGGCATCTTCGTCACTTTGGGCCTCGGCCTCGTCATCGCCTTCAAGAAGACGATCAGCCCGGCGCTCATCATGCTGTTCGCCGTGTTCGAGGGCCTGCTCGTCGGCGGCGTCACCACGATGTACGCCCAGGCGTACGACGGTGTCGTCACCACGGCCATCATCTCGACGCTGTCGGTGTTCGTCGCGATGTTCCTCGGCTGGAAGACGGGCATCGTGCGGGTCACCGAGCGCAGCCGCCGCATGGTGCGCATGGCGATCTTCGGTTACCTCATCTTCATGCTGGTCAACTTGGGCTTCGCGATGTTCGGCGCCAACCAGGGCTGGGGCATCTTCGCCGGTGGCTCGACCATCGGCATCCTCGTGTCGCTGTTTGCCGTCGGCCTGGCCTCGTACACGCTCGCGATGGACTTCGACTCCATCCAGCGCGCCGTCCAGGCGGGCGCTCCCGAGAAGTACTCGTGGCTGCTCGCGCACGGTCTGCTCGTGACCGTCGTGTGGCTGTACCTCGAGATCCTGCGTCTGCTCGCGCACCTGCAGCAGCGATGATCGCGGGCGTGTCCGGTGAGGAGCCGGCGCGCACCGAACTTCGGCGCCTGGCCCGCCGGTGGCAGCAGCTACCGGCGGGCCAGGCGCTTGCTGCCTCCGGTGCGCTGCGCGATCTCGCCGCCGACTTGCTCGACGTCGACGCGAGTGAGCTGCCCGACCTGGGACCGGCGACAGCCCTGGACCAGGTGCGTGTGGCGGTCTACGAGCACCTGCGCGATCACCCGGACGCGGAGGTCGACCTCGCCGAACGCCTGGCCGGGTTGCGGGGGAGTCTCACCCCACCGACCCACCCCTGACCACACCGTCCCCCCAACCCCGTTGGTCGAGGAGCGAGCGAAGCGAGTGTCTCGAGACCACTGCCCTCGTGACTGCGATAGCTGAGGTGGTTTCGAGACGTCGCTGCGCTCCTCCTCAACCAACGGGGACTCAGTCGTCGTCGTGCTCCGGGGGGCCGTCGGGGCTGCGACGGCGCAGCAGGACCGCGAGGCCGCGGCGGCTGCGATCGTCGTCCGATTCGACCGGGTTGACCTCGGCACCCGGGGTGCGGGCGGCCCGCGCCGCGGTCTCCTCGATGGTGCCTACCCGCTCGCCGCGGAGGCGGTCGGGTCCGCGGTGGGACTCTCCGGCCCACAACCCCAACGCCGCGCACACGGTGGGCAACACTGCGGCGGCAGCCCGGGCATACCCGGCGGGGCTCGGATGGAACCGGTCGACGCTGAACATGTGATCCGGGGCCGAGAGGAAGTCCGGACGCAGCAGGTCACCGAGCGAGACCGTCCGACCGCCGGCCTCCACCGTCGCGACCGTTTGGGCCCGCGCGAGGTCGCGACTCCAGTGCTTGGTGAGGGTGCGCAACGGTTGGGCGAGGGGCTCGATCGTCCCCAGATCGGGACATGTCCCGACGACGACCTCCGCGCCGGAGGCTCGCAGCGACGCCACCGCATGCCGCAGATGACTCACCGACACCGACGTGGGGATGCGGTGCGTCACGTCATTGCCGCCGATGCTGATGAGACACACATCCGGGTGCGGGACCGCCTCCAGAGCGCGTTGCACCTGACCGTCGAGCCACGGCGACTCCGCGCCGACCTCGGCCACGTTGGTGAGCTGCACCGGACGCCCGGCCAGCGCCGAGATGCCCGTCGCGAGTACGCCACCCATCGTCTGAAAGCGAGTGTCGGCACCGAGGCCCGCCGCGAGGCTGTCGCCGAGGACGACGAGGGTGATCGGCTCGCCGAGGCCGGCGCCGTAGATGTTGGTGTCATCGGGGGAGGCGTCGAAGGGTTTGCCGATGCTGCGCCGCGCGAGGGTCGCCTCCACCTTGAGGACGCCGTAGCTGATGAGCCCGGCCGTGCCGAGACCCGCGAGGCCGGCACCTCCACCGACGATCGCTCCCGTCAGCAGCGTGCGCGCCCGACTCATCCTGCATCCCTTCGCCAATGACTCCCCTCGACCACGGTAAACGCGTGAGCTGCCGATGTCGTTTCGTGCCAGCGGGACCGGCCGCCGTGCCGCGCGTTCCGGCAGCGTGACCCGCGGTGTCGTTCAGATGTCGCGAGCATGCGCCGATGAGGGCAAGGAGGAGACGCAGACCACGATCGGCCGACGGATGGGCCGTTCCCGACTCACGGATGAGTGCCATGACATCGATGCCTGACCTCACGTCGGCGACGCCGAGCCTGGCGATGCCGTCGATGGCCGTGCCCGTGCGTCCCTCCGCGCCCGCGAAACCTCCCGTCATCGAGCGCGCGAGCGACTCCGCGACGAGCGTCGCCGACACTCGTCGGGTCGCCGCGATGCGCAGCGACGTCGAGGTCCGCAGCATGACCAGCGACGGGGTGCGCGCCGCGCTCACCGACACCCGCCGCGCAGTGCGCCCCGCGATGGAGTCGCTGCAGCGCCTGTACGAGCGCCCGGCCACCGGCGACCGCGAGCGCATCCGCCGCGAGGAGGAGGAGAAGCTCGCCGAGGCCGCGACGGTCGCGAGCCGTGTCCGCTCCGCCGCAGCCCGGCTCGCCGCGGTCCGGATCTCCCTGCAGGAGCGCGCCCAGCGGGCAGGGGATGAGGTCACCACCGACGCCGAACGGCTCGCCGACCTCAACCGTGACCTGCGCAGCCGCCCCGCGAACGACGCCGAGCGAGAGGGTCTCGTTCGGGAGCAGCGCCGAGTCGTCGACCGACTCACCGAGGCCACGGGAGCCACCGCCACCGAGCACGCCGACGGCACCGTCGACGTCACTCTCGACCGGCCGCTCGTCCAGGGGGACCGTGCCCACCGGCTCATCGTGACCCCGCGGGCCGAGAACACCGCCGAGGCCGGATCGCAGCCCGCTGACGCGCCGGCAGGCTCGGCTCAGCCGGTCCCGAGCAACCCGGCGACCCCTAGTCCCGCCACCGGCCGGTCGGCGACGGCACCCAGCACGGGAACGACGTCCCCGGCGCCCACGGACGTGTCAGCGCCGGCCGCGACCTCCACCACCCCGACACCGGTCTCGACCGGTCCGACCTCGGCGTCTCCGCTGCTCAGCACGCCGACGACCCCACCGGCGAGTACCCCGCCCACCCCGGACGCGGGTGGCTCCACGGCTCTGGTGCGAGGGCCGGTGGAGGTGCTCTGGAGCGACGGCAGCCCGGCCGCGGTCGGGGGTCGACTGGGCGGGTTCGTCGCCGCCGACGGCGGCACGGTGCAGGCGGCGATCACGGGGCTCGACGACGTGGCGCGCGCCATCGTCGCGACGACAGCCACGGCCCAGACCGCCGGAGCCACCCGCGCGGGCATGCCCGGGCCGCCGCTGCTCGAGGGTGACAGCGCCCTCTCGCTGCGCGTCCCGAGCGGACTGTCCGGGGTGGACGTCGCCGCGGGCGCCCCGCTGCCGCTGGTCACGGACGGCCCGGATCTGGCCGACCCGGCAGCGGCGCTTGCCCCGGGCACTGCGCAGAGCGTCGAGGGCCTGGCCGGAGTGAGCGCGCCGACGACGATCACCGCGGAGGGCGTGCCGCTCGTCGCGCCGTCGGTGCCGACACCCCCGGCCGCGCTGCCCTCACCCGACGGGATCCTCACCCGCATCGAGACCGAAGCGGCCGAGACGGCTGACGGTCTCACCCGGCGGGTCGACCTGCTCGAACGCCTCGACCATGCGTTGGGGCTCGCGTCCTCGCGGGTGGGCCGCCACCTGTCCGAGGCGCTCGGCGCCGTCGACGGGGTGTCCCGCGCGCCGCTGGTCGCCGCGTTGCACCAGGCGAACGCGGCGATGGCGTTCACGGGCACCGCCGCGACGTCCGCGGTCGCGTCGGAGATCGCCGTCCTCGTCGGCTCCAGCGAGCCGGGCGTGGCCACGGCCACCGGCAGCGTCGGTCTCGACGGCGAGGTGCCCCGCGGGCTGGTCGGCCTCACGGTGCTGAGCATCGCGGGCGAGTCGGTGCCCGAGGCCGGCGACCTGCTCGGCGCCACGCCCGAGGGGGAGACGCCGCCGCTCGGGAACCTCCTCGGAGAGCAGCCGCTGGACGGCGGGACGCCCGACGGTGACGGTGCCGTGCCCCCCGCGCCCATGCCCGTGCCCGGCGCCGCGATGCCTTCGCCTGAGGTCCCCGATGTCTCCGACGCCGAGGTGCCTGCCCCGGCTGCCGCGCCGGTCTCGGGGACCGTGGAGGGCGAGGAGCTCGCCGAGCACACGCGGGTGCTCCTCGGCGAGACGGAGTTCCGGTCGGCGACGACCACGGTCTCCGGGGCGGTCCCGGGGGTCGACATCACCGTGCACGGGCTTGGGACGACGACGCTGGCCGTCACCCCCGATCCCGGCCCGGCGCTCACGCGGGTGCAGGGACTCGTCGACGCGATCGCGCAGGCCGTGGACGCGGTCACCCCGTCGCCCTCGCTCGTCACCGCACCCCCGGACACCGGGGAGCCGACCGCCCGGGCGAGCGCGCTCGCGTCGGCCAAGGACGCGGTGAGCTCGCTCTGGTCGTCGCTGTCGGGCGGGGCGAGCACCTCAGCAGCGTCCCCGGTGGCCGAGACCGATGAGGTCCTCGCCGCGGTGGCGACCCCGCTGGTGGCCGGGATGGGTGCCGCCTTCGTCGGCCCCGACGGTCGCCCCGTCATCCCCGGCACGCACCTCGATCGCGGCCGCGTGGCCCTCGACCGTGAACGGTTCGCGCACGAGTACGTGCGCGACGCCGTCGGGGTGGAGGCGGCGATCGCGTCGGTGGCGCGCTCGGTGGCGGGCACGGCCGACGCCGCGTCGGATCCGCGCTTCGGCGCGCTCGCCGTCCGGATCCAGGCCGAGCTGGCTCCCGACGTCGAGTACACGCTCGCGCAGGCCGCCACCGAGCAGCGCTTGGACGCGCGCCAGCATGAGCTGGAGCGCAAGGCCGACTCCCTCCAGTCGCTGCTCGATCACCTCCACGACGAGTCGACCTGGCTGGGTGAGCAACTCCGCTGAGCTACCCGGCGCCTCGCGGCGTGCTCGATGGTGCTCGTCATGGCGTGAAGGTGGTCGCGATGACGACCAGATCCACGCCACCGACCACACCATCAGTGCTGCCTCGGGATCCTCACGGCCGGTCGGGCGGGCGCGGGCGCGTCACGTCGGTCAGAATCGGCCGGGGGCGCCCATCCGGCAGGCGCCCGTGACGTGGAGGACCCGATGACCGACCTGTTCTGCGACACCGGCGACATCACCGTCTGCTACCGCATCGACGGTGCGGACGACGCGCCGCCGCTCGTGCTCCTCGCGGGGCTCGGGTACGACCTCACGTCGTGGTCCCAGACGTTCGTGGACGCCCTGGTGGCGCAGGGGTTTCGGGTGATCCGCCCCGACAACCGGGACACCGGCCGTTCGACGTACATCGCCGAGCAGGAGCCCTCGCCGCTGTGGCGGCAGGCCACGAATCGTCCGTTGCCGGAGGGGTACGACCTGTCCGACATGGCCGGTGACGTCGTCGGCCTGCTCGACCACCTCGGCATCGAGCGCGCGCACCTGGTGGGCATGTCGATGGGCGGCATGATCGCCCAGACCGTCGCCGCGGCGCACCCCGAGCGGGTGGAGACGCTCACATCGATCTTCTCGACCACGGGCGCCGCGAAGGTCGGCGGCATCGCGCGGCAGGCGCTCATGCGGATGGCGCTGCCCACCCCGACGACCGTCGAGGAGGCCACGGATCGGCACCTCGGCACGCTCGACCTCATCGGGTCGCAGACGTTCCCCCACGACGAGGAAATCCAGCGGGCGTGGATCGCCGGGTTGTGGGAGCGCTCCGGAGGCGGCGGGGAGCGGTATCGGGGCACGTCGCGGCAGATCGACGCCATCAAGCGCAGCGGCGACCGCACCGAGGCGGTGCGCCGCATCACCGCACCCACCCTCGTCATCCACGGCGACGCCGACCTCATGGTGCACCCCTCCGGTGGGCAGGCCACCCACGAGGCCATCGCGGGGTCGCGCCACGTGACCATCGCCGGGATGGGCCACCATCTCGCGCCAGGCCTCGATGAGCGGCTCACCAGCCTCATTGCCGACCACGCGCATGGCCGCGAGCCGGCCGAGGAGGTCACTGTGCCCGGCAGTGGCACTCGCAAGGTGGTCGCCGCGGTGACCGGCGCCGGATCGGGGATCGGGCAGGCGCTCGCCATCGACCTGGCCCGGCGCGGAGCAGATCTGGTGATCTCCGACGTCGACGCGGCGTCGTTGGAGGTGACGCGGGTCCGCGCCGAGGCGCAGGGCGCGCGTGTGCTCGCCACGGTGGTCGACGTGACCGACCGGTCGGCGGTGGCGGCATGGGCGAACGAGGCGGTGACGCATTTCGGCGTCGTCGATCAGCTCTACAACAACGCGGGCATCGGCTCGGGCGGACGCCGCGTGCTCGACGTGGACTACGACGACATCGAGCGCTCCCTCGCGGTCAACCTGTGGGGTGTCATCCACGGCACGAAGGAGTTCTTGCCGCATCTCATCGCCTCAGGAGACGGTGCGCTCGTCAACATCTCGAGCCTCAACGGGATTCTCGCGCAGCCGGGGTTGGGCTCGTACTGCGCCGCGAAGTTCGGGGTGCGCGGCTTCACCGAGACGGTGCGCGCGGAGATGCTCGCCGACGGTCACCCGGTGAGCGTGTCGGTGGTACACCCGGGCGGGGTGCGCACCAACATCGCGTCGGCCCGTCTCGATGCGGCGCGCCTCGCGGGGGAGGAGGTCGCGGCGGAGGACGAGGCCCGCACGGCCTTCTACAACGAGCACCTGCTGGTCATGACGCCGGAGGAGGCGGCGCGCATCATCCTCGACGGCGTCGAGGCCCGCCGCCCCCGCATCATCGTCGGCGCGGATGCCCGCCGCGTCGACGCGATAGTGCGCCTGGCGCCCACGTGGGCGGTCCGCGCCGGGGTCCGCATCGAGCGAGCCATCCTCCGAGCCACGCCGAAACCGTAGGTGTGGGACGGGGGTGACCACGCACTCTCGGGGTGACCACGTGTCCCACGCCGACGGTTTCGGCGGTAGGGGTGGCGGCAGAATATGACCCGATTCGGCCGGACGTCCCCTCGGACGTCGCGACGCACCGGCTCTGCCATCAGGATGAGTTCATCCGTGAGCTGGTCGCATGTGAGGACCCGCTCATGCCGTGTCGCGGGCGTTCAGTCTCGTCCGAAGCGCTGATAGGCGGCCTGGCGCGTGGTGTCCAGGGCGGCGCCGATCACGGTCCAGGAGTCGCCCGCTTCACGTGCGTCCCTGACGGCATCTCGCAGCTCTCGGTCAGCGTCCGCCACTGCCTTGCGGGCCGCAAGAATCCGGCGGAAGTGCACCGCGTCGCGAGCGGGGTGCGTACCGACCTCGACCTGGTCCAGTCCGGTGGAGTCGTCCTGCTTCGTGACAGTCATCGCTTCACCTCACCTCATGTAGTCGTAGAACTTCGGCCTGAGCCGATCTGCGTGAATGATCCGGGTGGGCTCACCCGCGGGCACCGCCACGAGTTCGAGCAACCGGCCATGCCTGTCTGCCCCGATCACGAGGAGCCGGTCTTGACCGCCGTACTCGTACTCGACCACCCGCATGGCGTTCGCCCAGGCGTGCTCGATCTCGTCGTCCGTGATCCCGTGTTTGCGCGCCGAGTCTCGGATCTCCACGCGTAAAGGATACCTTTACGCGAGCGACCGAATGCCACAGCGCGTCTCCGGTCGGCACGAGATGAGCGGGGGTCCCTTGCGGCTCCTGGTAAGTCTCTCCGGAGAGCTGCTGCGTTACCCATGCCTCGTGGGCCGACTTGGTGCGCCGGAGCCAGTCGACCGGGTACTGATCGGGCTGCGTGTCGATGGCGCGATGATCGTTGGCGCAGACGAGGATCAGGTTGGCGTACCCGTCCCGTTCTTCCGCGGTCAGCGGGGCGTAGCGCGGACCTCCGGGGCTCCGGCCCACGATGTGAGCCTCCTGGCCGACGAGCGCGCCCGCTCCCGTGTGGCTGTCGTCCCGAACCAGCTCGGTTCGACACAGGGCGCAGCGGTTGCCCGAGCGCGCCCACAGGCGCTTGCGGGTCTCGTTCGTGACGGCCACCTCAGCGTCCCTCCCCTCCCGGCGCGCTTACGAAAGGCTAGGCATGCAGAAGCCGGTGGGGCCGTGGTTGCAGTAGCCGCGTGGGTTCTTCTCCAAGTACTGCTGGTGCTCGGCCTCGGCGTAGTAGAACGGGCCCGCTTCGTCGGCCGAGCGGAGCTCGGTCGTGATCGTGCCGTGCCCGGCATCGTCGAGGACCTGCTGGAACGCCTCACGCCCGGCGCGGACGACCTTCTCCTGCTCGGGGGTCGTCCAGTAGATCGCCGATCGGTACTGGGTGCCGACGTCGTTGCCCTGCCGGTTCGGCGTCGTCGGGTCGTGGTTCTCGAACAGCGTCGCCACGAGCCGGTCGGCGCCGACGACGGACGGGTCGTAGGCCACCATGACCGCCTCGGTGTGCCCGGTGCGGCCGGTGCACGTCTCGCGGTAGGTGGGGTTGGGCGTGAACCCGCCCATGTACCCCGCCGCCGTCGAGACCACCCCGTCCAGGCGCCAGAAGATGCGCTCGATGCCCCAGAAGCAGCCGCCCGCGACATACAGCACCTCGACGCCCGGCCCGAACGGTGCCTTCAGCGGGGCGTCGAGCACGAGGTGGCGCTCCGGGACGTCCGGCATCGGCTCGGACCGTCCCGGCAGCGCATCCTCACGCGTCACCATTGAGGGCATGGGCCGAAAGAACATCAGGCGCTGTACGGCTTGGCCGCGACGATCTTGACGGTGATGGTCTTGCCGTTGGGGGCCTCGTACGAGGTCTCGTCGCCCACCTTCTTGCCGTTGATGGCCTCACCCATCGGCGACTTCTCCGAGTAGACGTCGATGTCGTCGCCGTCGGCGCTGATCTCACGGCTGCCCAGCAGGAACACCATCTCCTCGCCGAACATCTCGACCGTGACGACCATGCCCGGCTCGACGACACCGTCGTCGGGCGGGGTCTCGCCCACCGTCGCCGTACGCAGCAGGTGGGTGAGCTGGCGGATGCGGGCCTCCATCTTGCCCTGCTCCTCCTTGGCGGCGTGGTAGCCGCCGTTCTCGCGGAGGTCGCCCTCGTCGCGAGCCGCTTCGATCCGCTTGCTGATCTCGGTACGGCCCTCGTTCGAGAGGTACTGGAGCTCGGCGTCGAGGCGGTCGTACGCCTCCTGCGTCAGATAGCTCGCCTGCTCGGTGGTCTCGGACACGTCACTGCTCCTTGTTCTCGGGTCGACCCACGGCGGGTGGGCCCGCGGCTACGTCCCGCGGTGAGAACCGGGGCGGACGCACACGCCCGCCACCCGGTAGACCGAACGGCCCGCCGTCATCGGCAGGCCGTGGGTGAAGTGTCCATGATACGGCGCGAAGCGCCCGGATGCGATTCGTGCTGCGGCCAGGACGGTCAGCTCGGCGCCACCGCAGGGTCGCTCGGGTCGTAGGAGCGGCACTGATCGACCATGCCGATGACCGCGAGAGAGGTCGTCCGCACCTCGACCGTGCGCACGAGGCGCGAATCCCCGCCCGGCTCGATGACGTCGTCCATGCGCCCGACGCTGCCGTGGTCGGTCTGCTTAGCGACGATGGTGCACACCGTCGTCTTCTCCGGCGGGCGCGTCAGTTGATAGGTGACGACGACGTGCCGGTCGTCACGCACGTCGTAGGCGAGGTCGCCCCACATCGGTTTGCCGACCGAGGCCGCGAGCGACCACCACGTCGCCATCGCCACCATGACGAGCCCGGCGATGGGGCCGAGAATCCACAGCACACGCTCGTGGCGGGGAAGGGCACGGTAGCGGCTGATCAGTGACACTCGTCCAGGCTACGCCCGCCGGTTCGGGTGGCGGCGACGGGCTGTCGGTGGTCGGTGCCACAATGGATGAAACGACCGAGCCGGTCTGCCCCGGCCCGACCCGACCGTGAGGACTCCTTCGTGACCGACGCCTTCCGGATGCTGGCTGTGCACGCCCATCCCGACGACGAGTCGAGCAAGGGCGCGGCCACGATGGCCCGCTACCGGAAAGAGGGCGCCCGGGTCCACGTCGTGTCGTGCACCGGTGGTGAGCGCGGTGACGTCCTCAACCCGCGCCTGGTCGACGACCCCGATGTGCTGCGCGACCTTCCGGCGTTCCGGCGCCGCGAGATGGCGCGCGCCCAGGACATCCTCGACGTCGAGCACACCTGGCTGGGTTTCGTCGACTCGGGTCTGCCCGAGGGTGACCCCAAGCCGCCCCTGCCGGCGGGCTGTTTCGCCCTCGAACCGGTCGACATCACCGCCGAGGCGCTCGTGCGCGTCATCCGTGAGTTCCGCCCCCACGTGATGACCACCTACGACGAGGTCGGCGGCTACCCGCACCCCGACCACATCATGACCCACGTCGTGTCGGTGGCCGCGTTCCGCGCCGCGAGCGACCCGGAGGCGTTCCCGCACGCCGGGGAACCGTGGGCGCCGCTCAAGCTCTACTACAACCAGACCATCGGCATCGACCGCATCAAGGCGTTCCACCGGGTCCTCACCGAGCGGGGCGTCGAATCCCCGTTCGGGGAGTGGCTCACCCGGTGGCGTGAGCGCAAGCCGCGCCAGGTCACCACGCGAGTCGAGTGCAGCGACCACTTCGAGACCCGCAACGCGGCGCTGCTCGCCCACGCCACGCAGATCGACCCCGACTCGTGGTGGTTCGGGGTCCCGGTCGAGGTCGAGAAGGAGGTGTGGCCCACCGAGGACTTCGAGTTGGCCGCCTCCTACGTGGACGTCGCCGAGGGGGAGGACGACCTGTTCGCCGGTCTCGGCTCTCCCGCGCAGGCCGATGCGCTCGCCGCCCGCGTCGTCGCGGGCGAGGCCGAGCTCGTCGTCGATGACATCGTCGTCAATACCGAGATCCTCGAGACTCTCAAGGGGGAGTGATGGGTGGCACGCAGGGTTTGGAGGTCTCGCCCGGCATCGGGGCGTTCCTCGCGTTCTTTCTGGTGGCCGTGGCGTTGTGGCTGCTGATGCGCAGCATGTACGGGCGCATGCGCAACGTGCGCTTCGACGAGGCCGCCGCCGACGCGGCGCGGGAGCGGGAGGCCGGGGACCAGGTGGTGAGCCGCCCCTACCGTCGCCAGCTGTTCCTTCCGGTGCGCGACGAACCGGCACGCGGCGCGAGCGCCGAGCAGAAGGCTCGCGACGACGTCTCGGCGCAGCCGGTGGACGCACCGGAGGCAGCTCGCGAGGAGCAGGACCGGTCGGAGGGTCGGAGCGCCTGAGGCTCAGGCGGCGAGGGCGAGGGTCACCGCGGCAGCGTGCGTGCCGAACGCTGCGAGCGTGAACGCGTGGAACACCTCGTGGAACCCGAACCAGCGCGGTGAGGGGTCGGGCCGCTTGAGCCCGTAAACGACCGCGCCGACCGTGTACAGCACCCCGCCGAGGGCGATGAGCGCGAGCACGAGCGTGCCGCCGCCGGCGTGCAGTGGACCCAGGTAGAACACGGCGACCCACCCCAGCCCGATGTAGGTGAGCGTCGTGAGCCACCGGGGCGCGCTCACCCACACGACGCGCAGGAACACCCCGGCCGCGGCACCGATCCAGATCGTCCAGAGCAGCGTCGTCGCCTGCGCGGGCGGGAGGAGACTGAGAGCGAATGCCGTGTAGGCGCCCGCGATGGCCAGGAAGATGTTGGCGTGGTCGATCCGCCCGAGAAACCGCTTGATCGGCGGCGACCAGCGGCCGCGGTGATAGAGGGCCGAGACCCCGAACAACAAGGCCGCCGTGGCCACGAACACTGCCGCCCCGGCGCGGGCCCGCAGGCTCGGCGTGAGGGTGACCAGCGTGAGCCCACCGAGGACGACCAGCGGAAACGCGACGGCGTGGAGCCAGCCGCGCAGCAGCGGCACCATCTCCGCGACGGGGTGGGCGGGGCCTCGGCCGGGGTCGAGGGGCGCGCGGTGCGCCGACGGTGTGGCACTCATGGGCGTCCTCCTGACAGCACCGGAAACGTTGGTTACGTTACCGTAGGTTACGGCACCGTAGGGAGGCTGTCGAGATCAGCCCCGGCGCTCTGTGGAACGACCGGGTTAGGCTCCTTCCCGTGGGCGATGAGCGACGGGAGCTGCGGTGGACGTAAGTGACCTCCTCTACGGGGCGTACGAGCGCAAGCTCGTCGCCCAACTGCCGACCGAGCGCCTGCCCCGCCACGTCGCGGTCATGCTCGACGGCAACCGGCGTTGGGCTCGGGCCAAGGGCGCCGACACCGCCGACGGGCATCGGGCGGGAGCCGACAACATCGTCCCGTTCCTCGGCTGGAGCGAGGAGGTCGGCATCGAGATCGTCACCTTGTGGCTGCTCTCCACCGACAACCTCAAGCGGGATGAGGCCGAGCTCGCGCCGCTGTTGCACATCATCGAGGACGTCGTCGACGAGATCGCGGCGGAGCAGCAATGGCGCGTCCACCCGGTGGGTGCCCTGGACCTGCTGCCCGAGGAGACCCGGGAGCGGTTGCGCACCGCGGCGGCGAGCACCGAGGGCATCAGCGGCATGGTCGTCAACGTGGCCGTCGGTTACGGCGGGCGGCAGGAGATCGCCGACGCGGTTCGCGCGCTGCTCCGCGACGCGGCCGCGCAGGGCGCCACGCTGGAAGACGTCATCGACACGATCGACGTCGAGGCCATCACCGCCCACCTGTACACCCGCGGGCAACCCGACCCCGATCTCGTCATCCGCACCAGCGGTGAGCAGCGGGTCGGAGGGTTCCTGCTCTGGCAGAGCACGCACAGCGAGCTGTACTTCTGCGAGGCGTACTGGCCGGACTTCCGCCGCGTCGACTTCTTGCGAGCGTTGCGCTCCTACGCCGAGCGGGAGCGCCGCTACGGCTCCTGAGGCTCCCAGGAGACTCCCAGGCACATGAGGCAGGTTGCTGTGCGGGAGCGTCCGCCGCCTCGGCAGGGCAGGATGGCAGAGCAGCTGCGTCCATTCGCGGCTCCACCAGACTCACCGGCAGCGAAGGAGGGGTGATGAGCGCGCACGAGATGCACCGCCCCGACGCCTCGACCCCTTCCCCTGCTGCCGCGAACTCGAGTGCGGGGGAGTCTCGCGTGCCGACCTCGGCGGTTCGCCTGCGAGACCAGGTCACCGACGCTCGCGCGGCCCTCGCGGAGGCCTGGCACCACCCGTATGTGCGTCAGGGCTTCATCGCGATGGTCCTCATCGCGCTCGGCGGGTTCGCCCCGGCGTTCGTCCCGGCCGACTCGCCGTTCTACGACACCGCCTACACCGGGTGGATGCTCGGTGAGCCGGCGCGCTTTGCTGCCAGCGCGATCGTGCTCGTCGGCTTGTTGCGCCTCTTCGACGCCTGGCTGCGGTTGCGCCCATCGCAGGGGGTGCCCTCGGCGCCCGTGGCGACGTGGGCATGGTGGAGTCTGCCGGTGCTCGCCGTACCGCCCTTGTTCAGCCGCGACGCCTACAGCTACGCCGCCCAAGGTCTCGTCGTCGGGCGGGGCATGGACCCCTACCAGACCGGCCCCATCGCGGTCCCGGGTCCGTTCGCCGATCACGTCGATCCCCTGTGGCTCTTCACCGCAGCCCCCTACGGTCCGCTCGCGTTGCAGGTGCAGCGCGTCGTCGTCGACCTCACCGGGGGTGACGCCCTCATCGCGGCCATCGCCATGCGGTTGCCGGCGTTGGTCGCGGTCGCCGTCATCGCCTACGCCCTGCCGCGCCTCGCGATACGCATGGGGGTCTCGCGCGACCAGGCGGTGTGGCTCGGGGTCATCAACCCGCTGGTCATCATGCATCTGGTCGCCGGCATGCACAACGACGCGATGATGATCGCCCTCGTCGTCGTCGGCCTGCTGCTGGCCTCCGACGGACGCTGGGTCATGGCCTCCGTGGCGATCGCCGCCGGAGCCGGGTTCAAGCAGACCGCTGTCATCGCCCTCGTGGGCGTCGCGGGCCTGGCGTACCGGCACGCCCGCGGTGAACGCGGCGAGGGGCCGCTGCTCTCCCGCGTCGACCAGTGGGCCTACGTCAAACAGGCCGTCAAGGTGGGCGCCGTCGCGTTCGTCGCGTTCGCCGGCTGGACCGCCCTCACCGGCCTCGGCTGGGGCTGGCTGAGCAACCTCGGCGTGCCCGGCTCGGTGCTCTCGCTGCTCTCCCCGGTGTCGATGGCCGGGGCCGCCGTCGCTGCCTCCCTGTCCTTCATCGGCGTGCCCGAGGAGTGGACCGTCGGCGCGGTGCCCACCTTCCAGGCCGCCGGGCTCGTCGCCATCCTCGTCGCCCTCGCCTGGATCACGTGGCGTCTCGGGCCGCGTCGCCCGGTCGCCGCGGCGGCCTGGGCCCTCATCGTCTTCACCGTCGGCGGCCCCACCGTGTACCCCTGGTACGTGCTCTGGGGAGTGGTGCTGCTCGGTGCCACGTGGACCGACCGGCGCGTCATCGCCGTCCTCGTCTGGGTGACCGGCTGGCTCGTCGCCTACTCCATGCTCGACGTCGCGGTCGTCAACGGCGCCTCCGTGCTGGGCATCGCCGCGGTCGCCTGGGGCGCCTGGACCCTCCTGCGCCGCCGCCCCGACCGCGGCCCCGAACTCTGCACGCTCCCAGCGGGCGACGGGGTGGCCGTGCCCCCCACGCGCGGCGGTGTCAGCGCCACCATCGCGCGACTCTGACCTGCGACGATGCCCGCGCTGCATCGGCTCGGATTCGGTGACGACCCGGTGAACATCGGGGGCTGGACGCTCTCGCCGCCAGGCGTGTGGGTCACGAGGGTCGTACCGTCGGACGCAGACGGCGGCATCCGGTCGCCCGGAGCAGGTCACCCAGGGGGCCCACCGTGAGCGAAGTCAAGACCTACGTCCTGGACACCTCGGTGCTGTTGTCGGATCCGACCGCCCTGCTCCGCTTCGGTGAACACGAGATCGTGCTGCCGGTCACGGTCATCACCGAACTCGAGGCCAAGCGCCACCACCCCGAACTCGGGTACTTCGCCCGGCAGGCCCTCCGGCTCCTCGACGACATCCGGGTGCGGCACGGCCGACTCGACCAGCCCGTGCCGGTCGGGGACGGCGGCACGATCCACGTCGAGCTCAACCACGTCGACCAGACCGGGCTGCCGCCCGGTTTTCGGTTGGGCGACAACGACACCCGCATCCTCGCCGTCGCGAAGAACCTCGCCGACGGCGGCCGCAACGTCACCGTGGTGAGCAAAGACCTGCCGATGCGCATCAAGGCCAGCGCCATGGGTCTCGAAGCCCAGGAGTACCGCGCCGAGCTCGCGAAGGTCGACAAGGGCTGGACCGGGCTCGCGGAGCTGGAGATCTCCACCGAGGACATGAACGAGCTGTACGAAAACGGCCGCATCCTGCACGACGGCGCCGACGACCTGCCGTGCCACACCGGGCTGATCCTGCACTCGCCGCGGGGCAGCGGCCTCGGCCGCGTCGGCGTCGACGGGGCGGTACGGCTCGTGCGGGGCGACCGCGACGCCTTCGGGGTCCACGGCCGCAGCGCGGAGCAGCGCATCGCCCTCGACCTGCTGCTCGACCCCGACATCGGCATCGTCAGCCTCGGCGGACGCGCCGGGACCGGCAAGAGCGCGCTCGCCATGTGCGCCGGGCTCGAGACCGTGCTGGAGCGCCGGCAGCACCGCAAGGTCATCATCTTCCGGCCCATCTACGCGGTCGGCGGTCAGGATCTCGGGTATCTGCCCGGGACGGAGGCCGAGAAGATGGGCCCCTGGGGTCAGGCGGTGTTCGACACTCTGGGGGCGCTGGTCTCCAGTGAGGTCGTCGAGGAGATCCTCGACCGCGGCATGCTCGAAGTGTTGCCGCTCACGCACATTCGGGGTCGCTCGTTGCACGACGCGTTCGTCATCGTCGATGAGGCGCAGTCGCTCGAACGCAATGTTCTGCTGACGGTGCTGTCACGCATCGGGCAGAACTCCCGTGTCGTGCTCACCCACGACGTGGCCCAGCGCGACAACCTGCGCGTCGGCCGTTTCGACGGCATCGCCGCCGTCATCGAGGTCCTCAAGGGCAACCCGCTGTTCGCCCACATGACCCTCACCCGCAGCGAACGCAGCCCCATCGCCGCCCTCGTCACCGACCTGCTGGAGGTCCCCGGCTTGTGACGTTGGCGGTGCCGTTGGTTGAGGAGGAGCGAAGCGACGTCTCGAAACCATCTCAGGTCGACGTGATGACCTGGGCAGTGGTCTCGAGACGCTGCGCTCCTCGACCAACGGCGGTGGGTGACCCTGAGAGGGGGGTGGTCTCGAGACGCTGCGCTCCTCGACCAACGGTGGGGGCCAGGGGGGAGGCCGGTCAGAGTTTGCGCAGCCTGATGCGGTGGACCTTGTGGTCTTCACCTTTCGTGAGCACGAGCGTCGCGCGGCCCTGGGTCGTCTCGACGTTGGCGCGCAGGTTGGGTTCGTTGATGGTGCGCCAGATGGCGTGGGCGGTGTCGCGGGCTTCCTCGTCCGAGAGGGACGCGTAGCGGTGAAAGTAGGAGTCCGGGTCGGAGAACGCCGTCTGCCGGAGGCCGAGGAAGCGGCTCACGTACCAGTCGCGCAGCAGATCGATGCGGGCGTCGACGTACACGGAGAAGTCGAAGAAGTCGCTCACCGCGAGGGAGAGGCGACCGTCGGCGCGCACGCGCGGGGGTTGCAGCACGTTGAGGCCCTCGACGATGAGGACGTCGGGTCGGTGGACGACGATGCGCTCGCCCTCGACGATGTCGTAGGTGAGGTGGCTGTACACCGGCGCGCTCACCTCCTCGGCACCTCCTTTGACGGCCGCGACGAACCGCAGCAGTGCCCGTTGGTCGTAGGACTCCGGAAACCCCTTGCGGTGGAGGATGCCTCGCGCCTCCAGCTCGGCATTGGGCAGGAGGAACCCGTCGGTGGTGACGAGGTCGACTCGCGGTGTGTGTGGCCAGCGCGCCATGAGTTCGCGCAGGATGCGGGCGGTCGTTGACTTGCCGGCCGCGACCGACCCGGCGATGCCCACGACGAACGGGGTCCGCTCGGGTCTCTCCCCGAGAAACCCGGAGGTGATGCGGTGCAGATGCGCCGAGCCTTCGACGTAGAAGCTCAGCAGCCGCGACAGGGGCAGGTAGACCTCCTCGACCTCGTTGAGGTCGAGGCGTTCGCCGACGCCCCGGAGACGTTCGACGTCCTGGCTGTCGAGGCTGAGGGGGTGGGTGCGCCGCAGCCTCGCCCAGTCGTCACGGTCGAGGTGGACATAGGGAGAGGCGGTCTCGCGCGCTGAGGACACCACGCCATTGTGGACCACGGCCGGTGGGTGAGTGGCGCTGCGCGTCGTCCGTCACGAGCGGGCTCCTGCGAGGGGTTGGTGAGGTTCGAGTCGCGCGTGCCCGGGGTCGCGGGTCCGGCTAATCTGGGGGCCATGTGTGGAATCGTGGGATACGTGGGTCCGGGTCGTGACGGCCGAGCGCTGGACGTCGTCATGGAGGGCTTGGCCCGCCTCGAATACCGGGGGTACGACTCCGCCGGTGTCGCGCTGCTGGAGGGGGAGTCCGAGTCGGGCGCCGAGGGCGTCGCCATCCGCAAGAAGTCGGGCAAGCTCGCCAACCTTCGCGGTCTCATCGAGGCCTCGCCGATGCCGGAGTCCTCGACGGGCATCGGGCACACCCGGTGGGCCACCCACGGTGGGCCGACCGACGAGAACGCCCACCCCCACCGCGGCGGCGAGGACGACAAGCTCGCCGTCATCCACAACGGCATCATCGAGAACTTCCACGCCCTCAAGACCGAGTTGCTCGGGCAGGGCGTGAGCTTCCAGAGCGAGACCGACACCGAGGTCGCGGCGCACCTCTTGGCGCGCGCGTACGGCGAGTGCGGTGACCTCACCGAGGCGATGCGCCTGGTCGTCAACCGCCTCGAAGGGGCGTTCACCCTGCTCGCGGTCCACGCCGACGCGCCCGGTGTCGTCGTCGCCGCCCGCCGTAACTCGCCCCTGGTCGTCGGCCTGGGCGAGGGTGAGAACTTTCTCGGCTCCGACGTCGCCGCGTTCATCGGCCACACCCGTGAGGCGCTCGAACTCGCCAACGACCAGATCGTCACCATCACGCCGCAGAGCGCGACGGTCATCGGGTTCGACGGCACCCCCGCCGAGGGCAAGGCGTTCCACGTCGACTGGGACGCCGCCGCCGCCGAGAAGGGCGGCCACTCCTCGTTCATGGAGAAGGAGATCTTGGAGCAGCCGGCCGCGATCGCCGCGACCCTGCTGGGCCGCACCGATGCCGACGGCGCCCTGGTGCTCGACGAGCTGCGCATCTCCGAGGAGCAACTGCGCGCCGTCGACAAGATCGTCATCGTCGCCTGCGGTACCGCGTTCTACTCGGGCATGACGGCCAAGTACGCCATCGAGCACTGGACGCGCATCCCGTGTGAGGTCGAGCTCGCCCACGAGTTCCGTTACCGCGACCCGGTCGTCGACGAGCGCACCCTGGTGGTCTCCATCAGCCAGTCCGGCGAGACGATGGACACCCTCATGGCCGTCAAGCACGCCCGCGAGCTCGGCGCGCTGACGATCTCCATCTGCAACACCCACGGCGCGACGATCCCGCGCGAATCCGACGCGGTGCTCTACACCCACGCCGGCCCCGAGATCGCGGTCGCCTCCACCAAGGCGTTCACCGCGCAGATCACGGCCTGCTACGTGCTCGGCCTCTACCTCGCGCAGTTGCGCGGCGGAAGCTATGCCGAGGAGGCGCAGCAGGTCATGCGCGAACTCGGCGAGGTCCCGGCCAAGGTCGAGTCGCTGCTCGACACGATGGACCGCGTGCGCGAGATCGCCCGGTTCATGGCCGACACCCGCTCGGTCCTCTTCCTCGGGCGTCACGTGGGGTACCCGATCGCCCTGGAGGGGGCGCTCAAGCTCAAGGAGATCGCCTACATCCACGCCGAAGGGTTCGCTGCCGGCGAGCTCAAGCACGGCCCGATCGCGCTCATCGAGCCTGGTCAGCCCGTGTTCATCGTCGTCCCCGGCCCCGACACTCCGCACGGGCTGCACGGCAAGGTCGTCTCCAACATTCAGGAGATCCGCGCCCGCGGCGCCCGCACCCTCGTCATCGCCGAGGAGGGCGACGAGGACGTCGTCCCGTTCGCCGACGAGGTCATCCGCGTGCCCGTCGCGCCGCCGCTGCTTGAGCCGCTGCTGACCATCGTCCCCCTGCAGGTGTTCGCCGCCGAGCTGGCCGCGGCCAAGGGGCTTGACGTCGATCAGCCGCGGAACCTCGCGAAGTCCGTGACGGTGGAGTAGGTCGGTCGTGATCGTCGGGATCGGCATCGACGTCGTCGACGTGCCGCGCTTCGGTGAGGTGTTGGAGCGGACGCCGGCGTTGCGGACGCGCCTGTTCACCGAGGCTGAGCGGGATCTGCCGGTGCATTCGCTCGCGGGTCGGTTCGCGGCCAAGGAGGCCCTCGCGAAGGCGCTCGGTGCGCCGGGGGGACTGCTGTGGACCGACGCCGAGGTGCAACGAGGTGAGCACGGGGCGCCGCGGCTGGTGCTCACCGGCACGGTCGCGGAGTGCGCTCGACGGCTGGGGGCGGACGATGTTCTCGTGACGATCTCCCACGACGGTGGCATCGCGACGGCGATGGTGCTGGCGCAGCGCACGAACACGGAGAGGTGAGAGCTGCTGATGATCTCGGCGTGGAGTGTGGCGGACGTGCGGGCCGCCGAGGCGAGCGCGATGGAGTCGTTGCCCGACGGGGAGCTCATGGCGCGGGCCGCCCGTGGCCTGGCGACGGTGCTCATGGCGCGAGCGGCCGAGATCGAGGCGCCGCGGGTGGTGGCGCTCGTCGGCAGCGGCGGCAACGGCGGCGACACCTTGTACGCGCTCGCGCGGATGGCGAAGAAGGTGGACCGTGACGTGGCCGGCCTGGCGGCGGTGCTCGTGTCCGACGAGGGGGCTCACGAGGGTGGGTTGAGCAGCGCCCGCGAGGCGGGCGTGCATGTGGTGGACCTCGCCGGGATCGCTGCTCCCACCTCGGTGGATGACCCTGCGCTGGAGAACCCGGCTGCGGCGCTCGGCGAGGCCATCGACCTCGTCGCCGAGGCCGATCTCGTGGTGGACGGCATCACCGGCATCGGAGGGCGTCCCGGGTGGGGTGGCTCCTCCGCCGACCGGTGCCGACTGCTCTTCGAGGCGGTCGCCGACGACGCGTACGTCGTCGCCGTCGACCTGCCCAGCGGCGCCGACCCGGCCGGTCTCGTCGTCGACTCCGAGGGTGTGTGGGCCGATGAGACGGTGACGTTCGGGGTCGCCAAGCCCGTCCACCTCCTGCGCACGGCCGATCGGTGCGGCGTGCTCACCGTCGTCGACATCGGCCTGGAGATGAGAACCGTGCCGGTCGCCGAGCGTCTCTCGCACGACGCCGTCGCGGCCTTGTGGCCGTTGCCCGGCCCGGAGGACGACAAGTACAGCCGCGGCGTGCTCGGCGTCGTTGCGGGCGGTGAGACCTACCCGGGGGCTGCGGTGCTGGCGGTCACGGCGGCGGTGTGCGCCGGTGCCGGGATGGTGCGCTACGTCGGCCCGCCGACCGTGACCGAGCGGGTGCAGGCCGCCGTTCCCGAGGCCGTCGGGATGGGGCGGGTGCAGGCGTGGCTCGTCGGTCCGGGGCTCGACGTCGACCCCGAGAGCGAGGCCGACATCGCGCACCTGACGACGGCGCGGGAGGCGCTCGACGCGGGCGTGCCGTGCGTCGTCGACGCCGGGGGGCTCGATCTGCTCGACGGCCCGCGGCCCCGCTCCGGGGCTCGCACCCTGCTGACCCCACACGCGGGCGAACTCGCGCGACTGCTCAGCCGCCTGGAGGACACCCAGGTCAGCGCGGAGGACGTGCGCGCCGAGCCCATCGGTCACGCTCGTCGCGCCGCGGACGCGCTGCACGCCACCGTGCTCCTCAAGGGCGCGACGACCTACGTCGTCGCCCCGAGCGTGAGCGGTCTGCCGGTGCGGGCCTGCGCCGAGGCGCCCGCGTGGCTCGCGACCGCGGGGTCGGGCGACGTGCTCGCCGGCATCGCGGGCACGCTCCTGGCGAGCGGTCTCGACCCCTACGACGCGGCGAGTGTCGCCGCCACGGTGCACGGCCTCGCCGGTCACGCCGCCTGCCCCGGCGGCCCGGTCCGCGCCCTCGACGTGGCGCACGCCATAGGCCCGAGCGTCGCCGCCCTGCTGCGCCGCGCCGCGCACTGAGCGATCCTGGAGCGACCCGAAGGGAGGCCCTGATGTCCTCACGCTTGCCGCGCGGTGTGCCCGTCCTCAAAGGCCCGGCCGCATCCCTGGGTCGTCCTGCCCTCGGGGTGGGTCTCGGCCTCGTCGCCGCGGGCATGACCGCGGCCGCGGGGGTTGCCGCGGACCGGCTGAGCCGCGACCGGCGCACGGCCGTCGCCCTCGACGCGACCGTCGAGGACACCCGGTACCGCGAGACCCCGGACGAGGAGTTCCGCCTCGTCATGAGCGACGGCGTCGAGGTCCACGTCGAGATCGACGAGCCCCGCGCCGAGCCCGAGGGTGATCCGGCGACCGTGCCGACCGTCGTCCTCACCCACGGGTATTGCCTCAACCTCACCGCCTGGGTGTTCCAGCGCCGCGCGCTGCGGGAGGCCGGGTACCGGGTCGTGCTGTGGGACCAGCGGGGTCACGGCCGCTCCGGGATGGGGGAGGCGGATTCCCTCTCCATCGAGCAGCTCGGCGACGACCTCCTGCAGGTCGTCGAGGAGACGGCGCCGACCGGGCCCGTCGTCCTCGTCGGGCACTCCATGGGGGGCATGGCGATGATGGCCCTCGGCCGCGACCACGAGGATTTCGTGCGCGACCGCGTCGTCGGCGCGGCTTTCGTGGCGACGAGCCCGGGCGACCTCTCCGGCGTCTCGTACGGCTTCGGGCGTCTGGGTGGGCGGATCATCCGCGGCCTCATGCCGCTGACCGGGGTGTTGGCCGCCCGTCAGGATCTCATCGACCTCGGCGTGCGGCAGGGGCGTGACCTCGTCGACTTCGTCGTCGACATCGGCTCGTTCGGGTCTCCGGTGCCGCTGTCGATCGCGCAGTTGACCACCGACATGATCTTCGGCACCCGCCTGGAGGTCATGTCGAAGTTCTTCCCCATCTTCGAGCTGCACGACAAGCGCGACGCCCTCGGCGCGTACGACGGGGTCGAGACCCTCGTCATCAGCGGCACGGCCGACCGGCTCACCCCGCCGGAGCACAGCGCGGAGATCGTGCGGCTCGTGCCGGGCGCCGAGCAGGTGGTCGTGCAGGACGCGGGGCACGTCATCATGCTCGAACACGCCCAGGTGCTCGATGAGCACCTGCTCGACCTCATCGCGCGGGCCCGCCGCGGCGCTGGTCCCGTCGCCCAGCACGTCGCGCCGACCCGGGTGCGCAACATCGCCTCCCGCCGGGCGGCCCGTGAAGCGCGAAAGGACCGGCGTGAGCACCGACGGTGACCTTCTTCTCGAGCGTGTGCTGCCCACCGCCGACGACACGACAGCCCTGGGCCGGGCCCTGGCCGCCCACCTGCGCGCCGGCGACGTGCTGGTACTGGTGGGGGAGCTCGGCGCCGGTAAAACGACCTTCACGCAGGGCCTCGGCGACGGGCTCGGGGTGCGGGGGCCGATCACGTCGCCGACGTTCGTCCTCTCCCGCGTCCACCCCTCGCTCGTCGGTGGCCCCGACCTCGTCCACGTCGACGCCTACCGCCTTGCCGGGGCAGGCGAGGTGGACGACATCGACCTCGACGACACCGTCGCCACCTCCGTCACCGTCATCGAATGGGGCGCCGGAGTCGCCGAGCAGCTCAGCGACTCCTGGCTGACGGTCGAGCTGCTGCGCGCCACCGGGGGAGACGCGTCGACGGGCGAGGACGTGGCTGCTGACGAGGACCCCGACGACCCCCGCACCGTCCGCCTCACCGGCCACGGGCCGAGGTGGCGGGGCGCCCAGCTCCACCTCCCGAGCGAGGCGTAGCCGCACCGGCAGCGAGGCCGGCCACCGATGGCATGACCGGTGAGCGTGGATCTGTCAACGGGTGGCGTGAGGTCTCGTCAGCCGACGGGCGGTGGTCGGGACTCGTACGTGTGCCCGGTGGGGGTGGTGGTCGTGACGAGGTGGGCGCGCTTGCCGGGTGGGCCGGTGGTGGTGGGGTCGGTGCGCCAGCCGGGGGCTTCTTTGGCGAGGTTG